>JAVEWA010000239.1:0-9648 GCA_034004785.1 Polyangia bacterium
CAAGGTCGTGGCCTTCCAGACGAGAAACCCCATGCACCGCGCCCACGAGGAGCTCTGCCGCATGGCCTGGCAGCGGATCCCCACCGACGGGATCCTGGTGAACATGCTGCTCGGTAAGCTCAAGCATGGCGACCTGCCCGCTGACGTTCGGGACGGCTGCATCCGCGCCATGGTGCGGCACTACTTCCCCGAGAACACGGTGCTCGTTACCGGCTACGGCTTCGACATGCTCTACGCCGGCCCGAGGGAGGCGGTGCTCCACGCGCTCTTTCGGCAGAACTGCGGCTGCACGCACCTGATAGTGGGGCGCGATCACGCAGGCGTGGGCTCCTACTACGGCCCCTTCGACGCCCAGGCAATCTTCAGGGAGGAAGTCCCCGAGGGAGCCCTGGAGATCCAGATCTTCGAGGCCGATCACACCGCCTGGTCCAAGCGCCTCGGCAGGGTGGTCATGATGAGGGACGCGCCGGATCACGGCCGGGACGACTGGATCCTGCTGGCGGGCACCGAGGTGCGCTCGCGCCTCGCCGCTGGCGAGACCCTCCCAGAGGAGTTCATCCGGCCCGAGGTGGCCAGGATCCTGGCGGCCCACTACCAGTCCGAGGCTGGCAAGGGCTCCTAGAGTCGGCCTGTCTCTTTTTTAGCGCCGCAGGGGAAGCGCCTAGCTCGGTGAGCAGCAGGCAGGGGGGCAGGGACGCTAGGGCTTCGGAGCCCCCGCGGGCAAGGAGAACGAAGCGCTCTTCAGGGCCGAGGCCAGGGCGACCCCCACCAACCTGGAGGTGCTCTCGGTGAGCTGGAACGAGACCTCCACGCGCTTGCCCTGGCGGGTGACCTGCTTCGAGGCCAGGACCAGCTCGAGCACGGCGTTCTCCCCAAGGAGGCTCCCGAGGCGGCTCCGGAGGAGCTCCTCGGCGCTTGTCGCGCGCTGGGGGTCCGAGTAGCTGAGCACCCCCCTCAGGAGGAGGTCTTTGCGCGTCCGCAGGGTGAGCGCTAGGGCCTCCGGTCGAGGCAGCCCCTTCAGGAGTTCGTGGGCCTGGAAGTCGGCGTCGGTGGTTATGAGCAGGGCGGTGTCGTCCGGGTCCAGGGACTCGAAGGCCCCAAGCATCGCCTCTCTCGTCCAGAGGGGCGTTCGGTGCTCGAGGCGCGCCCGGTACCACTCCGGGTCGGCCGCGCTCCTGGTGCTCACCATGAAGGTGTCCTCGGCCGGCCAGGCGAGATAGACGAAGTGACCTCCGAGCTGCACCCGGCTCACCTGCCCGAGGCGCTCCACCGCCTTGGAGGAGCCCTCGCCCCTCGCGTCGCTCTCGCCGCTCTCGCCGCTCCCGCCGCTTTCGAAGCCCTGGAGGCAGGACTCGATCCGAGCGCGGGTCCAGCTCCCGCGCAGCACAGCGTCCACCAGAGGCGCGGCGTGGCTCCCGGCGAGGCCGACGCTCAGCCAGCGGGTCTCCCTCAGGAGATCCAGCCCGCAGCGCTTCTCGAGCCTCGCGAGCAGGGCGAGGCCCGGGTGCTCCGCCAGGCCCTTGCTGAAGGTCTCCCACATGGAGCTCCTCTGGAGCTCCTCGTGGCGCAGCCTGAGGAAGAGGAACGTGTCGGCTCCGTGCAGCCCCCAGGCGAGCCGGTCGAACTCGTGCCCCTCGAGAAGCGACGCAGGGACCAGGAGCGCTGGCGTCTGCTCTCCGACGGGCCTCGTCCTGCGGGTGAGCGCCACCATGGCCGTGACTCCTCCCGCGAGCAGCAGCAGGGCCAGGGCGCCCGCCCCAAGGAGCCCCTGCCGGAGCCCTGGCCGGAGCCCCTGCCGGAGCCCTGTGCTCGGGGCTGGCAGGGCAGGGATGTGCTCGCCAGTGGCCCGGGAGCGTGTTGTCTGGCCCCAAAATGGGACCTCTGCCCTGGAAGGGGTGGCCTGGGTTGTGCAGAAGCCCAGGGCCTCCAGGTCCGCCGTTCTTCTCGCGGGCCGCGCTCCCGGCTGCCGCATGGCCTCCTCGAGGTGTGCGGCGAAGATGGCCGGGGAGCCCGGCCTGTTCTCCGCCCGGGTGGAGAGCGCCGACAGGAGCGCATCCTCCAGCCGTCCTGGGAGCGAGCACCCAATGGCCGAAGGCCGCAGGGGGCTCAGGCGGGAGACGGGATCCTCGGAGAGCTCCCAGGGGAGCCTGCCGGTCAGCATGGCGTAGAGCACCACCCCGAGCTCGTAGATGTCCGTGGCAGGGGAGGCGGGAGCGCCGAAGAAGCGCTCCGGAGCCATGTAGGCCGGGGTCCCTCGCACTCCTCCCTGCCGGGTCACCGTTGAGGCGGGGGCGCCCAGGGGCTTGGCGATGCCGAAGTCGAGGAGCACTGCGTGCAGGCCGTCCTGCACGAGGAACACGTTCTCGGGCTTGATGTCCCTGTGCACCAGGCCGCGATCGTGCAGGGCCTGCGCCGCCTGGGCGAGCTGGGCGTGGAGCCTGAGGGCCTCCTCGGGCTCCATCGGGCCTCTCCTCACCCGCTCGGCCAGGCTCTCGCCTTCGAGCCGCTCCATGGCAAGGTATGGCCTGCCGTCGGGCAGGGCTCCATAGCCCAGGATGCGCACCACGCCGGGGTGGTTCACCTCCGCGAGCAGCTTCGCCTCATCCAGGAAGCGCCGCCGCTCGCTCGGGTCGGAGAGCAGGTCCTCCCGCAGCACCTTGAGGGCCACGGGCCGGTGCCCCCAGCGGGCGGCGTACACCGTGCCGCCGCCGCCCTGGCCGAGGAGCCCCTCGAGGACGAAGTCCCCGAGCTGGGTCCCTGGGAGCGCTGACGTGGCCGGCTCGGACATGGCCCCAGAGTGTAGCGAGTGGGCCCGCTTGATCAACCCATGGTATTTCGGTACCCAGGAAGGGACTGTGCCTCGCCAATGCTCGCTCCCGGGGGCCCCAGGGGCAGCAGCTTCGAGATATCGTGTGCTCTCAGCTTGGTCTGCATTGTGGCGAACCACATCGGATCGGTGGACGCCTCCCGGGAGGTGGGATACCATGAAGAAGGAGGCGCCGGACCGTGAGTGCGAGCAGAGCCGAGTTCCTGAAGGCCTTCGAATCCCTTCCGCTCGAGCTGCAGGAGCGGGTGATCGGGCTGGTGCAGACGCTCGCCCCGCCGCGGGGAGTGGCGGGGAGCGTCCTCACCTCGTTCGCCGGGTCCATCCCCTTGCAGGACGCCGAGCAGATGAGCCAGGCCATCTCGATCGGGTGCGAGCATATCGATAACGGGTGGTAGGTTCCTGCTGGACACCAACATCGTGGTCGGGCTGCTGGGCGGGGCACCCGAGATCGTCGCTGCCCTGGCCGAGGCCCCGGAGGTGTTCCTGTGCTCCACCGTGCTGGGTGAGCTCTACTACGGCGCCCACAGGTCCCAGCGAACGAGAGAGAACACCGCCCGGATCGACGAGCTGGCGGCAGCCTCAACGGTTCTCGGTTGCGATCTCGAGTTGGCTCGTCTCTATGATGTACATCGTCAGGCAAGCCGAGGAGACCCTGAGACAGCTAGCAGGGGAGTTTCGAGCCGTTGCTATTGTGGGGCCGAGGCAATCCGGCAAGACGACCTTGGCGAAGCACGTGTTTCCCGACAAGGAGTGCATCTCTCTGGAGGCCCCGGACTATCTCGAGTTCGCCTCCCGGGATCCGCGCAGCTTCCTCACGCGGATAGAGGGAGGCGCAATACTCGACGAGGTCCAGCGGTGCCCAGAGCTCCTTTCTTACCTTCAAGGTCTCCTGGACGCCTCGCCGGAGAAGGGGCGCTTCATCCTCACTGGCTCACACCATCTCGGCCTGATGGAGGGTATCTCCCAGTCTCTCGCCGGCAGGGTTGGGCTCATCACCCTCCTGCCTCTTAGCCTGCATGAGCTGACAGGTAGCACAGTCCAGCCCGAGACCCTCGACGAGTTGCTCCTCTGCGGCGGCTATCCCCCGGTCCACGCAGAGAGGGTCTCACACGAGCGTTGGTACAACGCCTATGTTGCAACCTACCTCGAGCGGGACGTGCGACAGCTCGTGAGCGTTCGCGACTCCATCGTTTTCCAGCGCTTCTTGAGGCTCTGCGCCGCCAGCACTGGTCAGCTCTTGAACATGGCAAGAATGGGCGCGGACCTGGGCATTGACCAAAAGACCGTGAAAGGCTGGCTCTCGATCCTGGAGGTGAGCTCGATCGCCTTCCGCCTGCGCCCCCACCATGAGAGCTTTCGCAAGCGCTTGGTCAAGACTCCCAAGCTCTATTTCAACGACACGGGCCTGGCCGCCAGGCTCCTTGGCATAGAAAACCCCGAGCAGCTCAGCATGCACCCTGTCCGCGGCGCCCTATTCGAAACCTGGGTTCTGTCGGAGCTCCGCAAGTCCAGATTCAACCGAGCCAAGGAGGACAATCTCTTCTTCTGGCGTAACAACACCGGGCATGAGGTGGACATCGTCTGTGACCGAGCCGGGATGCTGTTGCCCATCGAGGTGAAGTCCGGGGCGACCATTGCCTCCGACTGGTTCGAAGGGCTGGAGCGTTGGCAGTCACTCGCCAAGGATCGATCGCTCCGCCCCCACCTGGTATATGGCGGCAATGATCGCCAGACGAGAAGGGCAGCCGAGGTCTTGCCCTGGAGCGCCATCGGCGACATCGCCTCGTTGACGTGATCTGCAAGACGGGAACATGGCCAGGGACGAATTTGTGTCCCCCGGGTCACCGGGCCGGGGTGAGAGGCGGCCGCGAGGCGTGGGCGATGCTCTGCCTGGTCACATCGATCTCTCGGCTCCCTGCGGTCATCACCGATCTGGTACCTGCCAGCCCTCGCTCCGAGCGCGCCGCAGGGCATGCTCTCGCCAGGAGCGCAGGACGTCCAGGCGCTCGGGATTCAGGGGTGGGGGGCTCAACCAGGCTCGGGGGATGGGTGTCGGAGAGCTGGCAGGGAGGGAGATGGCCGGGAGGAGCGCCGGGAGGAGCGCCGGGAGGAGCGCCGGGAGGAATGGGCCGGAGGGCTCGGTGGGGGCGCTTTGCGTGTTCTGGCTCGTGTTGAACACCAGCAGAGCCCCGCTCCGAATGTCGAAGGGCGCCTCTGGATCCACGTCTCCCGAGCCGGTGATGCCGAAATAGACGATGTTGGGGCCCTCCGTGCCAGGGTAGCCCACGCTGTCCTGGGCCAGCCGGAAGAAGGCCCCTCCGAAGGGAGGAAGAGCCAGGCTGGTGGTGCCCGCGGTCACGGTGTTGGGGCGGCGTCCCTGGAGATCCACCAGGCCCGAGAAGCCGAAGATGCCGGTGGCGTCCTGAACCCAGGAGGCAGCCATGCCCTCCATCTGCGTGGTGGCGAAGTCGCTTCCGAGGTTTTCGGTGATCCACTGGCCCACGTCGGCAGGGTCACCAGAGGGCAGGTCGAAGAGGTCGTGCAGGCTCGGCAGGCCTCCAGCTCTGGAGGCGAGGTACATCCAGAACAGATAGGCCAGCACGTAGTTCTCGTACTGGGCGTAGGTCCAGTGCACCAGGGATAGACCGTTTCGGATGACGCTGGACGGATCCGCCAGGAAGTAGTCCACGGCGTAATCGTTGGCGCCATAGACCAGGTGGCAGCCTACCTCCGCGAAGCCCTCGTCATGGTAGGCCCAGTACTGTTCCTGCAGCCCGTGCCGGTGATGGTAGAGGAGATGCCCGAACTCGTGGGTAACGACCTCCTTGGCGTACCAGGTGCTTGCGAGCATGTTCACGTGCACGATCTCCATCTCGTTGGAGTGGAGACCCCACCAGGCCCAGGTGTCGGCGTCGGAGAACTGGTTCACGGGATTGAAGTAGCCGCCATAGTAGCCCTGGCCGTCGAGGCCCAGCAGCACGATGCGCCCGTTCCCATCGAAGTCGGGCGCCGCTGCGTAGGCCTGGGTGAGGGTGGGGAAGATGTTCTCGTCGAAGTCGGCGAGGGCTTCGGCGGTGTCCGTGGCGGAGTGCCCCTCCTCGATGTAGGCCACCGAATGGGTGCCCACGGCGGCCCTGTAAGCCCAGATCTCGTAGTCGCCGAAGTTGGGATCGCTGAAGTCGGAGACCCAGAATCGCGCCCTGTCCGCGGCAAGGAAATCGGCGCTCAGGTCCTCTGGGGAGTCCGGGGCCGTGTGGATGGTGAGGGTGTAGGAGACCCCGAGCTTCTGTCTCGAGGTGGTGAGGGTGATCTCCCGGGAGGCGGGGGCGTACTGGGCCCCTTGCACCGTCAAAGAGCCCTTGGAAGAGGTGATCCCATAGGACAGAAGTCGGGTCGGCGCGGTGGGGCCCGTGTCGGCGTCCAGGGCGATCACGACTGTGAAGGCATCCGGAGCCCTCACGTCCTGAAGGCCCACTCCCACCCAGCCCCGCTCCACGCACACATATCCGTCGCAGCGCTCATCTGGCCCGCAACACTCGGCTCCGCAGGTGTCGTGCGCACAGACGCACTGCCCCTGAACCTCGTCGCAACTGGTGTGGTCTCCTTCGCAGTCGCCGCAGGTCAGGAGATGGCCGCAGCCGTCATCCATCTCCCCGCACGCCCTGCCCTCGGCCGCGCAGGAAGTCGGCTTGCACTTCTTCTTGTTGGAGTCGCAGCCGCCGGAAAGGGCGATGGCTGCGGCGATGGCTGCGGCGGGCAGGATTAGTTGGGTGCGTGTAACTCGCAAGGGGTGTCTCCGAGCTCAGGTTATGTGGGGCTCGCGCCAAACTGCGCGAGAGCCCTTGTGGGCGCTTCCAGGCGACAGTCGGCAATGGATGTTAGACACGGGGGAGAGATTCGTCCACGGGTTTGACTCGAAATCCGCGGAAGCTGCGCGCGCAACCGCTGCTCGGCAGTGCTTTGTCGTTCTCACGTGTGGGCTAAGCGTGTGCCTGGCGTCGCGTCCGCTCGAAACCGACGGCGGCAACGCCGCACGGCGCCCCAATCTACCCTACCCCGTCCAAAGGTTTTTGGTGATCCGAGGCCCGATGAATGGTACATATTTCTATCCGACTTCCGTAGGGTCCCTCTCCGAGGATCCGGACCAGTGGGAGCCGCTCGACAAACTGGCAAGAGGACAACGGGATTAGGCCAAAGACTAAGGAGCGAACCATGCCGGGAGCGATCATCCCACGATTTGCACGCAAGTTGCATCTCATCTCATCTCATCTCATCTCATCTCATCTCATCTCGTAGGAGCCTATGACTCTGAGCAGGGTCGCGAGGCCTCGCTCGCCCCATCGAGTGACACCCGATCCGCCGCCCCATCCCGGTTACTGCCGCCCATCGTCCTTCTCCTTCCGACGACGCTCCTCTTTGCCGCCTGCTGCCCCACGCGGCCGAAGAAGCCCGAGCCTCTGCGGGTGTGCCTGCACCAGCGGATCGCGTTGCCCACCCTCGCCAAGGAGCAGCGGCTGCCCTCTTGCATCAGGCTCCATCCAGTGAACGCCCGCTGGAGCCTTCCGAGCAATGTACAGCTCATGTTTCAGACCACGGACTGCAAGGGCAACCCCGTGACGCGCCTCAAGGGGGACGACTTCATCGTTCGAGAGTCACCCGACGACCGGGAGGGCCGCGCAGTCTCCAAGTACGAGAGCCAGCAGGTCATCCTGCCGAGGCGCGTGGGCTCGCAGATCTTCTTTCTTCTGCTTCTCGACATGTCGGGAAGCGTGCAGAAGGCACCTGGTGGGATTGCAAGCTTGCAGGGAGGGGCCAGGGTGCTCACGAGGAGCCTGATCCGCAACCAGTCCATAGCGCTCGCCGTGTTCGATGGGAGCGAGGAGATCCATCTACTTCAAGACTATACGAGGGAGGAGGGAGTGCTCAACCAAGCCATAGACAGACTCGCTACCTGGCAGAGTCGGGACAGCTCAACCAACCTCTATGGTGCCTACATCAAGGGGCTCGAGCATCTTCGAGACCGGATGAAAAAGCATCAGGACAAGTTCGCCCAGGGATTCCTCGCCATCCTGACGGACGGCACGGATCAGGCCAACCGCCGTAACTTCACTGAGGCTTCGAGGTTCAGGCAGGGGCTCGGCGCCGGCACCAGCAGCCAGAAGCTGGACCAGACACGACGGTTCATGGTCGCAACCATCAGCGTGGGTGGCGAGGTGGACAGGAACGTTCTTTGCCGTCTGGCGGATCCGCGCATGTGCTTTTCTTATGAGGACTGGAAACAGCTGAGCAACGAGGAGATCGTGGGGGAGCTAGCGCGTCGGTTGGACGAACTGGGGCGTTCCTTTCACGTGCTTTCGTACTGCTCGCCGAAACGACGCGGTGCGCACAAGGTCCAGGTCGAGGTGGACAGGGAGCGGCTGGGAACCGGCGGTGACTCGAACCGCATCGCTGCGCCCTTCGTGGCGGACGGCTTCACAGGGGGCTGCGACGCCGACTCGGCCGTAGCTGGCGTGGCCGAGTGCGGCAAGGAGTACGGCAAGTCCTGCGACTCGGGCTTCACCTGCGACGAGGCGGAGTTCCGTTGTATCTCGGATGCCGAGCAGGCAAAGGAGCGCCGGCGGCGGGCCGATTCCCTTCGCGCGCTCGAGGCGGAGCGCGATCGTCGGCAGGCCGTCATCGACTCCGGGTACCGTGCCTGCCGGGTCGGCAACGACGCGCTCAGGGGCGAGTGGTCGCGCCACGAGGCCCTGTACAAGCAGTACCTCCAGGGGGACTGCGGCTTTCGACTCCGGCTCGAGGGTGCGGTCAGGCTCTACCCGGCTCCCGACGGTGTGGCGGGTGCGTTGGTCGTCGGCTGGAGCTTCCCCCGATGGGTGGAGCTGCACGCGGGGCTCGGCTTCTACCCCGTCGTGTTCCTCACGGAGCTGCGGGTGAAGCCCTGGTCGTGGCGGTGGCTCGACCTCATCGTCACGCCGCGGATCGCCGTGGGCATGACGAAAGCCCCCTGGACCCTGGAGGCGGATCTGCTGGTCGGCCTGCGGGCTCGCATGGGGCGCTACTTCGCCATGTACCTCCAGCTCGGTCCCGGCTACGCGCAGTCGAGCTGGGGCCCAAGCGACAAGAAGAGCTTCGTGCTGCCCGGCTGGCTCGGCGCCGAGGCGAGGTTCTAGCGGCGAAATACCCTCTGGTTCAGGCAGCGTCCTGCCCTCGGGGCTCGACGCGCGATGCTGGAAGCGAGGTGAGTCATGAGTCTCGATAGTAGCAGTGGTTTCGATGCCCTCGATGCCCGTGACGACATCGATATCCTCGATGTCATCGACTTGAGTGAAGGACGTGGCCGCGTGAGACGCCGGCCTTCTGTCTGCTCGGTCCTCGCCACAACTCGACGGCTGCACGCGCTCGCACCGGCGGTCCTCGGCGTAATGCTGCTCTCGCCATCTGCCGGCTGCCGCTGGACGGGCGATCTTTTCACCTACTGCAAGGGCGACAAGGACTGCCCGGGCCGATTCTACTGCGGCGAGCACGACATCTGTCTGAGCGCCTGCGCCGGCCGGGAGTGCGGCTCCGGCGTGAACGACGTGCTTTGCGGCACCTGCGGTGGCGAGACGCCCTACTGCACCGCCGATGGTCAGTGCGTGGACCCCTGCATCGGATACGAGTGCGGTGAGCGGCATGGGAAGCCCTGCGGTATTTGTTCCGGTTCAACGCCGGTGTGCAATTCTCAGGATGGGCTTTGCGAGCCGAGCTGTGTACCGTGCTGCAGCGGCAAGGTGTGGGGTCCCGGCGGTGGTGGAGGCACCTGTCCGCCGGGCTGTTCCGGT
>JAVEWA010000240.1:0-9626 GCA_034004785.1 Polyangia bacterium
CAGGCGCGAGCCCTCGAATGGCACGGTCGAGAGCCCCAGGGCCTCCACCTCGGAGACCCCGAAGGGGAACGTGGCAGAGCTCGAGTTCATCTCCTCGAGCAGCTCCCTGTGGGGGATCATCACCACGAAGTCCTCCCGGGCCTCGATGTTCACCCGCGTGTCCTTGGGCTCGCCCGTGGGCTTGCGGCTCGTGGAGATGAGCACCAGCGGAGGATCGCTGCTGATTGCGGTGAAGTACGAGAAAGGAGCCAGGTTCAGGCCGCCGTCAGGGTTCTCTGAGAGGACCCAGGCAATGGGCCGGGGCACCAGAGCCTGTGTCAGGGTGAAGTAAACTTGATTGGGACTCAGGGCGCCGAGGTCGATCCACATGAACAGCAGGGTATCAAAGATGGGCGCGTGACCACAAGTCACCCTTGGCGGGATGCTCCCGAGGCGCCGGAGGCGCTACTCGAGCACCCTGGAGAAGCTCCCGTCGCCCAGCCGAACCACCAGCCCCTCTGGGCCGAGGTGGGGCAGATCCGCGCCCTCGAGCTTCCAGCGTAGCCTGCCCCGGCTCGCGTCCACGGCGAAGACTCCTCCGCCGGCCTCATAGACCACCTGGCCGCCGTGCCAGACGGGTGGGCGGTTGCCCTCTGGCATGGGCAAGCCGCCGGCGCCTACGCGGAGGGCCTGGACCGTGATGTCACGGTTGGTGAGCCGCCCGAGACCAGTGCCGTCCGTCCTGACCCGATAGAGCGCCGGCACCCCGTCCCTGGCCGAGGCGAACACGAGCTCGGCGCCATCAGGGGAGAAGGCAGGGAGCGCGAGAGGCGGTCCAGGCGCCACGATGGTGCCGTGGCGCTCCTTGGCGAGGTCGTATCTGCGTAAGGTGAGCTCCGGAACCTCTCCCTGCACGTAGGCGATGGACGCCCCGTCCCTGGACCAGGCCAACCCTGGTAGCACCGGGTGGTCCACGAGACTAGGCTTGGCCTGCTCCCCAGCCCAGACAAAGAGCCTGCCCTGGCGATCGACAAGCGCGATGGGCCCGCCAGATAGCGGGGAGAACCTGGCCTCCTGGAGGACGCCGTCCGGCAAGGGAATGGGCACAGGGTGGCCCTGGGCCGAGACGAGCCAGGCGTCGTAGGTCAGCCAGGCAGAGCTCTGCTCAGGCGCTACCCGCCGGCGCCCCACCAGGCGGCGGCCGTCCTCGGCCGCGTCCAGAAGCTCCTCCTCGGGACTCAGGGCTCCCAGGGCCCTGACCAGCTTGGACTGCCTCGCCCCGAGCGAAGCCAGAGCTGGCGCATCTCCGGTCGAGGAAGCCCGCTTCTGGGCTGGCGCCACGAGCTCGCCCTCCCCGCAGGAGGCCACCACGACCAGGACAATCGCCAGGATCAAGCTCGATGTGCGCGAGCCAGAGCTGAGCCGGCCGAAGGCCGTGGAGCATCGCTCCGATCTGCGCCGGAAAGGCACCGTGAGCAAGATGAGGAACAGTATCCCTAGCCCAAGCCCCCCCCCAGAGGACGGCGCCCAGGTCTGGCAGCCGCATCCTCCATAGACCATGGGATCCCAGGCCCTGGGGAGCTCGGCGGTGGGAGGCAGCTCGGGCTCCTCAGACTGTTGTCCAGCGGTCACCCTCGCAGGCCCCACGCGGAGCTCCAGCTCGGAGGAGGGGCAGCGGATGGCCTCGCCGCTTGGCCCGAGGAGCCGGAACCGCTCCGTCACTGGATGCCTCTCGGTGGGCGCGAGCTTGAGGCTGAAGACCAGCTCGGCAAAGCCTCCTGGCTCCACCGCTTCGGCGTTCGTCGCGGCGACGTCGTGGGCAAGCCAGGCCTCGGCGTCCCACAGCAGGCTGGGCGCGCCCTCCTCCACGGGTGAGAGGGCCTGGAGCCACAGAGCCCCTGCCTCCCACGGGGCAGAGCCCACGTTCTCGAAGACAGCCCATCCCTGCCCGCTCTCTCCCTGCCCGAGTCGCTGAGGGGCGCTGAAGTCGAGGAGTCGAGCCGCATAGGGCGGCGGAGGGACGCCCATCTCCTGGGGCGCGCCGTCGTCTGGCACCCCGTCGCAGTCGTTGTCCAGGTTGTCGCAGAGCTCGGGCGAAGGGTCCACCAGGCGTACGCAGGTGAGGCATCCCCCGATACATCTTTGCTGTCCATCCGCGCAGACGCCGAGCTCCCCGGTATCGCAGGGGGGAGCCCCAACGGGGTCTGGGCCGCTACAGGCGCTCCAGGCGGACCACTGGCAGCTTGCCTGGCAGCTCCGGCCCTCGGTGCCGCAGTCGCAGCAGGCCCTTGATTCGGTCTGTCCGGGGCTGCAGGGCCCCTGGCCGGCGCAAGTGGACCAACCTCCCCACTGGCAATTGGACAGACAGCTCCGGCTCTGGGTACCGCAGTTGCCGCAGACCTGGGTCTGGGTCTGTCCGGGGCTGCAAGGCCCGGTGCCCGTACAGGAAGACCAGCTCCCCCACTGGCAGTTGGACAGACAGCTCCGGCTCCGGGTGCCGCAGTTGCCGCAGGCCTGGGTCTGGGTATTGCCGGGGGTACAGGTGCAGCTCGTCTCACAAGAGGTGGATGGGATCGGGTGAGGGTAGGTCCCCTGGGAGACCCAGTAGCTGGTGCTCTGGGAGCACGATCCGGCGAAGGGATCCCGGGTCACGCCGCTCACGTAGTAGCCGAGGTGGAGATGGGGCCCGGTGGAGTTGCCAGAGCTGGCGGACTGCCCCACGGTCTGGCCACAGCTCACCCATTGCCCCACGGAGACGGTTATCGAGTTGAGCATGAGGTGACAGTACAGGATGGCGGTCCCGTCCGAGTTCTGGATCCTGACATAGTTGCCGCAACGGCCGCCGCAGGTGTTCCCGAGGTAGCCGTAGTTCGCGCAGCCGTTGTAGGTGGCGGTCACCTGTCCGGCAAAGGCCGCTACCACAGTCGTGCCGAGGGAGAGCGGAAAGTCAGTGCCGCTGTGCCCGTCGTAGCAATAGCCCCCGCATTGGTAGTCGCGGCACCCAGAGCCAGAGTAATTGTCACGGCCGTAGTTCACCCCCACCGACACGTTGAAAGGCCTACGCATCCGGGCTGCCTCGGCGTGGCTCCATGAGGCGGCAAGCGCACCGAGCACGAGGAGTGGGAAAACCGCTCGGGGCGCTCTGGGTCCACGCTTGTAGGACGATACCGACACGCCGGGAGCTTATCACGATTCCGACGGGATTTGACCCCAGAACCCGAAGAGGGTCTTCCGGACCTAGGCAAACTCGGCCCACACGGGTGTGTGGTCGGAGGCACCCTTGCCCTTCCGCTCCTCGCGATCGATGCCTGCCGCAGTGCAGCGGACCGCTAGCGGCTTCGAGGCTAGGACGAGATCGAGGCGCATGCCCCTGTCTTTCACGAAACCGAGCTCCCGGTAATCCCACCAAGAGTAGAGGCCGGGCGATTGGTCGTACAGACGCAGGGTATCGACGAGACCGTAGGCCATGAGGTGCTCGAGCGCCGCACGCTCCTCGGGATGGCAGTGGATGGAATCACGGTGGCCCTCCGGATCCCATACATCGCGATCGTCGGGGGTGATGTTCCAGTCACCGCAGAGGGCGAGCGGTATGGTGCCCTCGACCTCCCGGTCCAGAAACCGCCGGAGACGCCCTAGCCATGCCAGCTTCGCGGCGTAATGCTCGGTCCCCACCTCCCTGCCGTTTGGCACGTAAACCGATGCAACCAGTACTCCGCAGGCCTCTGCCAGCAGGAAGCGAGCGCCGAGGTCGTCCTCGCCATCGTTGAACCCTCGAGCCAGGGCTCTCACTGGCCCGCGGCCGAGTATCGCCACTCCGTTGTAGGCCTTCTGCCCCCAGAAGAGGGCCTCGTAGCCCGAAGCCCGAATCGCTGCGAGGGGAAATGCGTCGTCAACGGCCTTGGTTTCCTGCAGGCAGATGATGTCTGGCCGCGCCTTGCCCAGCCAGGCTATCAGCCTGTCCTGCCTTGCCCGTATGGAGTTGACGTTCCAGCTGGCTATCTTCACGAAGCACCTGTCCCTTGGGGGCGGCCGCCAGAGCGCACGGTCTTGGCTGCAACTCGTCAGAGAATGCCCGTTAACCCGTTGCCAAGCAAAGTGACAGGTCCTTCGATGCCCTTGTCAACGTCCGGTCACCCAGGCCGAGGAGGCTTCTGTCGAGCCACGGGTAGCCTAGATCGCAGTGACCTCGATCTTGCGGGGCTTCAGCTTCTCGGCCTTCGGCAGATGCACGGTGAGCACGCCATCAGACAGGTTCGCCGTGATCTTGTTCTGGTCGATGGCCTCACCCACCTGGAACTGCCTGGTGAAGCCTCCCACTTCGTACTCCGAGTGAATTCGCTGACGCGCCTGCTGCGCCGCTTCCACCTTCCCCGTCACCGTCAGGACATCCTCCCGGAGGTCGATGTCCAAGCCGTCCTTGCCGACCCCAGGCATGTCGCAGCGAAGGGTAATGCCAGCTTCGGTTTCGAAGATGTCCACGAGGGGCCTGAACCAGAATCCCTCTCGAGTGGGCTCCTTGCCCTCGCTCTGCACTTCCTTTTTCTCCTGAGCTTCCATCTCGCGCTTCTTGGTTGCCATGTTTCACCTCCCCCTTACTGGATTGAGACCTTTCGAGCCTGGGCTGTCTGCGCGCGGGGCAGGAGTAGCTCCAGAACGCCGTTTTTGAAGCTCGCCTTCACCTTTCCCGAGTCGATGGGATCGGGCAGGCGGAAGGATCGGCTGAACTTGCCGCAGTCACACTCCCTGCGGTGCCAGGACGCGCCCTCCGGCGCCTCGAAGGCCTTTCGTTCGCCCTTGATTGTGAAGGTGCTTCCCGTGGCCGTGATATCCAGCGACTCTGGGGTCACACCGGGTAGCTCGGCCCGAGCTACGAAAGCCTCCCCGTCGTCATAGATGTTGATCGCGGGGAAGACGGTCTGGGCGGGAAGCAAAGACCGTGACCCGAATACCCTCTCGAGGTCCCGCCTCATTCGTGCTGCCTCCGACTCAACGTCCAGAGCAGGCCATCTCCAGTACTGCATGGCATACCTCCCTTGTCGTCAAAAAGACTTATGTATACCGGCCGTTGCCGGCAAATGGTCCAAATCGGACGCAGGAAATCTAACCACGGGGCCGCCCCAGTCAAGCCCTGAATCCTTCCACCTGGACGGCGCCCGATAGGCGCCTGTTGCACCGCAGGCCAGCCCTGGTATTAATGCCTGGAAACAACCCCTGAGAAGGAGCTCCCAATGACCCCCACCCCCCGCGTGGCCCTCTCCCCGCTCGAGCAGCTAGACCCCTTCGTACACCGCCTCTGCCAATTCGAGCGGGATCGGCAAAGCCGCAAGCTCATCATGATCGCGTCGGAGTCCATCTGCCCCCGCCCGGTGCGCGAGGCAATGCTGAGCGAGTTCGCCAACATCTACGCCGAAGGATACCCCTCGCCAAGGATGAACGAGCTGGACGAGGCGGCCCTGGAGGCCTTCGACGGGACCTTCGTGGAGTTCAGACGTTATGGGGACCGGCGCTACTACAAGGGCTGCGACTACGTGAACCTCGTGGAGGCCCTGGCGAAGCGGCGAGCTGCACAGGCCTTTGCGAACGAGCGGGTTCCCCAGGATCGGATCTTCGCCAACGTTCAGCCCCTGTCGGGGGCAGCGGCCAACAACGCGGTGTACAACGCCTTCCTCAAGCCAGGCGACTGCATCATGGGCATGGACCTCACCTGTGGCGGCCACCTGACCCACGGGTCAGAGGTGAACCGGAGCGGTCGTACCTACCGCATCGCCGCCTACCGGCCCGGAAAGGACGGCAGGCTGGACTACGAGGCCATGGCCCGGCTGGCCAGGGAATGGCGCCCTGCGCTGCTGGTTGCGGGATTCTCGGCCTATCCATGGGACATCGACTGGGCGGCGCTGCGAGCCGTCTGCGACCAGGTGGGTGCCATCCTGCACGCAGACATCGCCCACACCGCAGGCCTTGTTGCCGCCGGCGTGCTCTCGAGCCCGGTGGGCTACGCAGACGTGATCTCCTTCACGACCCACAAGAGCCTCTGTGGCCCCAGGGGGGCTGCCATCCTGACCACGGATCCGGCCCACGCCGCCCGCGTGGATCTCGGTGTTTTCCCTGGCGAGCAGGGTGGACCACACATCCACCAGATAACGGCCAAGGCAGTGGCCTTCGGCTTGGCGCGCTCCGAGACCCATCGGGCCCTGATGAAGGACGTGCTCGAGAACGCCGCGGCCCTTGCCGGGGCCTTCCTGGAGCGAGGCGCCAAGCTCGCATACGGAGGAACCAACACGCACCTGTGCCTCCTTGACCTCAAGTCCCTTCGCTCTGCCTCTGGCCAACCCCTCACGGGGGAGATCGCGGCTCGAGTGCTGGACATGCTCGGGCTCACCGTCAACAAGAACACCATCATGGGAGACACCTCGGCCACCCAGCCCACCGGGCTGCGCTTCGGCACGGTATGGGTCACGCAGCGGGGCCTCGGGCCAGAGCACATGGTCCGCATCGCGGAGGTGGTGCTGCGGGTCCTTCGCGGGACCCACGCCTTCGAGTACCTGTATGGGGGAGGCGCGGTCGGGCGCGGCAAGCTCGACTGGCCCCTCTGGGAAGAGGCCCGCGCCGAGCTCGCCTCCCTGGCCGACGAGGCAGCCGACGCGAGCCCAGGCGACGGCAGCGCAAGCGCCTACCCGCACCAGGTCACGCTGGAGGCACCATCAGGATCAAGGCCGACGCCCCTCGGGGAGGCTCATGCCAGAGCGGGCGCCCTGCTCGGCGAACGCGCGGGCTGGCGCGTTCCGCTCCGGTTCGGCGACGTCGAGACGGAGGTGAAGGCGGCTCGCGAATCTTGCGCCCTCTGGGACCTGGGTGACGCCTCGGCCATCAGGGTGGAGGGCGCCAGGGCCGAGAAGCTCCTGCAATGCTCTCTAACGGTGGATCTTCTGAGGCTGGGCGCCAATCGCTGCGCGGCAGGTCTCTTCCTGGACCGGCAGGGCGCGCCGATCGACCTGGTCACGGTGGCCCGGCTGTCCCAACCGGTACGGGAGCCCGATAACTTCCTGGTGATCACTCGTGGGGGCCAGGGGCCTAGGGTGGCCACCTGGCTTCGCGCCATCTCGGACGGCTACGTGCTGCAGGACGAAGACATCTTCAGGAAGGCCGAGGGCCCCGCCGTCGTGCAGATCTTGGCGGACCAGACCAGCGTCTCCCTCATCGGCCTCGGCGGCCCCAATGCCCCCGCTGTGCTTGGCAAGGCCATCCCTGCCCTGGCCAAGATGGAGCCTGGGGAGCTCCGGCAGGATGGCGATCTGCTCGCCGTGCAGTCGCCCGGAGTGGGAAAGGAGATCGCTCTCATCGCTCCGGCTGAGCAAGTGCAGGTCATCTGGACGCGCCTGCTCGAGGCTGGCGCCACACCCATCGGCACCGAGGCCCTCGATCGCCTGTCCAAGGAGGCGAAGCTCCCAACGACCGGGAGCCCGGAGCCAGCCGGCGCAGACCTCGGCCGCTGCCTGCCTGCCGAGCTCCTCTGCGTCTCGAAGCCATGGTTCGTCGGCCAGGAGGCGGTGGTAGCCGGCACCGCAACCACCAGCGCCCCGCCGCCAGAGCACGACTTCTCGAAGCCCGAGCTGCCGCTCCGGCGCACCTGTCTGTACGGCGAGCACCTGAAGCTCACCAAGAAGAAGTTCATCGTCCCCTTCGCGGGCTGGGAGATGCCGGTCTGGTACGAGGGGATCGGCGCGGAGCACAGGGCTGTCCGCCTCGGCGCTGGCCTCTTCGACGTCTCCCACATGGGCGTGCTGCGCGTCCAGGGACGACACGCGGAGCGTTTCCTCGACCTGATGACCACGAACTACGTACCCTGGCTCAAACCCGGGCAGTGCCACTACTCGTACCTGCTCGGCCCGGACGGGCGGGTCATCGACGACATCATCGTGTACCGGGAGGGCGCTGACCGCTTCATGGTGGTCATCAACGCGGCCAACGCCGAGGTGGACGAGGCCTGGCTGAGGGCGGCTCTCACGGGGAAGGTCTGCCTGGATCCGGCCGCGCCCGCAAGACGGCTCGACGTGGACCCGGGAGAGGTCCAGCTCCTCGACATGAAGCTCGACGAGTCCCTCGGCGAAGAGCGCCGCGTTGATCTGGCACTGCAAGGCCCAGCCTCCCTGCCCACCCTGCTGCGGCTGGCGAAGGACGCCGACTTCGCACGGCGCCTAAGGGAGCTTGGCCGCTTCACGCTCACGGCCGGTCTGCTGGAGGACCTGCCGGTGGTCATCGCAGGCACGGGCTACACGGGCGAGGACGTTGGATACGAGATCTTCGTCCACCCGGAACGCGCCCCCAAGCTCTGGAACCTGATCCTCGACACTGGCCGCGACCTCGGCGTTCGTCCGGCGGGCCTCGGCGCCCGCGACTCCACTCGCACCGAGGCCGGCCTCCCCCTCCACGGCCACGAGCTCGCCGGCGCCCACGGCGTGAACCCTCTGGAAGCGGGCTACGCCCCCTTCGTCAGGATGCACAAGCCCTGGTTCGTCGGCAGGGCCGCCATGGCCGCCGCCCTCGCGGCGAGGGATCGTGAGATCGTCCGCTTCCAGGTGACCCCGGTGGGCGCCAAAAAGGTGAACCCAGGGAACAAGGTCCTGGATGGAAAGCGCGGCCGCTACATCGGGTTCGTTACCAGCTCGGTGACGATTGGCCGAACCCAGATCGGGCTCGCCCTGGTGGACCGGCGCTACTCCAAGGTTGGTGAAGCCCTGGCCATCTTCCCCCGCTCCGAGAGGGACAAGGACCCCAGCCCCAAGCCGCTCTCGGAGCTCGGCCCCGGAGACGAGCTCCCCCTGGCGGTGGAGGCGTCCATCCTGGCCCGCTTCGCGAAGCCTTCGGACCTGCACGGCTTCGCCGCCGCCTTGGCGCCCACCGAAGAAGAATAGGACCCCTGCACCACTGCCCATCCCTCCGCCGCCTCTTGGGGCTATACTGATCGGATGCAACGACTTCGAAGCTCCCGGGACGAACGCCTCGCCCTCCGGTCCTCGCCCCTGCGGGCCGCGCGTCGGGCCCTGGCCTCGTCGCGGTTCATGGAAGACGCCAACCGCTTCACCCCGAGCGGCCACTCGGCCCTGGCTTCAATCCGGCACATCCCCGATCTGCTTGATTCCCAGGCTGGCCTCGGCGTGGATGGCCCCTTGCTCTGCGGCGCCCTCGACTTCGCCTTCGCGGGAGGCGGCTGCCTGGAGACCCTGGAACGGGCCATGGACGAGTTCCCTCTCACTCCCTCGGACTTCCGTCCGGAGAGCTACCTCGCGGACCTCGCCCTCCCCGAGCTGGTGGACCGCTGCATGGGAGTCACTCTAGGCACCTGGAAGGCGCCACTCAACCGCACCTTCGTGACGCGGGTCCTCGCCTCACCACCTTCCTCCCCACGGGTGCGGCAGTTCCGCCGGGAGATCCTCGGCGAGCTGGCAGAGGACGCCAACCTGAGGGAGGCCTTCGGGACCCTCTACCGCCGGCTGTGCGAGCTCCGGGTGTGCTTTGCCCTCTACGAGGGCCATGAGCTCCCTCTACCGCCGGCTGTGCGAGCTCCGGGTGTGCTTTGCCCTCTACGAGGGCCATGAGCGGACCGAAGCCACCCGGCGCCGGGTGGAAACCCTGACGCGCCTCAGGGA
>JAVEWA010000241.1:0-9546 GCA_034004785.1 Polyangia bacterium
CGCTCGGACGTTGCAGGCGGGACGTCACGGCCCGAGCCCTCTCCACGCAAAGGCAGGGGCGGGCCCGGGCCCGACTCGAGGAGCGTCCACCAGGGCAGGAGCTACCATGAGAGACAGGAAAAGCATTGTAACGCGGAGAGTTGCGAATCACCTCTGGCTGTGCGGAGCCTCACTTGCCCTAGTCGGCTGCGCCGCGCCCCAGGCCCTGCCGCCACCCGAGCGGCCCTCCACCGCCAACGTGAAGGCGCCCGCGGTGGCCGAGCTGCCCGAGGCCTCGAACGCCCAAGCGCTCCCCTCGCGGGTCACTGAGGTAACGGTCTATTCGGATCGGGCCCGGGTGACTCGTATGGCGAGCGTGCGGCTCTCCACCGAGCCCAGGGTCTTCGCCTTCAAGAAGCTGCCCGGCTGGGTGGACGACGGCTCGGTCCGCGTCTCGGCGAGCGAGGGCCGGATCGTGGACGTGCGAGTGGAGCGCGACTTCCTCGCGAGGGCCACGGACAAGACCTGGCTGAAGGCCAAGGCGGAGAACCAGGAGCTGAAGGGCAAGCTCGAGGCCCTCGGTGACGAGCTCGTGGTGCTCGAGGCGCAGAAGCGTCAGATCGAGGGGATCAAGGCCTTCTCCCTCGAGAAGATCAACAAGGACGTGATCATCGCCAACATCAAGGTAACGAGCTACCAGGAGGTGCTCGCCTTCGTCTCGAGCGCCCTGCGCTCCACCGCCAAGGCCCGTCGCGAGGTTATGCGTCAGCGCGAGCAGATCATGCCGGAATACGAGGCCAGCCAGCGGAGGCTCGCCGAGCTGCAGAACCTGATGAAGCTCGAGCAGACAAGAGTGCTCGTGACCATGCAGAGCAGCCGCCCGACCCCGAGCGCCCTCGAGCTGACCTACATGATCCCGGGCGCCACCTGGGAGCCCATTCACGATCTCAGGGTGAGCACCTCCGACTCGAAGATCGCCGAGGTGGACTCCTTCGCGGTGGTGACCCAGACCAGCGGCGAGGACTGGCAGAACGCCAAGATCTCCTTCTCCACCCAGTCATCCGTCGAGTCCATGAAGATCCCCGAGCTGGAGGCCCTGACCCTGGGCGACACCCACACCGCCACCCGGGTCCTCACAACGAGGATGTCCTCCTTCTCGCGGGCCCAGGAGGCCTTCCAGAAGCAGAACCAGCTCTGGAACAAGGTCCACCAGAGGGCCGCTTCCCAGTACAGGAGCAACTTCGACCAGGTCTATCGCAGCAAGCTCGACTACCTCCAGGTGGTCCAGAGCAAGACGGTCCAGCTCTTCGAGACCCTTCAGAAGCGGGGGACCACCGCCCACTTCAAGGCGAGCGCCGCGCCTTGCGTGCGGGGCGACGGCCACCCTGTCAGGATGCGGATAGGCCAGGCCAGCCTCGAGACCGTCCAGCGGATCCTCGCGGTGCCAGAGCAGTCCCTGAACGCCGCCCGCACCCTCGAGATGACCAACTCCTCGGCCCAGCCCTTCTTGCCGGGCAAGGTGGCCCTCTACCAGGACGGCGCCTTCCTCGGGATGACCGACATGGACTTCATCGCCCAGGGGGAGCGCTTCTCGCTCTTTCTCAGCGTGGCAGATCACCTCAAGCTCTCCCGCAAGCTCGATCGCAAGCAGAGCTCCCTCGTGCGCCGAAAGCGCAGCAAGATGCAGGTCTCCTTCGTGGTGACCATCGAGAACCTCTCCACCCAGGAGACCGCAGTGGCCCTGGCGGACCGCATCCCCCTGTCGGAGAACAAGGAGATCAGGATCGACGAGGTCAGGATCTCGGACGGCGTAAAGCCGGACCAGCGCGGGCTCCTCCACTGGAAGCTGACCCTCAAGCCCAAGGAGAAGCGGGAGTTCCGGATCGCCTACCAGGTCGAGTACCCATCCGAGCTGGTGCTGGAGACCCGGCGCAGGCGGGACCTGGCCATGCGCCGCGAGATGAGCCACCCCAGCCCGGCGGCGAGCCCTGGCCGTCCCAGCCGGAGCCTCTTCCAGCCCGCCAGGAAGTACAGGATCGAGGAGCAGCTCCTGGATCTCGAGTCGAAGTTCTGACCCCCTGCCACGCCCCCGTTGCAGGTGACTTCGCGGCCGGTCGGCGCCCGAGGGGGCGAGCCCGGGTGCGAGCTGGGCCCCCTCGGAAAGGTCCCCTGGTTCGAGCTTCAATGGATGGGATTCAGCGAGGCAGCTGCCCGATGGGAGCTACAGCCGGCCGTACACCTTCACCTGGGCCTTGGGGCCCCGGTGGTTCATGGTCTTGTACCAGAAGTTGATGCTCCGGATCACCTGGGCCCTGCCCGGGAGATCGTAGTAGCCAGAGGACTGCCCGGCCCGCACCACGGCGTTCACCGGCATCTCCTGCCTCGCGCCATTGGCGTACTGCACCTGGAACCGGATGAAGCGCACGTCGTTGTGCGCGACCCGGAACTGGATCCCCTTCATGGGGCCCTGGTGCTGGGTGCGAAGGGTGTCCTTCTCGGCGCGATGATCCACGAGGGTGGTGCCGAGGTGGACCCACTGGGGCTTGTGCACGACCGGGGGCGGAGGCGGAGGCGGGGGAGGCGTGGGAGCGGCCTTGCCGTACACCGCCACCTGGGCCTTGGGTCCACGGCGGCCCATGGTCTTGTACCAGAAGTTGATGCTCCGGATCACCTGGGCCCTGCCCGGGAGATCGTAGTAGCCAGAGGACTGCCCGGCCCGCACCACGGCGTTCACCGGCATCTCCTGCCTCGCGCCATTGGCGTACTGCACCTGGAACCGGATGAAGCGCACGTCGTTGTGCGCGACCCGGAACTGGATCCCCTTCATGGGGCCCTGGTGCTGGGTGCGAAGGGTGTCCTTCTCGGCGCGATGATCCACGAGGGTGGTGCCGAGGTGGACCCACTGGGGCTTGTGCACGACCGGGGGCGGAGGCGGAGGCGGGGGAGGCGTGGGAGCGGCCTTGCCGTACACCGCCACCTGGGCCTTGGGTCCACGGCGGCCCATGGTCTTGTACCAGAAGTTGATGCTCCGGATCACCTGGGCCCTGCCCGGAAGATCGTAGTAGCCAGAGGACTGCCCGGCCCGCACCACGGCGTTCACCGGCATCTCCTGGGTCGCGCCATTGGCGTACTGCACCTGGAACCGGATGAAGCGCACGTCGTTGTGCATGACCCGGAACTGGATCCCCTTCATGGCGCCCTGGTGCTGGGTGCGAAGGGTGTCCTTCTCGGCGCGGTGATCCACTGCGGTGGTGCCGAGGTGGACCCACTGGGCCTGGGCGAAGGTCGGGAAAAGAACCAGAGACAACAAAACAAGTAGCTTCCTCATGTCGATTCCTTCCATTTCAAAGGGTTGCTGAGACTTTGAGCCCGGATTAATACTATGCTCGCATCGGAAGTCAACGACGCACCAAGCACCTGGATTATTCAACCTGGCTGGTCATGAAGCGCGAAGTCTCCCTCGATGGTCTGGCCGAGCACAACCTGAAGGGTGGAACAGCAGTAATTCCGCATGGTTCACTAACAGTCATAACGGGAGTATCCGGCTCTGGAAAGTCCTCCCTGGCCATAGACACCCTCCTCGCCGAGGGACAGAGGCGATACCTCGAGACCTTCTCTTCCCAGGCTCGGAGGTTCATGGCCCAAAGAAGGCTGCCCGCGCTCGGCGCCGCAGATGGGCTCCTGCCAGCCCTGGCGGTGGACCAGGGCTCGGTGGTGCGTACGCCGAGGTCCACGGTTGGGACCCTCACGGGCCTCTACGATCTCCTGAGGCTCCTCTGGGCCAGGCTGGGCGATCTCGTGGGTGACAGGCGCTGCGCGAGCTGCGGCTCCGAGCTCGGCGGCCTGGGCTCGGTCGGTGGGCGGGCGCCAAGGGCCAAGGGGCGGGCAGAGATCCTCTGCCCCTCCTGCGGAGCGGCCGCTCCCAGGCTGGAGGCCCGGCTCTTCTCCTTCAACACGCCAATGGGGGCCTGCCCCGAGTGCCGGGGGCTGGGAGTCTCGGATGGGGTGGACCCGTCGCTCCTCATCCGGGATCCAGGCCTCTCGCTCAGGCAGGGGGCCCTGGTCCCCACCACTCCGAGCGGCTACATCGTGTACTCCCAGGTCACGGTGGATGTCCTCGATCAGGTGTGCCGGGCCCATGGCTTCGGAGTGGACACTCCCTGGGCAGAGCTCACCGAGGAGCAGCGGGAGGTGGTGCTCCGGGGCTCTGGGCGCCTGAAGATCCCCTTTGGCAAGCACCCCCTGGAGTCCAGGCTGCGCTGGACGGGCATGACCGCCAAGCCCCGGCAGGAGGGCTACTACAAGGGGATCCTCACCATCATGGAGGAGATCCTCGCGCAGAAGAGGAACGCCAACATCCTGCGCTTCGTGCGCACGAGGCCCTGCAAGGCCTGCCAGGGCACGAGAATCGGCCCCGATGCCAGGGCTGTCACCATCGCCCAGAGGCACATCGGCGAGGCCGCCGGCCTGCCCCTCCCAGAGCTCGGCCTGTTTCTCGAGGCACTTCCGGTCTCGGAGCGGTCATCCGAGATCGCCGCGGCGGTGCGGCAGGAGATGGAGCGGAGGATCTCGATCCTCGTCCGGCTGGGGCTCTCCCACCTGGACCTCTCGAGGAGCTCCGAGAGCCTCTCGGGCGGCGAGGCGCAGCGCCTGCGGCTCTCCACCCAGCTCACCTCCAGGCTCTCGAGCGTGCTCTACGTCCTGGACGAGCCCACCGCGGGCGTGCACCCCGAGGACGTGGCCAGGCTCCTCGACGTGGTGGATGAGCTCAGGGAAATGGGCAACACCGTGGTGGCGGTGGAGCACGATCCCGCGGTGATGAGGCGCGCCGACTGGCTCGTGGACGTGGGTCCGGGAGCGGCCGAGGCGGGCGGGGAGATCCTCTACTGCGGGCCTTCGAGGCCCTTCGTGATTGGGCAGGATGGACACCGGGCGGCTCGCTCTCCCACCCAGGCCTTCCTAGCGGGAAGGGAGAGCATTCCAACTCCGGCGAGGCGGCGCCCGGGCAAGGGCGAGCTGCGGATCCTCGGCGCGTCGGAGCACAACCTCGCGAAGATCGACGTGACCTTCAAGCTCGGCGCCTTCATCGTGGTAACGGGGGTCTCGGGCGCCGGCAAGTCCACCCTGGTGAACGACATCCTCGGAAAGGCCCTCAGAGCGAGGCTGCAAGGGGCCCAAGGCCAGGCGGGCCTTCACGACGATATCCTTGGCGCAGAGGACATCGAGAAAGTCATCTCGGTTGACCAGGCCCCCATCGGGAGGAGCTCGAGGAGCAACCCGGCCACCTACACCAAGGCCTTCGACAAAATCCGCGAGGTCTTCGCCCAGACGCCCCTCGCGAGGCAGAGGGGCTGGGGCAGGGGTTTCTTCTCCTTCAACACCGAGGGCGGGCGCTGTGAGACCTGCCAGGGGGCGGGAGAGCTGACCGTGGGCCTGCAGCACCTGGGCGAGACCTCGGTGCCCTGCCCCGCCTGCGAGGGCAGGCGCTTTGGGCCCGAGGCCCTCCGTGCGACCTACCTGGGGGCCTCGATCCTCGACGTGCTGGAGATGACTGTCGAGGAAGCCAGCGCGCTCTTCGCCGATCACCCCGGGATCCTTCGAACCCTCGCGGCCCTCTCCTCGGTGGGCCTCGGCTATCTCAAGCTGGGCCAGAGCGCCACCACCCTGTCTGGCGGCGAGGCCCAGCGGGTGAAGCTCGCCGCCCAGCTCGAGCGTCCCTCGAGGGGACGCACCCTCTACATCCTGGACGAGCCCTCGGTGGGGCTCTCCCTGGCCGATCTGAAGGTGCTCCTCGGGGTCCTCGACAGGCTGGTGGACGCGGGAAACACGCTCGTGTCCGTGGAGCACGACCTGGACTTCATCAGGCACGCCGACTGGGTCTGTGACCTGGGTCCCGGCGCCGGAACGGGGGGCGGACGCCTGGTGGCAGCGGGCCCCCCCGAGGAGGTTGCCGAGGCGACGGGCTCCTTCACGGGCGCTCACCTGCGACGGGCCCTCG
Source organism: Polyangia bacterium (assembly GCA_034004785.1). GTDB lineage: Bacteria > Myxococcota_A > Polyangia > HGW-17 > JAJRWW01 > JAVEWA01. The sequence continues at coordinate 5,978 of JAVEWA010000241.1, forward strand.
AGGGCGACTCGATCACGGACCGGACGGAGACGCGATGCCCGCCTGACAAGGCGTCGTCCGGGGAGCTCGGGGCCGGCCCCGAGGAGATCCGCCTCACCGCCGTCTCAACCCACAACCTCAAGAGCCTGGACGTGGTCATCCCCAGGGGCAAGCTCGTGGTCGTCACCGGCGTCTCGGGCTCGGGTAAGTCCTCCCTGGCCATGGACACCCTGCACGCCGAGGGCCAGCGCCGCTTCGCCGAGACCCTGAAGACCTACGCAAGGAGATTCGTGCGCGGGCACGGCAGGGCCAGGCTCCTGGACGCCACTGGCCTGTCCCCGGCCGTGGCCGCCAGGCAGCGCCGGGCAACGCCCTCCCCTAGATCCACCCTCGGCACCCTGACCGAGGCCCTCACCTCCCTCCGGCTCATCTACTCGAGAGCGGGCCGCGCGCCCTGCCCTGCCTGCGGAGCGCCCCACGGGCAGGCCCGCTGCCCTGCCTGCCAAGAGGAGCGGGGCTTTCTGGTGACCTCCTCGCTCTTCAGCTCGAACAGCCACCAGGGAGCCTGCCCTGCCTGCGACGGGCTCGGATCGCGCATGATCTGCGACCCCGCCCTGCTGGTCACGGATCCCGGGCTGCCTCTCGCGGGCGGCGCCCTCGCAGGCTCCAGGACCGGCCGCCACCACACGGATCCAGAGGGCAAGCACCTGGCCATAATGCGGGCGGTCGCCAGGGCCCACGGCTTTGACATCGAGGCGCCCTTGGGGGAGCTCCCGAGCGAGGCCACAGCTCTCCTCTTTTACGGCACCGGCGCTCAGGCCCACCAGGTGGAGTGGCGCTTCAAGAGGGGCAAGAGGGAGGGCACCCACGTCTTCGAGGCGCCGTTCCCCGGGCTCTGCGGCTGGATCGAGGAGGAGTACTCCCGGCTCCACGCCGACGACCGCGGCGTGGACATGCTCGGGGTCATGAGGCGAGCGCCCTGCCCCGCCTGCCAGGGCGCCCGCCTGAAGGCCGAGGCCCTCGTTTTCCTGGTGGACGGGCGGAGCATCCACGAGACCCTCCAGCTCTCGGTCGAAGACCTGGCGAGGCTCCTCGAAGCCTGGAAACAGGCGCCTTCGGGCCATGGCTTCGACGAGGCGACCCTCGCCACGATCGAGCCAGCGCGGGCTCACCTCCTGTCCAGGTGCCGAAACCTGGGACGGGTGGGCCTTGGATACCTGTCCCTCGACCGCCCGATCGACACCCTCTCCGGCGGAGAGGCCCAGCGCGCCCGCCTCTCGGCCAGCCTGCTCTCGGGGCTGACGGGCCTCGTCCATGTCCTGGACGAGCCCACCTTCGGCCTCCACGCCTCGGACACCATGGCCCTGATAGAGGTCCTCGGCGAGCTCAGGGACCAGGGAAACACGGTGGTGGTGGTGGAGCACGACCCTGCCCTCTGGGCCGCGGCGGATCACCTGATCGACCTGGGTCCAGGCGCCGGCGCCGCCGGCGGCGAGATCGTGGCCCAGGGCTCCCCCGAGGAGCTGTCGAGGGTCGAGGGCTCCCTCACGGCCAGGTATCTTCGGGCACACCTGGCTCGGATGGAAGGGCAACGCGGGCTGGCCATACCGAAGGTCGAGCCCGAAAGGACCGGTCGTTGCGAGCATTCCGCGCCTGGAGCCGCCAGACCCCTTGGGGAGGGGATCAGGATCCTCGGCGCCTCGGCCCACAACCTGAAGGGCATCGACGTCGAGATCCCCTCGGGGGGCCTCGTGGCGGTCACCGGGGTCTCGGGGAGCGGCAAGTCCAGCCTGGCGCTGGACGTCCTGGTGGCCTCGTCGAGCGCGGGCAGCCCGGTCGGCTGCCGCGAGGTGAGGGGCCTCGAGCGCTTCTCCGGGGTGACCGCCATCGGGCAGCAGGCGCACCTCGGAGGCGCCACCCCCGCTAGCGCGCTGGGCGTCGAGGAGGAGCTCCGCGCCCTCTTCTCGAGAAGCACCTCGGCACGGGAGCTGGGGCTCCCAAGGAGCGCGGTCTCATGGGCGTCCAAGGCGGGGGCCTGCCCGGAGTGCGGCGGGGCCGGCAGGATCAAGGTCCCCATGGTCTTCCTGGAGGCGGTGACGGTCGAGTGCCCCGAGTGCAAGGGGCGCAGGTACCAGCCTGGGGTCCTCGAATGCCGGCTCGAGGGCCGCTCCATCGCCGACGTGATGGAGCTGCGAATATCCGAGGCTGCCCAGGCATTCTCGGATATCCAGAAGATCCGTGGTCCTCTCGCGGTGGCAATGGACCTGGGCCTCGGCTACCTGCCCCTCGGGCAGGAGACCGGGAGCCTCTCCGGCGGCGAGGCGCAGCGCCTCAGGCTCTGCCAGGAGCTCACCCGCTCCAGGGCGCCCGGTTCGGGCGACGAGCCCTCGGGACGAGGGAGGCTCATGGTCTTCGACGAGCCGACGGCGGGCCTGCACCCGGCCGACGTGGAGCTGCTTCTCGAGGCCTTTGGGCGGCTCCTCGGGCAGGGCTTCTCCCTCCTGGTGGTGGAGCACAACCTCTCGGTGATCGAAGCGGCGGATTGGGTGGTGGATCTCGGCCCCGGAGCCGGCGACGCAGGAGGCTGGATCCTCGGCGCCTGTCCACCCGGGGAGCTGACACTAAACGCCGCGTCCAGAACCGGTCAGGCCATGAGAGGCCTCTCGGCGAGATCCGCCGCGCCAGAGCATCCCCGTTGAGCGTCCAGCCGGCCTGCCCGCTACCAGCCTGAGCAGCTTTCTAGAATCCATCTGACGGTGCAGCCGCCCCTGCCTTGACCGCTCGAGGCGCAGCCAAACAACGAGGAGCAGTCGAGTTGGCAACCAGCTCGCCCGGCGAGCGCCAGAGTCCTAGCGGGGTCTGCGGGGGCCGAGGATCTCCATCTGCCGCCGAACGGTCTCGTCAATCTCCTCCTCGGTGTTGAAGAAGTGCGCGCTGATGCGGATGCCCCCCACGCCGCCGAGCCCACGGGTGGAGATCTTGATGGGACGCTTGCCGATGGGCGGCGCGTTCAGGCGCTGGTAGGTCTCCACGTCGAGCTTTGGATCCCCGGTCGTGTAGACGACCAGCCCGTGCATCTTCTCCGGCGCCGTCGGGGTCACGACCCTGAGGCCCGCCTCCCGAAGGGCCGCCACGGTGTACTGGCCGAGGTGGCGAACCCGCCGCTCGATGTTGTCGATGCCGATCTTCTCGAGAAACCGGAGGGTGGCGAGCCACCCAAAGGCCGAGGCGCCCACCACGGACCCAAGGGAGAACTTCTCCGCTGTCTGCCGCTGGGGGTGATCCCAGTCGGCGAGGTTGTCGTGATCGAACAGCGTGAATGGAAGCCCACGGGGCATCTCCACCGCGAGGTAGTTGCGAAAGCGCGGGTTGAACTTGGGGATCAGATCCTTGCGGATGTAGAAGAGGCCCGCGCCCTCTGGTCCGCACTGCCACTTGTAGGAGCCGCAGGTGAGAAAATCTATGTCGTCGTGGCGCACGTCCACCCGGATGGCGCCCAGGGCCTGGATGCAGTCGTCCAGCACGTAGGCGCCGTGGGCGTGGGCCAGGCGGCACACCTCGCGCACGTCGAAGGTGAAGCCGCAAAAAGC
>JAVEWA010000242.1:0-9505 GCA_034004785.1 Polyangia bacterium
TGGCTTCGTTGTTTCACAGAGGACCGCCTGAGCCTACCGCGGCGACGACGGCGATGCGATTACAGTCTGGAGTACCGCATGCGGGTCCTGGCGGCCGCGCTCGGATGATTTTCTTGCGACCACCCTGCGCCGGGCCCCTTGCCTGGACGGGACCAGGACGAGGCGCCTTCTGGTGAGCCGGTCGCAGGATTGATGCTATAAGGTCTGGTGATGAATCGCGTCTTCTTGATTATCGGCACCTTGCTCGTGGTCGGCTGGATCGCCTTCCGCCTGGGCTGGTTCGTCACGAGGCGTCTTGGGAGGCGCGGGCGCTCGAGAGGCACCCTTGTCACGAATTGCCCGAAGTGCGGCTCGGGCCGTCTCGACGAGCTGAGCGACCGGGAGAGCGGCTACTGCCTCTCTTGCGGTCATGTATGGGGCGCGGACAAGCCCTAGCCCGACCCCGGGAGACTGCCGGCGTGGCGGTTATCCCGAACATGGAGTAGGTGGTCCATGGTAGGCTCGACGCCATGACTAGCATCTTCGACGAGATCTTGGAGGTCCTCAGGAGCGGAGAGCGTGGGGTGTTGGCGACAGTGGTCGAGACCCATGGATCGGTACCCCAGTCGCCTGGGGCGCGGATGATCATCCTGGGCGACGGACGCATCTTGGGAACCGTGGGAGGCGGGGCTCTCGAGCACAAGGTGAGGGCCATGGCGCCCGATGTTCAGGCCGCCGGCGCACCGAGGCTCGTGAGCTTCGAGCTGGGGGGCGACCTTGGAATGGCCTGCGGCGGCTCCGCGAAGGTGTTCCTGGAGCCTCTCGGGCGGGGGGATCGGCTGTATGTCTTCGGCGCTGGTCACATCGCCGAGCACCTCTGCGAGCTGGCCTCTCGCTGCGGATTCATGGTGACCGTGGTTGACGCAAGGGACGAGCTTCGTCGTCCCGAGCGGTTTCCGAGCGCCTTCGCCCTGTCTCCTGCCTGCGCTGCGAACCGTCTGGGGGAGTTGGATCTCGCGGCCCATGCAGGGGATGCCTATGTCATGGTGGTCACACACAGCCACGACATCGACTTCTCGCTCGTGCAGGCGCTCCTGCCCCTCGGGCTGCCATACCTCGGGATGATCGGCTCCCGGGCCAAGGCGGCCAAGCTGCAGCAGGCCCTCAAGGACGCGGGCGTGCCCGAGGACCAGCGGGCGAAGGTCCGGAGCCCAGCCGGGTTGCCCCTGGGTGGCCGGTCTCCGGCGGAGATCGCCGTGTCAATCGTCGCGGAGTTGGTGCAAGAAAGGAGCAGGAGAGGTGAAGGCTCCGGATCGAGCGCCAGCGCCGACCCCTGCACGGACAGAGGCTCGGGCTCTGGGTAGAGTTGCCTTGTTGGACCCTGGGCTCCTCGCTGTCGTCCCTTCGGCTGGGCGCTCCCTGCGCATGGGGCGCTCGAAGCCTCTTCTGCCACTTGGAGACACTGATTTCATCGGGACCATCATTGCCGCCCTCGGGGGGCTGGACACCGGCGTTGGCAGGGTTGTTGTCGTCCGCCGTGAGGACGACGAGGCCCTCGGGACGCGCCTGTCAGAGCTGACGGAGCTGCTGGGGCGCACGGGGGCCGCCACCATCATTCAGGCCACAGTGCCCGCCGGGCTTGGGGACATGCTCGCCTCGATCCGCTCGGGCTATGGGATCGGCGCCATGCATGGCGAGTTTGGAGCCCTCGTGTGGCCCGTGGACAGCCCCTTCGCTTCCTCGCACACCTTGGCCTCTGTCTTGGGCCACGCCCGGCAACACCCGGAACGGGTGGTGCGTCCTGTTCACGCCGGCTCTCAAGGCCATCCGATCTGGGTTCCAGCGTCGGTGCTCCGGGCTGAGCCGCCCCAAGGGTCCGGGCCCGGGTTGAGGGGGCTCATCGAGGCCCTCTCTCCTGGACTGGAGGACCTAGTGGTGGAGGATCCGGGCTGTCTGGTGAACGTAAACACCCCCGAAGCCCATGCTGCCTACTCCAGGGCAGGCAGATAACTCGCCTGGACCTGGTCGCTCCATCCTGTCCGAGGGCTTGCTCAGGCAGTCGCCGCGGGCAGGTCCCAAGGGCCCCTTGCATCCATATGGCCATGGGCTATGCTCTTTTTCGGTACCTCCCATTCGGGAGGCATGGTTTTTATTTGCTGGATGTCTTCCTCACCATCGGGCTCGCTGCTCTGGCACTTGGAGCTGCTCTTCTTGCAGGGATTATCTGGTGGCGTGCGCGGAGGAGGAGAGCCCCGCTGCACATCGCCTCTTCGCCGCTCTCGGGAGAGAACCTGAGCCGCTTGAAGGAGCGGATTCAAGGCCTCATCCCGCTCATTCCGAGGAACGCCTCCCTCACCTACCGGGATTTTCCCGCGCACGAGGCGGCCGCGGCCATCGAGGCCTGGCTGCTTCAGCAGAAGCCCAGGAACGCCTTGGCGGCGGCCCACCTGGCCGTCAGGGCGGAGCCCAGGGACTGGCGGGTGCGTCTCCACCTGGCGCGGACCCTGTTCTACTGCGACGAGATGGAGGCCGCCGCCCAGGAGCTCGTGAAGGCCAGGTTGCTAGGAGACAGCTCACCCGCCCTTGACTACCTGGAGGCCCGCATCCGGTTGGCTTCGACGGAGTACAGCCTCATGGCCGAGGCAGGGGAGCCGGGTGAGGCGCAGCGCAGGTTGCGGCTGGAGTCGGCCGAGGCGCTGGACATGCTCCTCGGCGTAGTCGAGCGGGATCCCCGATTTGCAGACGCGGCCTTTCACGCGGCCCGGCTCGCAATCCGGATCGGGCTCGAGGCCGAGGGGCACACCCTGCTGAGGCAGCTCCGCCCACTGATGGAGGCCAGCCCGGAGCGGGAGGACTACCTCAGCGAGATCTCCCGGTTGAACTAGGGAGGGGGGAGGGGGCCTGAACCCACCAGATCCTCCAGATCATCGGGCTCCAGGGGGACCTCGGCGGTGAGTGTTTCGGACCCGTCGGGCGTGACGATCAAATCGTCCTCCAGCCGTATTCCCAAGCCGGCCAGGCCTGGGGGCAGCCCATCGCTCCCCGCTGGGAAGTACAAGCCAGGCTCGACCGTGAGCACCATTCCCGGGGCGAGGGGCGGGTCCGGTTCGCCTGGAGCCGATGGGCCGGGGTCGTGAACGTCCAGGCCCAGCCAGTGACTCGTGCGGTGGGGGTAGAAGGGGCGATGCGCCCCCTGGGTGATCAGCTTCTCGGGTTCTCCTGCGAGGACTCCGAGAGAGCAGAGCCCTTCCAGGAGATGAAGGGTGGCTACCTCGTGTATCTGGCCGAGCGTGGCTCCGGGTCGCACAGCTCCCTTGGCTTCGCGCTGGGCCCTCGACACGACCTTGTATACTTTGCGCTGTAGTGGAGTGAAGCGGCCTCCCACCGGAAACGTGCGCGTGATGTCGCCCGCGTATCGCTCCTCTTCTGCTCCTGCATCGACCAGCACCAGCTCACCTGGACGAAGTGGATCCTCGTTGGCGTCGTAGTGCAGCGTCGTGGCGTTGGCGCCTCCGGCCACGATGCAAGGGCTGGCCGCCCCAGCGGCGCCCCTGCGGCGGAAGGTGAGCTCCAGGACGGCCTCCAGATCCCGCTCGAAGAGCCCCGGGCGAGTGGCGCGAATGGCCGCCAGGTGTCCCGCGGCGCTGGTGGAGCAGGCGCGCCTCATGGCCGCCAGCTCCTGTTCGTCCTTGCTCACCCGTAGCGCTCCGAGGAGCTGCTCGGGGAACCGAACGTCCCCGGGGCAGGGTCTCCCCTGCCTGTTCGCCAGGGTCCTTGCGGCGCCGAGGGCGCCGAGCACGAGGTCGTCCGAGGCGCGGTCTCGGCCCAGAGCGTAGGCGAGGGTGCGAGCGCCGACGAGCAACGCCGGGAGGCGCTCGGTAAGCTCTCCAATGGGATGAGCTTCATCTGCGCCGTGGTCTCGGATGGCATCTTCAAGGCCTGGCCTCGGCCCTGTCCAGAGCTCGGCCTCGGGATCCCGCTCGGGTACGAAGAGGACCAGTCGAGGCTTTCCAGCGGACAGGCCAAGGAGCGCCAGGGAGTCGGGGCCGGTCCATCCGGTCAGGTAGAAGAGTTCCGAATCCGGACGGTAGCGGTGCTCGACGTCATGGGCCCTTCGCGCCCTCGGGGCCCCGGGCAGGATGAAAACCGTGTCCGCGTGCGTCGAGAGGAGAAGGCGACGTCGGCCATCGAAGTCAAAACGGAGATCCCTCATGGTCGGGTCCCCTGCTCGGGCAGGCGCCAGCCGCATTCTATGGGCGCGGGGATCTTCGGCTCCTCGAGCGGCGGGCCATCAAGGCGCCCAGGAGTAGCACCATGAAGGTCGCAGTGGGCCAGTGGGCGAGGGGCGAGCCCCCGTCGTGGGAGCAGCTGCAAGACTCGCACTCCCGCTTGGCAGGAAGGATGCCGTCGCAGTTGAGGTCCTTGGTGCCGCAGGTCTCGACCGCGCCAGGGTGGACCGATGGGTCGTCGTCGTTGCAGTCTCGGACGTCGCAGTAGGGTCCGACGCCATAGCCGTCGCCGTCGTGATCCACGCAGAGGACACAGCCCTCATCCACCACTCCGTCCCCCGATTGGTCCTTGCCGTCTCCGCAGATCTCCGGCGCACCCGGAAACACCGAGGGGTCGTTGTCGTCCGGGTCCGACTCCACACAGTCCGCCCCGACCCCCCAGCCATCGCCGTCGTGATCGATACAGTCCTGGATGGGGCAGGCGTCGATGCAGGCCTGGTTGCCCGCGCAGGCGATCACGCACTGCACGTTGGGGCAGGGGGAGCTCGGGGTGCCGTCGTCTGGCGTCCCGTCGCAGTCGTTGTCCAAAAGGTCGCAGACCTCCGCGGCGCCCGGATGCATGTTGGGATCGGCGTCGTCGCAGTCCTCCACGGTGCAGGCCGAGCCGCTTCCCCATCCGTCGCCGTCGTTGTCAATGCAGTTCAGGTCCGGGCAGGCGGCGATGCAGGCGGCGTCGCCCGCGCAGGCGATCACGCAGCGCGGATCCGGGCAGGGATTGCCTGGGGTCCCCTCGTCTATGGTGTAGTTGCAGTTGTTGTCCACCAGATCGCAGACCTCTGCCGCGCCCGGGTGGATGCTCAGGTCGGACTCGTCGCAGTCCCGCTGGCCGGGCAGACAGTCGTCGCCCACGCCGTAGCTGTCCCCATCGTAGTCTATGCAGCCCGGGCAGCCTTCGTCGATCACGCCGTTTGCGTTGTTGTCTATCCCGTCGCCGCAGAGCTCGTTTGCCGACGGGACGTTGGGGTCGTTGTCGTCCGGGTCCTGGATGCCGTTGCACCCCACCCCCACGCCGTAGCCGTCGCCGTCGTTGTCGACGCAGTAGGTGCCAGGGCAGTCCTCGTCAACCAGCCCGTCGCAGTCGTTGTCCTGGTTGTCTCCGCAGAGCTCCGGGCTGCCGGTCGAGTGGGCCGCCGGGTTGGCGTCGTCGCAGTCCTGAACGCCTCCGGGGCAGCCGGGGCCGACTCCGAAGCCGTCGTTGTCGGCGTCGCAGCAGTCGGACCCGGGGCAGCAGTCGTCGGGGATCCCGTCGCAGTCCTGGTCGATGCCGTCTCCGCAGATCTCGCCAAATCCAGGGGAGCGCGTCGGATCGGCGTCGTCGCAGTCCTGAATGACGCAGGAGGGGCCGGAGGGCCAGCCGTCCCCGTCCTGGTCGGCGCAGTCCACGCCTTCGCAGCCGTCGTCCGGCGTGCCGTTGCAGTTCTGATCGATGCCGTCGTTGCAGATCTCCTGGGCGCCGTGGTGGATCGACGGGTCGTTGTCGTTGCAGTCCTGCTGGGTCGTGCAGCGCTCGCCCACGCCGAAGCCGTCTCCGTCGCTGTCCTCGCAGCCAGACACCATGCCCCCTGGGACTCGTACGTCCAGGGGGCCCTCGAGGTTGGTGCTTCTATCGGGATCGAACACGAACTCGTCGGCGTCCACCTGCAGCCAGGTCTCGTACTCCGGGTGGCTCGCCGTGCTCTCAGGGACATTGTGACGCTCGAAGGTGTGATCCACGCAGGCGTTGGGCGGCAGGGAACGCCAGCCGTGGTTGTCGTCGCCGGGTTGCCCCAGCCGGGGAGGATCCTCCTCGGACTGGTCCCAATAGACGTCCGCCCAGAAGGTGCCGGCCGTGGCCGTTCCACGGTTGCAGATTCGCAGGTCCCAGTACATCGTGTACGGCTTGGAGGAGCTGACCCGGGCCGTGAACTTCTCGATTACCAGGTCCGGGTTGGCCATGGTGAAGTTGTAAGGGCCCTTCCAGTTGTTGTTCTCGTCCCCCTCGTCCACGAACAGCCCCTCGTCCACCTTGACGTAGGAGCGGTAGCGTCCGTTGGGGGTCGATGTGCGCTTGATCTCCACCTTCTGGCACAGCCATGGGGCGAAGTTGTTGTAGCCCCAGTAGTAGAAAGCCGGCCGCAGCTCGGTGAGGGACTTGAAGCTGTCCGAGAAGTCGCCGTCAGTTGGCGGTGACGCACGGTCGTAGTAGAAGCCCACGCGGAAGTTTCGCGCCGTGTCGGTACCGGTGTTGCAGACCACGGCGTAGTAGTTGACCTGGTCCCCCTCCTTGGTGATCCAGAAGCTGTACACCCAGAGGTCCGGTCCGACGACGAACTGCGACGGTCCCTTCAGGTTGTCCGCGGGGGCCGTGTCGGTTGCGTAGTCAGCCCTGCACCACAGCTTGTACTTGCCGTTGGGGAGGACGAAGTAGGGATCCAGGGGGCTGCTCGGGAGGACGAACTCGGAGCAGCCCGGCGAGCCAGGTGTCACCGTGTGGCTGGCCACCGGCGATCCGCTGGGAGCAGTGGCCGTCGCGGGCTCGATATAGAAGCGCACGGGCACGCTCACGCTGTCGGCCTCCCTGTTGCACACCCTGGCTCGCAGTCGCACCGAGTAGCGCTCCACCTCGGCCTCGCACTTCTCGAAGTAGAAGTCTGCGGCCCGCGCAGAGGAGGCGCCGAGGCTCCAGATGGCCACGAGTGCGGTCAGGAAGGCGGTTTCCTTGCGGAGCATGGTAATCAGTCCTTTCTCAGCTTTCCCTAGGGTACTAACATGGGGGATGCCCAGTCAAGGACTGCGCTCGCGCGGCTTCCGATTGGGGTCGGTTGCGTCTCGGGCGAGAACCCATGTAATGTGCGGCGAGCGGCCCTGGTACTCAAGCTGCCCGGGGCCCGGGAGATCGAGATGTCCCGCGAGCCCGACGAGGAGCTCCAGTTAGGCTCACCTGCACCGGAAGATGAACCAGGAGTGGAGCTCGGGAGGCTCGCCGCCGCTGCCCGCTCCCACCTGCAGTGGCTGGCCGACCAGGGGGTAGCCTGGATCCCGGGCGGAGCGGCACCCAGGCAAGGGACGTCGCCAGGTGCGCCGCTCGACCTGGTCATCGTCGAGGCACCGGTGGAATCGCCGCAGCTTCGGACCTTCGAGGCGCCCCTGCCGGTGGAGGCCCCTTCTGAATCCGAGGGGCCGAGGGCTCCTGAAGGGCTGTCTGGTTTGCCCCTCGGAGCCAGAGGGCTCGAGAAGGTAAGGGAAGCCCTGGGCGATTGTCACCGCTGCAAGCTCGCGAGCGGAAGGATTCAACTGGTGTTCGGTGACGGCAACCCAGAGGCCGACCTGATGTTCGTGGGCGAGGCACCGGGCCGAGACGAGGATCTCGCGGGTGAGCCCTTCGTGGGAGCAGCGGGAGCGCTCCTCTCCAAAATGATCGCTGCAATGGGTTTAAGTCGCAATGACGTATTCATTGCCAACGTCATCAAGTGCCGCCCGCCCCGAAACCGGGATCCCGAGCCCGACGAGATTGAGCGGTGCATCCCCTTCGTCCTTGCGCAGATCGAGGTGATACGGCCCAAGATCATCGTCACCCTCGGCCGTCACGCGGCCCAGGCCCTCCTACGCACCGAAGCCCCTGTTGGCCGCTTGCGGGGCCGGTTTCATACCATGTCTGCCGGAGGCCGTGAGATCCCGGTGATGCCGACCTACCACCCGGCCTACCTGCTCCGCAACGCCGAGGCAAAACGCCCAGTCTGGGAGGACCTCAAGCAGGTCATCGCGCGCCTGCGGGACCTTGGCGTCCAGGGCCGCTGAGCCACCGAAGGAGCCCGGCCCGAACCGTTTGCGCCGAGGGGGCGGCGCGGGTATTGTCGCCCTGCGCCGGGAGCTGTTCCCATGGCGCTTTCCTCAGGGAGGCCAGCCCCAATGCACACGACCTGGAAGCTCCGCGTGCCTCGCAACGTCCCGCACAGAGTGGACGGCAGCCTGGATGGATCGTGGCTGCTTGGCTGCTTCAACGACATGGCTGCGGAGCTCTTGATGGGGATCGACGGCGACGAGGGAGGGCTGCAGCAGGTCCGCCAGATGGAGCTAACCGAGCCTCTGTACGCCGGAGACGTGGTGGAGCTGACCGCCGAGGTGATCTTCTGGTCTGCCGACACGCGGCGCATCGGCTTCGTCGCGCGGCGGGTGGCGGGCAGCTTGAACCCAGCTACGCCGGCCTCATCCGCAGCCTGCAGGCTCCCTCACTCCAAGGTCGTGTGCAGCGCCAAGGCGGACTACGGGGTGCCTCCCGAGCGCCGGCGCATCCAGGAGTCAATAGCCCCACTCATCATCTTCGCGGCGCCGGTCGGGTACCACACTACGCGGGAGGAGAGCCCGTACCTGCCCCTCACGACCGAGGAGATCGCCGCTGACGTGGCTCGCTGCTCCCAGGAGGGGGCCACCGTGGTCCACCTGCACGTGCGTGACGCTGCGGGGGCGCCGACCCTGAGCCGCGAGGTCTTCGAGGATGCGGTCCGAAGGATCCGCGCCCGTTGCGACATACTGATTCAGGTTTCCACCGAGGGAGACGCCTCCATGGACGTCATGACCCGCTGCCAGCCGCTGGGAGCGGGCGCCGATCTGGCGTGCTTCGCTACGGGAACGGTGAACCGGGGAGACCACATCTACTTCAACTCCAAGCCCCTCGTGGAGCACGTTGCCCTCCTCGTGCGGCAGGCAGGTCTCCAGCCGGTCTTCGAAATCTGCGATCTTGGCTTCGTGGAGAACGTGAAGCTGCTCGCAAAGAAAGGGCTGGTCACCTTGCCCACCCACTTCCAGCTCGTCCTCGGCGCCAAGGGGGGAATGGGAGCGCGCCGGGACGTGGTCGATCTCCTGTCCGAGACTATCCCGAGGGGGTCCACCTGGAGCGTCGCGGGCGTGGGCAGGCACCAGATCCCCATGTCCGAGCTGGCCATCCGAAGAGGCGGGCACGTGCGGGTCGGCCTCGCGGACAACGTGTACCTCGAGAGGAAGGAGCTCTCCCATGGGAGCGCTCCGCTCGTGGCGAGGGCGGCGGCTTACGCAAGATCCATAGGCCGCCCCCTGGCCGACATCCAAACCGCCAGGAAGCTCCTTGGGCTCGGATAGCTTGGCCCTGGTTCGCTTGGAGGACGCGCCATGATGACGTCGCCCGAGAATCACCAGGACGTATAGGTCATCCTACCGACCTATAACGAGCGGGAGAACCTTCCACAGATGCTCGAGGCCATCTCGGGGTCGCTCCCCGGTGC
>JAVEWA010000243.1:0-9494 GCA_034004785.1 Polyangia bacterium
ACCGGCTCACCGCGGCGGCGATTGGCGGATCGTCCACCTCCACCTCCAGCCTCTGGATAGCTCGCCCCAGGGCAAGGGCCTCGCCTCCTTCGCCGCGCCTCCTTGTGCCGCGCCCTAGGCCAGAGGCACCGCCCTGTCCAGGGCCGCGCCCCTCTGAGCGTCCGAAGCCGTTGCCCTCGCCTCGCCCCGAGCCGCGCCCCATCCCACGACGCATCCCCCCCCCCAGCTCGTGACCTTCGCCGCCCCAAGGCCCGATCAGGGGAGGTGCCTCCCCCGAGTTGCCCCCGGACTTTTCCCCCGATGGCATCTCGCCAGGTTTGCCTGGTCCAGGATCGCCATCCAAGCCCCGCCTCCAGTCCCCCCGGCGCCACCCACGCCTGTCCCTCCGGATACCGGGCCGCAGGAGGATCCAGACCCGATATCTCGGCATGTCCCCCCCGCGGAGCCGCTCGACCTGATGAAGGACCCCGCCGCGTTGCAGCCTCTCGAAGGCGCGGCTCCCACCGACGTTGGAGCCTGCCTCCGCCGGGTCGCTGGAGCCGAGCACCAAGCCGCGACGGTTTATCACCGCCATGGAGGACACCGGCCCCCCAACGAGACCGCCGATGGCTTCGGCGAGGGCCTCGCGAGACCCTGGTCTGATCACGAGGAGCGCCCCGGCTGTCCCCAGGCCGATCTCCAGGGCGCGGCCATCGTAGGCCTGCGCCGAGGCCCGCTCCACGCTCTGTCGGTTCAAAATGCCCAGAGCGGCCAGCGCCACGGCAAGTATCGCGGTGACGGCGCCGAGCGCCCATGGAGCGGCGCGCACAGAGATCGCCCTCGCGGAGCCATCGGGCTTGTTCTTGGAGGCCACTGTCGGTTCCTCGCCTAAGGTCTCGCGCGATCTCGCGCCTTCACCCGCTCGAGCGCCTCGACGCAGGCGCGCCGCACCGCGAGGTAGAAGTCCTCGGCGCAGACTGCCAGGGGTTCTGCAGCGCGCCTGTCTCCCAGGCGACCGAGGACCAGGGCCGCCCCCCGACGGAGGGCAGGCTCAGGGTGCTCTAGCTCGCCGACCAGCCGCTCTGTCGCCGCCGGCCCGCCGATCCGACCGAGGGCCTCGATGACCCCGAGCCGCTCGCTGGAGGCAATCAGGTCCTGCTCCTCCCGGAGCAGGGCGAGGAGAACCCGCTCGGCCTTTGGCTCGCCCAGCGCCCCGAAGGCCTCCACGAGGTGCGATTCGCGGCTCCGCCGGAAGGCCTCCAGCAGCGCGGGCCAGGCCTTCTCGTGGCGGCTCCGTGCGAGCGCCGCAGCAGCCGCAGCGCGGCATTCGGCGTCACCATCCTGGAGGAGCGGGACGAGCCTCTCCACGAGGGCGCCCTGGGGTGCCGCCACCGCCTCCATCGCCGCGACCCGCAGCCTCGGCTCATCAAGCGCCTTATCCACTGCGCCGCGGCAGGCAGGGTCGGAGCACCCGGTACGCTTCAAGGCGGCCCAGGCCACTAGCCTGAAGGAGAGCGGGCCTCGCTCAGCGAGCTCCAGCAGGAAAGGCATCGCCTCCTTGAGCGGCGCCACCTGAAGGAGCGCCAGCTCGAGACGCGAGGGATCCTCGACTGGCGGCATCAGCTCCTGCTCACGAGACAGCGCGCCGTCCGGAAAACGGGAGAGGAGCTGCCGAAGCCGCTGATCCCTGCGGGCGCTCGCAGGGTCGTCACGGGCGGAATCGACTGCTCCGGGAGGGGCCGGCTCACTTGCGAGAAGGGGATCCGCCGGTTGCGTCATCACATCGATCCGCTTCCAGCCCTCCTCGTCGAGCCAACGCTCGGAGGCCTCGAGGAGCGCCCTGTGCGCCCGCCTCAGTCGCTCCACAGCCTGCCGGCGCAGCGGCTCGTCGCCCTGCGCCACTGCGACGGCCAGGGCCAAATGATCCAGCGCCGGGACCTCCGGGGCGAGCCGGCGCGCGACCCACTCCCGCTCCGGGCTGGCGAGGGGCCCCCGCCTGGTGATGGCCGTCAGCACCTCCCAAGGCTCTAGCGCCCGCCCCTTTGCCTCGAGAGCCGGGCAAACGACCCCTGCGGCCTTGAGCTCCTCGGCCATCTGCAATGCCACCTCGGGCGCCGATCCATCGAGGCTCTTGCACAGAACGGCCGGCCCGGGAGCCTCGGACCGATGCCGGGGATCGAGGAAAAACCCGAGGGCGGCGCGACGAAGCGAGCTGTCCTGGTCGGAAAGCAGCCTCTGGGCAAGCGGGCGGGCTGCCGAGTGGAGCCCCAGGAGCGCCGCGCGCAGACCGCGCAGCGCCCGCCTCCTACCGACCTCGGGCCGCGAGGCCAGGCGCTCCAGCGCCGCGATTGCCTCTGCCGTGCCCACGAGGCCGAGGGCCTCCGCGGCCTCCTGGGCCACGGTCTCGTAGGGATCGGAGGCGAGCTTCTCGAGATCGGAGACCACCTCCGGACGGCCGCAGCGTCCGAGAGCCTTGGCCGCTGCGACCCTTCGCTCTGGCAGCCGCTCCACAAGATCCCTCCGGTGGCGCACGAGCCTGAGGGATGCGACCCTGCGCTGCTGCTCTGGCCTTGGCATGCCCAGATCGGCGAGGCGATTGCGAGCCGTGCGCCTCACGAGCCTGTTGGGATCCATCACCGCTCCGACCAGGTAGTCCTCGGCGGGCCCTAGCCCGAAGCGAGCGAGTGCCTGGATCGCCGCGAGGCGGACGCGGGCGTCGGTGTCCCTCACCAGGGCGCCAAGCGGCTTTGCGGCCTGGACCGCCTTCAAGCTCCCGAGGCTATCGGCCACCTCCACCCTAACTCGCGGATCCCTGTCCTCCAGCATCCTGACCAGCACCGGGACGGCCTTGTCGCGCTCCCGCTTGGCAAGGCGCTTGACCGCGGAGACCCTGACCTGCGGGTCATCGGCGCGCAGGTCCCGCTCGATCCTACGATCATCGCTGCATGCACACAGGCAGGCCACCGCCAATGGCAGCAGGAGCGAGCTCCAGCACGGCGCTCCCAGGCCCCGAAGCCGCGAGGCGGCCCGAGAGCTGGTGGTCCTCGAGATGCCGACGCTCATTTCACCCCCGGTTGACGCCTGGCGAGCCGGCCGAGCTGAGCCTCGGCCAGGGCCGCCGCCTGCCGCCAACGCTCTGCCGACGGGTCCGCAATGGCAGCGGCCTTGCGATAGTGCTCCAGGGCCGAGCGGAAGTGAGTGACACTCTCGGTGTGAAACTTCACCCTGAGCCTGGCGGCCACCGGCGCCAGCAGCTCATCGGGCAGCTTCAGCCGTCCGAGGGCCTCGGCGAAGTCCTGGTGGATGCTCCCCTGGCGAAACAGCCCCGAGGCAACCGCGTTCTGGAACTGAGACTTGCTCAGAGGGTCGTAGGCCCGGATCGCCGACAGGAGGGCGCCCCGCTTGACGGCCACCACCGCGTCCACGTTGTGAAGCTGAGGAGCGAGGGGCACGCGCACATACTTTAGGAGCGCCTGCTCCGCGTCCCGGAACTGCTTCCCTACCTCCGCTGGCACCTGCAGGAGCCTCGTGAAGCTGACCGGGGGCCCCCGCGTCAGGGCCGACGAGTGTCCCGCCTGTGGATGAAGCAGCTCCACCATCTCTTGCTCGGCATACCGGGCAAGACTCGGGTGCCGATCGGCGTTGTTGATGAGCCAGTCGAGGGCTCCCATCGCGCAGCGCCTGTCCCCCCTGATCCTGCACAGGGTAGCGATCCTGAGCTGAGCGAGTGCCGTCTCGCGCTGCGCCGGTCTCCCCTCCCTTGCAACTCTCTGGTAGAGCGGCTCGGCCTCACCTGGCATGCCCATGAGGTTGTCGAGGTGGTAGGCCCTCGCGAAAAGCTGCCCCACCTCGTCGCTCTTGGCCGGTCCTGGGCCATCCGCCTCGGGCGCGTTCCCCGGCTCCATGGTAGGGGGCGAAGGCGCGCCACCATCCCCTTGAGACTGCTTGGGGTGGGCCTCCTCGGGAGCACAGGAGAGGAGGCAGAGGCTCACAATGAGGCCGATCAGGCCGAGCGCGCGGGACCCGAAGCTCGGGTTTGGAGAGCTGCTCGGGCTCATTCCTCGGGCACCGCCAGCTTGTAGCCCACACCCCAGACCGTCAGCAGGTGTCTGGGAGCCTCGGGATCCTGCTCGATGGCCTGCCGGATCTTCACGATGTGGTTGTCCACCGTTCGAGTATTGAGGTCCCGCGACAAGCCCCAGGCCTCCTCAAGGAGCTGCTCTCTCGACACTGCCTCGCCACGACGCCTCGCCAGGACCTCCAACACCAGGAAGGAGCGCTCCGCCAGCTGCAAGGGCCGGCCGTGGCGACGGGCCTCGTGGCGCCTGAAGTCGATGCTGACCTCCCCGATGTTGATCCGTTCGAGGGGCGCGGGAGCCTCCCCGTCTCGCCTGACCCGCCTCAGCACGGCCTGCACCCTGGCGAGGAGCTCCATCAGGCTGAAGGGCTTGGTGATGTAATCGTCCGCGCCGATCTCGAGGCCGCGGACCCGGTCGAGCTCCGAGGCCCTGGCGGTCAACATGATGACCGCCTGATGAGGAGACAGCGCCTTGATCCGGCGGCAGACCTCGAACCCCTCGATGTCAGGGAGCATTATGTCCAGCACCACGAGATCCGGGCGCAGGGCGGGCAGCTTCTCCAGGGCCTCCAGCCCCGAGGCGGTGCTTTGGACCTCGTAGCCCTTGGCGCGAAGGGTATCCTCCAGCCCCAGCCGGATGGAGCGGTCGTCCTCGACGACCAGGATCTTGCTCGAGGGAGGGTTCATGGCGCGCCGGATGGAGTATAGCAGGCGCGGGCGCACAAACGTAGCCACTGTTCCACCCACGGTCCCAGACGAACCAAACGACTGGTATGGTCGGCGCGAGGGCTTGCAAGGGGCGTTCCTGGCCCAGGGCCCGGGTTTCGCTGGATTAGGTTGCAACCCGGCTCGACATAACCGAGAATCCGCCCAAGAGCGAGGACGGGAACATGCTGAATAACCCTGAGATGATGGCCATAGTCATGGCTGGTGGCGAGGGAAGCCGCCTGAGCCCGCTCACCCTGGAGCGCGCCAAGCCCGCGGTGCCCTTCGGCGGGATCTACCGCATCATCGACTTCACCTTGAGCAACTGCATCCACTCGGGCCTGCGGCACATCCTGCTGGCCACCCAGTACCGCTCGGACTCCCTCACTCGCCACGTGGAGAGCGCCTGGAACTTCTTCGTGCCGGAGGTCAGCGGGTTCATCCAGTGCAGCCCTCCCCAGCAGCGCGTGGCGAACCGCTGGTACGCGGGCACCGCAGACTCGGTGTTCCAGAACCTGTTCAGGATCCGTGATGTCTCGCCCGAGGCCGTGCTCATCCTGGCCGGGGACCACATCTACCGCGCCGACTATGGCAAGATGATGAGGTTCTTCAAGGAACGTCAGGCCGACGCCGTGGTCGCCTGCCTCTCGGTCCCACTAGCAAAAGCCGCCAAAACCCTGGGCGTTGCGGTGGTCGACAAGGACAAGCGGATCACCTCCTTCCAGGAGAAACCGGAGCACCCGGCGCCGCTGCCGGACAACCCGGAGACCTGCCTGGCGTCCATGGGCATCTACATCTTCGACAAGCAGCTCCTGATAGACGTGCTGGAGATGGGGCCCGGAAACGAGCGTGACTACGACTTCGGCAGGGACATCCTGCCAAACCTGGTGGCCGCCGGCGCCCACATCTTCGCCTGGCCCTTCGAGGACGAGAACGACAAGCCCGAGCCCTACTGGCGGGACGTTGGCACCATCGAGGGCTACTACGAGGCCAACATGGACCTCGTGCAGCCGACTCCGCACCTGAACCTCTACGATCGCCGCTGGCCGATCCTGAGCCAACGCCGCTTCTTCTTGCCCCCAGCGAAGTTCGTGTGGAACTGGCACGACAGCCCCCCCCACAGGATCGGGCGAGCCGTGGACTCCATAGTTTCGCCAGGCGTGATCATCTCGGGCGGTCTGGTGGAGCGCTGTGTGGTGGGGACCGAGGTGCGCATCAACAGCTACGCGACGGTCACCGACTCGATCATCTTCGACTCGGTCAGCGTCGGCCGTCACGCCCAGATCAAGCGGTCCATAATCGACAAGGACGTCATCATCCCCGAGGGCGCCCGGATAGGCTACGACCTGGAGGAGGACCGCAAACGTTTCACGGTGAGCGAAACTGGTATCGTCGTCATCCCAAAGGGCTACAGCTTCTAACCGCCGCTTGGCCTACATGAAGCCGTCGAAGGCGCCAGGGTCTCCTGACCAGGAGGCATCTCAGCGCCAGTTCTGATATGTTTACCTGGATGTCCAAGCATAGAGCCTCTCCTTCACCACCAGGAACGAAACGTCTCTCCCCGCTGCCCCTGGCAATGGGGGCGATCCTGGCGACGAGCGCCCTTTCTTGCACCGCGTGCTCCGAAAGGAGCAGGCCGGTCAAGGGGCGCTCCGAATCTTCAGGCGCATCGAAGGACTCCTCGGGCGGGGCCATGGGCGCCTCGCCCGCCATAGATCCGGCGAGGCCCGGGCCCTCACAGGCCGAGAGATCCATCTCCCAGGCCATGGAGATAAAGCGAGCCGAGGACGCGCTCGGCGCAGGGCAGACCGAGCTGGCCCTCGGCCACTTGAAGCACGCCCTCGAGCTCCTGCCCTCCTCGCCCCGCGCCGCGGAGATCCACCTGCTCACCGGCCGAGCGCACGAGCAGACAGGTGCTGGGCAAAAGGCCATCGCGGCATTCGAGAAGGCCGTGGCCCTGGAGCCCGGAAACCCCGCGGGTCACTACCTCCTGGCCCTGTCCTACAAGGCAGCCAAGGACTTCCCGAGGGCCCACGAGGCCATCCTGAAGGCAGTCACCCTCGCCCCCATGAACATCTCCTATCGCTTCGACCGCGTGACCATCGAGCTGGAGCTCGGACGCAAGGCAGAGGCCGAGCGCTCCTTCACCGAGTACGAGAAGCGGCGTGACGAGCTGATAGCGCAGCTCAAGGAGGGCGCAGGCGCGGATCCAGGTGGCGGCCCCGCAGGCGCGTCCCCGCCCAAGCGGGACCATAGGAAGCGGCTCCTGGCTCTAGCGGCCCTTGCGGCGGTGCCCTCGGACGAGCGGATCCTCCAGGCCCTGGCGTCGGTGCTGGGGGACCCGAGCCCCGAGATCCGCACCGCCGCGGCCCAGGCCCTGGGCGACTCCGCCACCTCCGACCCCAAGATCCGGCAAACCCTTGTGGAGCGCGTGGATCAAGAGAAGGACGCCTCGGTGCGCAAGGTACTGAGGGACTCCCTGGCTCGCCTGCCCCAACCGGCTCCGGGCCCTCAATCTTCCGACGGGCAGCCCCCCCGGCCTCCTACCTCCCGGTGACGGGGATCTTAATGGTCTGTCGGTGAGCCTTGAACTTGGGGAAGCCGACGCCTCTGGCGGCGTTGGAGAGGCAGTTTCCCACGGGCATGGTTGCGAAGCGGCCGGCCACTTGCGCGCGGACGACCCGGCCAGTCGCACCCTCCACCTCGAGCTGGACCTGGATCACCTCGTGGCAGAAGCCGAAGGTGCGCAGGCAGGCGCGGGCCTTGGCGAGGTATGCCTGGGCGTGGGAGTAGAGCACCTTGCTCGAGAGCTTCTCCGGGAGCTCGCTGGCCGCTGCCGGCTGCCCGGCCGAGGGAGTTGCGCTGGCCACGCGGAGCATCTCCACGGTGTTCAGGTTGGATGCGGCGGGTGCGGAGGCAGGGGCAGCCATGGACCCCGCGGCCTCGGCCTCACGGGGAGGCTGTCCGGCCGGGGAACCCTGGACCGGAGCAGAGGCCGGCGCTTGGGCGGCTGGCGGGGCCTCCTTCCGAAGCGCCGAGAGGGCGTCCTGAGCCGAGGGCAGCGCCTCCCGCTCCTTCTGCCGCTTGGCCTCGAGCTCCTCTTCCTCCTTGCTCGACGCAGCGGTGCGGGCAGGCCGCTGCTTCCCAGCGGCCTCCGGCTCGGAGCGGGCCTGGCTGCCCGAGGCCGAGGCCGATGCCGAGCCCGGAGCCACGGCCACGCCAGCCTGTAATGCTCCTCCCCCCTTTGCAGGGACTGGGAATGCGGAGGCAGCCTCGGTTTGGGTCTCCATGGTGGCCCCGGCGGCGGGGCTCCGAGCTTCGCCCGAAGAGCGGGCGGCCATAAGAGCGCTCGGGATGGGGGTGTCGGAGGCCGTGGGCCCCGCCATGGCGGCCCTGTTCGTTCGAACTCCTGGCTCAGCCGCACCGCTGCCCCAGAGGTGCCCGAGGAACCCAGCCACTAGCGGCGTGGCGATCACCGCGAGCACTCCGATGGCGACCATCCAGGCCGACCCCAGCTGCTCCCTGTCGAAGTAGGGTCGCAGCACCCCCGCCTGGGTCAGGATGGCGCCTGGCTCCTCCCCTTCCTGCCCGTCTCGCCTCTTTGAGCCGCGCTCGTTAATCTTGATCTGGTCCGCCACCCCCTGCAGGAAGATCAGGCCGGATGACGCCACGTGCAAACGGCCCTGGCTCCAGGGTATGGCGGCCCCCGAAGAGCCCGGTCCCGAGAAGTGCACCGTCCAATCGGACATTGGAGGGAGCGGCCCCTTGGATCCGTCAGATCCTTGGAAATGCGCTCTGCCATCGGCCCCCGGACCCACCGGCCCGTTGGTTCCGCTCGGTCCCGAGAAGTGCGCCGTCCAGTCGGCCTTGGAGCCTACGGGCGGCTGAGACTCTGGCTCGCTCTTGCAGTCCACTACTTCACTCTTCTTGTCCGTTACTGTCATCGGTAGCCTCACATGTATGACATTGGACTACCAAAAGCCGATGTGTAGGTAATACTCTTACAGCGCGCCCCTGTCAAGGAAAAACTTTCTTGTAATTTGGGTAATTCATAATACACTTCGCCCCGTTCGCAGCCAAGGTCCCACCCTGGACTCTCTGGTTGGAGCAAAAATGGCGAGGCCCCGGAGTCATCGTGAGCTTCCTTCGAGGAGCCGGAGGTAGCAGGCCAAGAGAGAGGGGCACCCAGCGCAGTCCCTCAGGAATAGGATGGCGAGCATCTAGGTTTACAGCGCCGGAAAAGGTCTGGTATATAGCAGGGCCCAAGATGGAAACGCGGATTGAATCATGAAGAATTCCAAAGTGATCGAGGTAACGGACCTCACCAAGTCGTACCCTGAGACAGTGGCGGTGAACAGGATCAGCTTCTCCGTGGCACACGGAGAGGTGGTGGGCTTCCTCGGGCCCAACGGGGCGGGCAAGACCACGACCCTCAAGATCTTGACCTGCTTCATGCCGGCCACCGCAGGGCACGCCCTGGTGAACGGCTTCGACATCTACTCGGAGTCCCTCTCGGTGCGCCGCTCGGTGGGCTATCTGCCCGAGAACAACGCCCTGTACGAGGAGATGCGAGTGGGCGAGTACCTCCGCTTCAGGGCTTCCCTGAAGGGCGTGCAGTGGTCCAAAAGGCGCGCCCATGTGACGCGAGCGCTCGAGCTGTGCGGCCTCGAGGAGATGGAGCGAAGATCCATCGGCCAACACTCCAAGGGCTACCGCCAGAGGGTAGGCCTGG
>JAVEWA010000244.1:0-9484 GCA_034004785.1 Polyangia bacterium
ATCTGCCCTCGGAGGCCCTCCTCCGAGGCCTGGAGGAGGAGGGCGTGGTGGTGTCGGCCGGGGCTGCCTGCCACGCCCGTTCGCAGAAGCAGAGCCACGTGCTGGAGGCCCTGGGCCTGCCGGGCTCCTCGGGCACGGCCCGCTTCTCCTTCGGGGAGGAGACGACACCGCAAGACATGGCCCGGGCCGTGGAGGCCCTCGCGAGGACGGTGGAGAGGTACCGGCTGTGAGCGAAGACCATGTCCTTTACATGATCCGCCCGGGCGAGCTGTTCCTGAAGGGGCAGAACCGCCCCTTCTTCGAGCGGCACCTCGCCCAGAACCTGAAACGGGCCGTGAGGGGGCTCGGGGGCAGCGTGGAGCGGCTCCACGGCCGCGTGGCCGTCTGGGTGCCGAGGGAGCAGGCGGCCGAGGCCGAGGAGAGGCTGGCCCAGGTCTCGGGCCTCTCGTCCTTCAGCCCGGCCTTGCAGGTGCCGAGGGACCCCGACGCAATCCTCGTCGCGGCCCGGGAGGAGCTCGGCCGCGCCCTCGCCGCCTGGCGAGGCCAGGCACCTCCCAGGTTCAAGGTGGAGACCCACCGGGCCGACAAGTCCTACCCGCTCACCTCCCCCGAGCTGAACCAGCGCATCGGCGGGCCCCTCGTGGAGGAGTTCGGCCTGCCGGTGGATCTCAAGAGCCCAGAGCTGAGGCTGGAGGTCGAGATCGGCAGGGAGCTGTGCTTCGTGGCGAGCCGCCGCGTCCAGGGCGCGGGGGGGCTCCCCGTGGGCACCGCCGGGCCGGTGACCCTGCTGCTCTCGGGCGGGATCGACTCGCCGGTGGCGGGCTACCTCCTCGCCAGGAGGGGCTGCATCCTGCGGCCCATCACCTTCGAGTCGCCCCCCTACACCGGGCCCGAGGCCAGGGACAAGATCCTGGATCTCTGCCGCCTCCTCGCCCGGTACTCTGGCCCCACCGCCCTTCGGGCCGTGCGCTTCACCGAGGCGCAGCTCGTCATCCGGCGGGAGTGCCCGCCCCGCCTCGCCGTGGTGCTCTACCGCCGCATGATGCTGAGGGTGGCGGAGCAGGCTGCCCGCGCCGAGGGCGTATATGCCCTCGCGACCGGTGAGTCCCTCGGGCAGGTGGCGAGCCAGACCCTGGAGAACCTACACGCCATCAGCGCGGTGGCCCGCCTGCCAGTGCTCAGGCCCCTGGTGACCTACGACAAGGCAGAGACCGTGGCCATGGCCGAGCGGATCGGCTCCTACCCCATCTCGATCCGGCCCCACGTGGACTGCTGCTCGCTCTTCGTGCCCGAGCACCCCGAGACCCGGGCCCGGCTCGAGGCGGTCGAGGAGGCCGAGGCCACCCTCGCCAAGGCCCTGGGCGGCGATCTCGAGGGTCACGCCGCCCGCCTGGCCTCCGAGGCCGAGCTCGTGAGCATACCGGATCCCTGGTAGGCGGGCTTCACCCGGGCCGCGGAACCGACGGGGGCGCTCCAATCGGGAGCATCCAGGTCATCTCAGTGAAACCGCACGCCCAGCGCGAGGACCACCGCGTGGAAGTGGAGCCACTCCTTGACGTCTCTCAGGGTGGTTTCCTCGTGGCGGTAGCCGCTCACGAGCTGATAGCGGAGCTCGAAGAAAGGCGCCACGTGAGCCACGGGGAAGCCCTCCAGCCCCAGCCCGGTAGAGAAGGCGAAACCCATCCGGTCCACCATGTCCTCGCTCTTGTACAGGGAGAAGATGGCGCCAAAGCCGGCTCCGAGGAGCGGGTAGATCGACACCCACTTGCCGATGGGGAAGGCGACCTTCAGCGTCATCATGATCGCCAGGGTCACGTCCATCTTGCAATCTAAGCAGCTCGAGGTAGGCAGCCCCTCGGGCCGGATTCGCTCCACCTTGGGGAACCAGATGCCCATCTCCGCGCGGAGCACGGCCCGCGCTCCGCGCATCTCGATGAAGGCCATGAGGCCTCCAGCCGTGGATCGCATGAGATAGGCCGAGCTCCCCTTGTCGCTCGAGATGTCCTGGTTGGTGTACTGGTAGGCGCCCCGGTTGAACGCCCAGAGGTGCGCGGCGATCCCCACCGTCGGCTTGGTGTTCACCGGGCCCGGAGGCGCGGGAGGCGCCGCGCCCTGAGGCTGGGGCGGCGGGGCATTGGCGCACATGGGGAGGTCCTTGACGTCGGGGTGGGAGCAGTCGATGGCGGCGCCCTGGGCCCCCTGGGCAGCGAGAGCCTGCCAGAGCGCGTCCGGGGCCGTGAGCTGTACTGCCATGGGGCCGGCAGACGCCCCAGGCGGGATGGCCGCCCAGGCGAGGCAGAGGGCGAGGACGCTCGTCAGGGCGCGGCCACGCAGCTCTCCTCTGGGGCGCCGCCTTGACCCTGAGAGTCTTGCGACCACGGGGCTTGCACCCGCGGGGCCCGCGCCCACGGGGCCCGCGCCCGCGGGGCTTGCGCTCGAGGGAGCTTCGCCCACCAGGCTATGCCGTAGGCGGCTCATCTGGACTCTCCCACTCGAACCTTGGCCCTGATCTCCTGGACCTTCTGCTGCAAGGCGAGCAGCTCCTGGGGATCTATGTACTTGGCGAGCTTCTTGAGGGAGAAGTCGTAGTAGTTCTTCAGGGCCGTGGCCACCGAGTCCGGCCGGCCGTCGTAGAGCAGCTCGCCCCTGGACCAGGATGAGGTCGGCGGCGGCGCGCTCTGCTGCGCCCCCAAGCCCTCCGTCGGCGGCGGCGGCGGCGGCATGTTGCTGGTGGCTGCGAAGGCTATGACTCCCTTCATGCGCACGTCCTCCAGCTCCAGCTTCTTGATCCAGAGCTTCACCCCCGAAAGGGGCTCGTGGAGCACGAAGGAGATCCAGCCGCTCACTACCATCACGTAGGCCTTCATCATCCAGTGCTTGCCCGGCTCGTACTCGCCCACGTACACCGCCGTCTTGGGATCGCTGCGCAGGCCTCCCTCGAGGGGCAGGCTCACGTACTTGAACTCGATCTCCAAAAAGAGCGTCGGCGCCAGGGCGAGGTCGGCGGTGTTCTTGTCGGCATAGGTCATCTCGTCGAAGGAGGGGAAGGGGCCCCTCACCTTCAGGCCCTTCGAGATGAGGATGCGCTCCTTGTCCACTCCCATGGAGGCGGAGAAGCCCTGGGCCACCTTGCGGTAACGGCGGTGCACTAGGGCGCTGCCAGTTACCCGGTAGTGGGGTCGCACCACCGCCACGGTCAAGGGCACCGAGTCCGGCGACTTGCTCTCAAGCTCGAGGGCCGCCCGGTAGCGGAAGCGGCCGTTCCAGGGTGAGGTCGGCAGGGGCTTCATCACCGGGGCCGGAGGCGGAGCCTCGGGGGGCTTGACGAAGCAGGCGCCGAGAAGCGGAGCCATGCAAATAGCAATGAGCCAGGGCGAGAACGCCCTGGCGGAACTTGGCCTGGAGTTTCTGTAAGGGTGCATGCTTTGCCTCCTGGCGGAGAGTATATACCAATCAAATAAAAATGCCTCGTCGAGCCCGCCCTGCTCGCCTCCTCGGCCCAGACGAGGCGCGCAATTTCCGGCGTGGCCTCGACGCAGAGCTCGCGCAACCTGGCGAGCTCCGACCCAGGGATCATTTCGAGCGAAACGATGTTATATCGAGCAGTGACAGTAGCTGTCTCAGCGCAATAGCGGCGCTGCCCCGGGCTGCTGCCGGAGGCATCTAGGGCCTCGCACGAATCCGAGATCGCTCAGGGCTGATACTCGTAGGCTCCCATGTCGGGCTGCGCGATGAAGTCTGGATCCGGGCCATCCTGGCGGGGGTTGCCGAGGAAGTCGAGAAGGGGCGCCACCGCGGCGTCCGCGGTGTCCACGCAGGGCGAGTTCGGCTGTAGGCGAGGGTCGAAGAGGGTGAAGGCGCTCCCTGGCCCGAAGGGCGGATCATGGGGAGGGTCTCCGCTGAAAGGCGGCTCGGCCAGGGCAGCAGCCACATCGCTCCACACCGTGATGCTGCGGCCTGTGTTTGCCACGATGGGGAAGTACCTGGGATCCCGAGCATCGGGCCGCAGAAACCGGCCCACCAGGGCGCCGGGGACCCAGGTGTCGGCGCCTACCTCGAGGGTGGTCTGGAAGGCCTGGGCGTCGTGGCTCACCGAGGTCCAGACCCCCGTGGAGGCGGAAACCGGCACAAAGAGTGGATCCGCGGAGATGTTCGGAGAGGCGGGCTGAGTAAACCCGGACACGTCTCCTACGTCCGAGTAAGTGAACACAAACTGAGAAGGGGACGAAGAAGCGCGGGCGTCTGCACCATAAGCTGCCTGGTTGCCCCAGAGGATGGAGTTCCGGACGACCGCAGAGTAGTATCCGCTGGATACCTGAATTCCATATAACCCACCTCCACTAGATGCGCTGTTCAGGGTGACAGTGGAGCTTATCAACGTCGGGGCCTGCGGCGGGTTCACTCCCCAATCAGAGTAGCTACCTACACCTCCGCCAGAGCCGGCGACGTTTCCGAGGAGCTCGCAGCTCTCGATGAGCCTGGCGCCAGAAGAGGACGTGTTCAGGTACAGGCCCCCGCCGGCATTAGCACGCCCTCCCGCGAGGGCGCAGCGCCTGAGCGTGATGCTGCAATAGTCCGAACTGAGCCCTGCGCCGCCAGTGGCCCGGTTTCCGCTGAAGAGGCAGCCTTCGAAAAGTGGATGGCTGGCCGAGCCCGTTACATGTGCTCCGCCTCCAAGGTTGGTGACGACGTTGTCCACGAATCGGCAGCCCGTGATGGTGGGAGAGGAGGAGGAGACCACCAGGCCTCCCCCATAACTAGCCCTGTTGCCCGCCACGAGGAGGTTTCGCAGGGTCACAGGGGCGTTCACCAGGGCGATGCCACCGCCCTCATTGGAGGGATCCCGAGCGTTACCACCTGTGATGGTGAACCCGTCGAGGACCGCCGTGGTCACGTCCTCGGCGCTCACCACGTGGTACACCTCGTCCACGCCGAGCCCGTCGCCGCCGTGGAGCACCGTGGGCCGCCCGCGCCAGTCCCGCTCGTCCCGGGTGAGCTCCCTGCCGGAGAAGCCGCCGTACACGGACACCCCCTCCCGCAGGCGCACCGTGTCCGTTGGGCCGCTGCGATGGGTGTAGTAGACCCCCTCGGCCACCCAGACATCGCAGATGCGGCCGAGCGTTGTCGCCCGGATGGCCGCGGCCTCGATGCCATCCTGCACGGTGTGAAAGGCGCTCGCCCAGGAGGAGCCGTCCCGGGTGGTGCCGGGGGCCATGAGATCCACCAGCACGGCGCACTGATCGCAGGCCGGTCCGTGGAGGTAGGTGGGGCAGCGGACGCAACCGTGAGGAGGAGTGGGGTCGCAGTTCCATCCGTACTCGAAGCGGTCGCAGGCCGCCCCACAGCCGTCGCTGCCCATGGCGTTGCCGTCGTCGCAGACCTCCCCGGTGTCGAGGACCCCGTCGCCGCAGGAAGCGGGCGCGCAGCTCGTGCGGCAGGAATCGGCCGCTGAGTCGCTGTTCATCGCGCCGTCGTCGCAGACCTCGCCGAGGAGGTCGTCCAGGATCCCGTCGCCGCAGCCGGCGGGCCGGCAGGTGGGACGGCAGGCCGCGTTGGGCGCGGTGGAGTTGGCCGCACCCAGGTCGCAGACCTCACCGGTGACGAGATCCACCACCTCGTTTCCGCAGGTCTCCTCCGACAGGCAGTTCGCGGAGCAGCCGTCCCCGTCCGTGGTGTTGCCGTCGTCGCAGACCTCGCCGTGATCCACAGAGCCGTTGCCGCAGACCTCGGAGACGCAGGTTGGGCCGCAGCCGTCCCCTGCGAGAGTGCCTCCGTCATCGCAGTCTTCCCCCACGTCAATCACCCCGTCGCCGCAGCTCGGGAGGAGGCAGCTCCGGCGGCAGGCGTTGGGCTGGGTGTCGCTGTTGCCCGCACCGAAATCGCACTCCTCCTCCCCGTCGGTGACCCCGTCACCGCAACGCGGGAGGCGACAGTCGCTGCGGCATGCGTCGGGCAGGGTGTCGCTGTTGGCCGCGCCATCGTCGCATTCCTCCGCGCCCTGGCGCACCCCGTCGCCGCACCTGGCCTCGGTCTGGTTGTTCTGGTTCTGGTTCTCGTTGACGTTGTTATCCTGACCACCGCCACCAGAGCATCCAGACTCGGACGCTACCAGGGCGAGCAGGCCCGCGAGGCAACTCATCTGCAACAGGCGCGTCATGTTCAGTCCCTCACGGCCCAGATACAGGCTCCGTCTGCCGAATTTATCTCATCCATGGGAATTCGGGCAAGAGTGCGAGCGATGGGGGTGCAGGCTCCCCCGGGGCCTGACCTGGGACGCTCGGCGTACTCGAACAGGTGCCCGGGTGCGCTCTTCCCGCGCCCTTGCCGTGCGCTCTTCCGGTGCGCCCTTGCCGTGCGCTCTTCCGGTGCGCCCTTGCCGTGCGCTCTTCCCGTGCGCTACTTGCGCTCCACCAGGAAGACCTGCTTGAGGTAGGCGCCGCTCCGGTAGGTGAGCACCTCCCGGCCCTCGACGTGGAAGGGGGCGGCCGAGAGGTCGATGTGCCGGTAGCCGCCCACCTGGATGTCGTGGTTCGGGGCGGAGCGGGTCTTCGGGTCCACGTCGTTCGTGATGAGCGCGAAGCGGTACTTGGGGAGCTGCCCGAGGAAGGTCCGCACGTAAGCGTTGGGGAGGTGCTGGAGGACCTCCTTGCACAGCAGGAGATCCGCCGGAGGCAGCGCCGCCTTGACGATGTCGGCGGTGAAGAACTCTATGCCCGGGGCGGCGTATCTCTTCTTGTTCTCCTCGACGACGGATCGCACGATGTCGTAGCCCTTGTAGGAGATCCCGGTCCAGTCCATGGCCTTGGAGAACTCCCAGTCTCCGCAGCCCGCGTCCACCACCGAGCGGATCCTGTTGGTCTTGAGGAAGCGCTGCAAGAAGGCGCGGTAGGCCACGGTGCTCTGAAGGCTGGAGCCGGTGCCCGAGCTCCCCTTGCCCTCGGCGTTCGTTCCCCAGTGGGCCTTCTCGTAGATCCGGGTGAAGACCACCGCCGGATCGCCGTCACGCTTCGAGCTCGGCCGGTCGCGGTACAAGTGGCGAAAGCCCAGGGCTGCCGTGAGGGAGCCGAGGAGTGCGAGGGTGCCGATGACAGCGAGCCTTCTCTTCATGCGGTTCCTTTGGGCTCCTGGGCTCGGTTCAGGAGCCCAAGGGGCCGGGGGCAGGGCGCTCAGCCTTCCTGAGCGCTCAGGGCTCCGAGGCGCTCGAGGATCTCCATCTGCTGGTCTGGGTTCAGGCTCGTGCCCAGGGCCCGCTCGAAGGTGTCCATGGCCTTGTGGCGGAACCCGCGCTTCTCGTAGAGGATGCCGAGGTTGCGAAGCGCCGAGAAGAGCCCCGGCTCCACGAGGAGGGCCCGCTCGAAGGCGCAGATGGCGTCCATTGGGCGCTGCTGCTTGACCCTCGCCATGGCGAGGCCCACCTGGGCCGAGGCCAGGGACGGATCGGCCCGAAGGGCCTCCTCGAAGAGGGAGACCGCCTCCTCGAGCTGGTTCGAGAGGTATCGCTCCGCGGCCTTCTTCGCGAGCTCCATCGCCTGGGCCTCGCCTGGCCAGGGCTTCAAGCCGGAGTCGGAGAGCTTCTTCTGGCGGAGGGCGCCGAGGAGGCGCCGCCTGAGGATCGCCGGCTCGACGCTCGGGCCGATCGCCAGGTCCGCGCCGTAGGTCTTCTGAAGGTCGGCCTCCAGGCGCCAGCCCTGGAGCTCCCAGGGGACGAAGAGGAGCACCACCTGTTTGTTTACGGCTGCGCTCTCGTCATTTCGGCGCCGGCGCAGCGCGCCGAGGGAGTCGGGATCTCGGATGGAGCAGGCCAGCAGGACTGGAGCGTCGCCCCTTCCCTTGTCCGCGCCTCCGCCCAGGGAGTCTGTCTCCCAGGGGCCCGTGGAGACACCGAACCCCAAGCCACGCAGGGTGCGGGCGAGGGCATCGCTGTCAGCAGAGGCTCTCCCCAGGATCTTGGCCTGCGGCCCCTGACCATCGGCCTCGCCATCCAGATCCAGATCCGGCATGACCGCCAGGTCCAGCTCCGCCCCGTCGGGGTCCTCGAAGAGCTCCTCCTCGCGGCCCGTTCGTTTGGCCGCGGCAGGGGGAGGCGGAGGGGAGGGCGGCGGAGGCTTGGGCAGGGTCCGAGGGGGCGGGGAGAGGTCATCATCCCCGTCAGGATCGAGATCCACGACCGGAGGCAGCAGATCCGCGGATCGGGTGGGCTGGAGAGGAGCCTTCGCCGGGGCGCCGCCCCGGTCGGGTGCCTGTGCCGTGGCCGGGGCGCCGGCCTGGGCAGATGGGTGAGCCGGGGCTCGAGCCCCGACCGGGGAATTCGCCGACCGCAGGGCAGAGGACAGGGCCTCGCCCAGGCTGATGCCGTCACCCATGAGGGCAGGGCCGCTCGTGCTGGCGGCAAGGGAAGACGCCGCGCCTCTCCCTAGGGAGCCGAGATCCTCGAGGTACACCAGGTCGGAGGAGAGGGGTTCTGCCGCGCTGGAAGGACCGAGCCGCTTGCGCCCCTCGGCCAGGGCGGCGAGGGCGCTCTGGATTAGCTTTGGCAGGTTTCCATCGCCGGCCTCGAAGAGCAGCACCGGGCAGCCCGCCGCAAAGGCCACCTCGTCCGCGATGGACGTCAGGCACCTCGGCGGGACCAGAACCTGGAGCGCCTCGTCCTTCCAACCGAAGGGGAGGAAGCAGCGCTTCTGGAGAAGAGTCGCCGGGAAGCGAGCCACTGCCGCCAGATCCACTGACAGGTTGGCCAGGGACAAGGGAGAAGGATCCCGGTTCACGGGGGGGAGGCGGTCGGAGTAGGGCGCTCGGCTGGCGGTCATGATTGGTTACCTGGGGGAGGGGAGAGCTCCTGATGCTGGTCCTGCCCGAAGGGAGCCCGGCCTCCATGCCCGAAGGCAACATCCTATCAGAACGGCGATGGAGGACAACGCTCAGCAAGGATCGCCCAGCGAGGATCGCCCGGCAGGTAGGCCGCCCAGCGAGGATCGCCCGGCAGGTAGGCCGCCCAGCGAGGATCGCCCGGCAGGTAGGCCGCCCAGCGAGGATCGCCGCACGCCATGGATGGGAAGGCGTGAGCCGAGGGCGGGCCCGGGGAGGAAGGTCAGGGGGCATTCGCCTTGCCACGGAGGCCAGGCGGGGTATGGTGGCAGCTCACCATCGCGGCCCGAGCGGGGCCATGTAGGAGTCTCGATGATCCCTCAGAGCTTGTGTGCCGCCCTTGGTCGCCGCCGCCGCGGTCCCATCGCCAGGGGCCTTCTGGCAGCGCTGCTCGGCGGAGCCTCGCTCGTGCTGGCGTCTGCTTGCTCCGACGATGACTCCACACCCGTCTATGAGCCCGGGGCCTGTGGCCAGCCGGAGTATTCCTGGCTCCCCCGCGCCCAGGTCGGAGCCGTCCTGAGCCAGGAGGAGGACGTCCTTTCGCCCATGGCGCCCTCTGGGATGGACTCGTTGCTCGTGCAGTTCACCGACGCCTTCTCCCCGGTGCCCTACGGCGCCC
>JAVEWA010000245.1:0-9360 GCA_034004785.1 Polyangia bacterium
CGAACGAAGCCGGAGAGATCGAAGGTGTGGCGGCTGCCGATGAACCGAGGGTCATTGTAGGTGACCCGACCAGACTGGATCTCCGTGCCCGCCTCGCCCTTCTGCTCGATCTCCTTGCCCCGTCCGAGGAAGTTGCGGTTGCGGTAGGAGAGGGACATGAAAAATGGATTGTCCGTGGAGAAGCCGATACCCACCTCGAGGGAGCCGTAGTCGTCGAATCTCTCGGTGACCATGACCACCACGTGGACCGGGTTCTCTCTGCTCCTGAGGCCAATGAACTCGATGCGGCTTGCCCTGAAGATGCCCAGGCTCCGCAGGTTTCGACGCGCCCTTTCGACCTTCGACAGCGAGAACACATCGCCCTTCTTGAACTTGAGCTCCCGCAGGATCACGGTTCGGTTCGTCTTGTGGTTGCCGCGAAGGAAGATCTCTCCGAACCTCACCTTGGGCCCCGGCTCCAGCTCGTAGTGGACGTCGATGTAGGCTGCCTTGGGGCTCTCGGCCCTGCCCGAGCTCTTCTTCACCGTGCCCTTGATGAGGCAGTAGGGGTAGCCCTGGTTGGCGAAGTGGCGCTTGAGCCGCTCGAGGTCATCCGCGAAGCGCTTGCGCGTGAAGGTGGTCCCCGTCTTGAGACCGAGGAGCTTCTGCAGCGCTGCGTTCATCTGCTTCGGGTGCCCGGAGAGTTGCACCTTGTCCATCAGGTAGCGCGGGCCTTCGGTGATGGTGAAGCGGACGTGGATCTCCCCGCGCTTGCGTTCCATCATGGAGACCGCGTCAAGGGCCTGCAGCCCCACGTGGTCGAAGGAATCGGGCCGCAGCGCCACGGCCCCTGTGACCTCGGCGTCCAGGTAGCCACGGGCGCGGTAGGCCTCGGCGATCCGCTTCTGGTCCTGCTCGAGCTGCCTGTCGGTGAGGTATCCGCCGCTCCCGAGGCCGATGGTGCCTAGGCGCGGGAAGAGGCGCGTCTTGATCTCGGCTCGGAGCTTGGCGTCGGAGATGGCGCGGTTGCCCCTGAAGGTGATGCTCGTCACCCGGAGCCGCGGGCCCTCGTCGATCTCGAAGACGATCCGATCCTCCTCGGCGGACACGCGCTCCCTCCGCGTAGAGACGGCCGCAAGGAAGTAGCCGTTCGACTGGTAAATCCTCTGCATGGCCCTCGCGCTCTGGCGCACCTCGAAGGCGTCGTAGGACCCCTCGCTGTCGAAGGTGAGACCGCTCCGCAGCTCGCTCGAGCCCAGGCGCTCGTTGCCCTCGTAGGCGACGGTGATCTTCTTGTTCTCCCTGATCGTGACGTTGATGTTCACGAGGCGCCGCTTGTGATCGAGGCTCGTCTTGGGGTCGAAGTCGTGGCGGATGCGCACCCCCGGGTAGCCGCGCTCCTGATAGAGCTTGGCCAGGCGTCGGATGTCCTCCTTGAAGGTGGTGCTCGTGAAGGCTCGCTTCCACCAGAGGATCCGGTGCTCGAAGACCTCGCGTATGCGCGAGCTGCCGATGGCCTTGTTCCCCTGGACCCTCAAGCGCCCCAGGTGGTAGGTGCCTCCCTTCTTCAGCTTGATGAGCAGGTTCACGACGTGGGGACGCTTGGTCTTCTCCACGACGATGTCGAGGTCGCTGTTGAAGTAGCCTTCCCGTTCGAGGAACTCCTGGATGCGGCGCTTCTGGCGCTTGAAGTCCTCCTCGCGCACGGTTTTGGCGGGGAGGCGCGTGCCAGGCCGGTAGCGCACCCGCCGCATCACTTCGTCCTTGAAGAGCGGCCAGTTGTGCCTCACGTACACGTGCCGGACATGCTCGATGGCCTCCAGCGTGATGAGCACATGGACTCTCCCCCCCACCTCGTTTTCAGTGATCTGCGTGTAGTAGCCCAGGCGGTCGAACCGCTCGCGCAGGAAGGTGAGCTGGCAGAGATCCAGCGGGTCGCCGTTCTTGATGTTCAGGATCCTCTTCAGCTTGGTCTTCTCGTCGAACATCACGCCCGTGAGCTCGACCGAGCCGAACTTCTGGTCCGGGCTGATGAATGACTGCCGGGTCTTGGGGTTGTAGCAGTCCGGATCCACGCTCGCGACGCCGTCGTCCGAGTCTCCTTCCTTGGGATCCGCGGCGGGGCGGCCCTTGGAGTCGCCGGCGGCGTGGCCTCGTTCCGGGGCTGGATTTCCTGGAGCGGGCGCCGCTTGCCCGGGGGGAGCGGGCGCCGCTTGCTCGGGGGGAGCGGGGCGCTGGTCCTCGGAGCTTGCAGCTCTCCCCGGGGGCCTGGCTGCCCCATCTGGGGGCTCGGCGATCCGCGCTGGTGGCCTGGTGGCCTCATCCGGGGCGGCTGCCGCGCCTCCCGAAGGCTTGGTTGGCGGATCATGCTCCGGGGCCGGACCGTCCGGAGTCGCCTCTGGCCGTGACGGCCGCGTTTCCTCGCCTGTGGGAGCTGCGGGTGGAGCGGCGGCCACGCCGGTCTCGAGGACCAGCGCCCCGAGGACCCAGAAGGCCAGGTGCCGCCAGGAGCCGCGCATGGTGGCCCAGAGTTTATCAGAAGCAGGGCCAGCGGCCAGATCCTCTTGACGATTCCTGGAGTTTCACGGGCCGGGTCTTGTGCGAGTCTCCTCGGGCCCGTCTGGTCCCGGCTCCTGGCACCGGGTGATTTTGGCGCTGGATCGACTATTATCCCCGGCCATGACGCAGCCGAGTGAGGCCCATGACAGGTGCGAAGGCTCGGAGAGCTCCGAGGGGCTCATCCTTCGGGCCCGGGGTCTCGTGCACCGCTATGGCCGGGCGGCCAAGGCTGTGGATGCCCTCCATGGAGTGGATCTTTCTGTGAGAAAGGGAGAGATCTTCGGGCTCCTCGGCCCGAACGGCGCCGGAAAGACGACTACCATCCGCATCCTCACCGCGCAGCTCGCCCCTACGGCCGGAGAGGCCATGGTGGCGGGCTGCGATGTCGTGCGCGATCGGCGGGAGCTTCACCGCAGGATTGGGGTGGTCTTCGACACCCCCAACCTCTACGATGCCTTGACCGGGAGGCAGAACCTGGTCTTCTTTGCGGATCTCTACGGGGCGCCACTAGGGAGGATCGCCGCTCTCCTGGAGCGGGTGAGGCTCACCGAGGCCGCGGACCGCCCCTTCAAGGGCTACTCAAAGGGCATGAAGCAGCGGCTCGGTCTTGCGCGGGCGCTGCTCGTGGAGCCCCAGGTGCTCTTCCTGGACGAGCCCACCTCCGGGCTGGATCCGGCCTCGGCGCACGACGTTCGAGCCCTCATCAGGGAGGTGGCGGACCGCGGGATCACCGTGTTCTTGACCACGCACCTCATGGAGTTGGCGGATCAGGTCTGTGACCGCATGGCAATCCTCTACTCAGGCAGTGTGAAGGCCCTGGGCTCGCCCCGGGCCCTCAAGATGGCTCATGGAGCACCCGAGCTGGTCGTGCGCTTCGAGGGCGGGGAGGTGGCGCGCTTGCCGCTCGGAGGCGCCGAGACCCCATCGAGGGTGGCGGCGCTGCTGGAGAGAGGAGGCGTACAGACCATCGCCACGGAGGAGCCCACCCTGGAGGAGGTCTTCCTCAGCCTGACCGGGAGCGCGCTCAGATGAAGAGCTCCACTGAGCGGAGACCAGGCGGTCTGGCGGTACTGCTCGGCAAGGAGGTAAACGTGGGGCTGCGCTCGGCGAGCCTCTACCTGCTCGTGGGGCTGCCGATCGTCGTCTCCCTGGTCATGCGGGTCGTGCTGAGCGGGGGCGGCACCAAGCCCCCAAAGCTCGCCATCACCGGGCAGGCGGAGCCGGCCCTCGAGCGGGTCGTGACCGAGCTGGGGCGGGGACCCAAGGCGCCGGTGCGCCTCGCCCCCGTCCGGGACGAGGCCCAGGGCAGAGCGCTCCTCGCCAAGGGCAAGATCCAGGGGTTGCTGGTCCTCGGCCCTGACTTCGACAGTGAGCTGGCCGCCGGGCGGCGCCCACTGGCGAGGCTGTACTTCGACGAGGCGGGGGGCACGTCGGCCTTCTCCCTGCATCCGGTGATTCGTGAGCTCTTGAGGATGCAGGCCAGGCAGCAGGAGCCGGCGCGGCTCGAGGTGAAGGGAATCAGGGGCATCTCGCCATGGCAGGCCATGCTCCCCGCCTGGGTCGTCATGGTCTTGCTCGCCACCTTGACCTTGATGCCAACGAGCCTCGCCAGCGAGAGGCAGACCAAGACCCTGCAGGCCGTGCTGGTGACCCCCATCGGTCTTGGCGAGTTCGTGACGGGCAAGGCCCTGTACGGAGTGCTGGTGGGGCTGGTGGGCGGCATCGCGGTGCTGGGAGTCAACCTCGCGCGGGTGGGCAACATCGCCCTGGTGATCGTGTTGCTGTGCCTGGGCGCTGCGCTCGCCACCCTGCTCGGGTTGTTGGTGGGCCTCCTGGTAGAGAGCCCCCAGGCCGCCTCCGGGATAGCCACGGGGCTCTACGTTCCGCTGCTCTGGGGCGCCTTCTTCGCGGATCTGTCCGGGGTGGTGGGAGCTCTCTCCAGGATGACGCCCAGCTTCCACCTCGCCCACGGGCTGCGGCAGGCGCTCTATTCGCAGGGCTCGTTCTCCTCCATGTGGCTCACCCTGGCGGGTCTCGGGGCCGCCACGGCCCTGCTCGGGCTCCTTTGCGTCTGGGCCCTCAGACGGGCGGAGCAGCGGATGTAGCCGGCTTCGGCGGGGTTTGCAGGGCCATGGGCGAGCAGGGACCGTGGAGCTGGCCCCTGCTGGCAATACCTCTTGCCTGGACTTTCGAACCCGCTAATCTTGCCCCTCGGAGGCGCCTGACTAGATACATGCTTTCCAGACGAGAGTTTCTCACCGTGACCGGCGCGGTCGCGACCCAGGCGGGCATCGCTGGCTGTTGTCCAACCTGCCCATCGGGGCCGGGGCTTCGCGCCCAAGAGCTGAAGGCCAAGTGCGAGGGTTTGAAGGAGACGGATCCGCTCTGGGGAGCCGGACTCCGCACCCAGTTTCAGGTGCTGGAATGCCTGACCAGCTCTCTGGTGGCTGTTCCGGCCTTCGACAAGACCCTCGCTCCTGATCTCAAGCGCCGGTTCCTCAAGCTCAACGAGGAGCTCGGGACCTACACCTACAGCCGCACCATCGCCGAGGCCTGGCGGCTCTTCTACGAGCTGACCTCCAGGCTTCACCTATATCGGAACGACCGCTCCGCAGAATCCCGCCTCCCGGTGTATGCCTACAACGCCCATCAGTACGCGGCCCGGGTGTGGATCGACGAGTCCCGGCGCCGCGAGCTCGGGCCGCTCGTGCACTTCGACACGCACGACGACATGAGGGGGCTCAATGAGCCGGCCAAGATCCTTCAGTCGGTCGCTCATGTCCGCGAAGGCGGAAGGCGGCGCGCCGACGCGCTGCGGGATCTCATGTCGAGGATCCACGATCACGCGACCCCGGTTTCGGGCGGAGTGCTCGGCATAGACTTCAAGGACGTGGTGTGGTGCTTCCCTTACTGGGCCTATGCCGCCGAGTTCGGCCGCCGGCCCATGTTCTACGCCAACGTGCCCGACAGTCGCTGCTCCTACGGCACCTTCCGCCTCCTTCACGACAAGGCGGAGGACTCGGATCGCCTTCTGCCGACCTACAGCACCATGCCCTGGCTGGAGGTCAGCTCGGTGGAGGCCTCGAAGCTCAAGAGCATGAGCCACAGGCGCTCGTTTCGAATGAGCTTCATCAAGACCTATCCTGGCAACGAGCTCGCCGACGAGGGCCAGCGCTGGAAGGCGCTCCTCGAGGCCGTCCCGAGGGGCCGCTTCGTGCTGGATATCGACCTCGACTACTTCATGTCCATCGACTCGGCCTCGGGCTTTCACAGGAACCCGGAGGACAAGGGGCGGGGCGGCGCTCGCAAGCGGCAGCTCGCTGTGGACGAATATGAGCGCAGGCTGGTAAAGGGAGTGAGGCTCCTCGACAAGCGGATGAAGTCCTTCAAGAGGCTGCTCATCCAGCTCAGAGAAGCGGGCCGGGTGCCCTCCATCATCACCATTGCCGACTCGACCTACATGCCCTTCGCCTCGACCTGGGCCGGCAAGGGCTACTGGGAGTACACTCCCTACGAGTTTGCCGCCTACCTGCACTGGAGAGTGCGCCACCTCCTTCACGAAGTGTATCGCCGCCAAGGCATCGACGCTGGGGTCTGAGCTGGCCATCCCGCGGGGAATCCTCTCGGCCCTCCCTGGATCGGCGCTCTCCTGCTCTCATAACGAATTGTATTTACTTACTTACCATCGCTTGCCCTTGACAGCGTAGAATGGCGTTCTATTTTCCGTAATCATAATGCACGCCCTTCGGTTTTCACATGATCGCTGAGCAGGTCAACAAGGTATCGCGCTCCTTCGGAATGGTCATCGACCAGCTCCATGAGCCCCTTCGCCAAGAGGTGAGGATCGCCTACTTGCTCTTCAGGCTGGGGGACAACATCGAGGACACCTCCTCGCTCGGAGCCGAGGAGAAGCACGAGCTCCTCCAGGGCCTCCTCGAGGCCTTCAGGGAGGGCCGGCCCTACAGGGAGGCGCTCGAGCGGAGGGAGGCCGGCTCCTTCAGAGACCTGACAGACGGCGAGCGCGAGCTCTTCGCCCACACCGACGGCATCATCGAGGCCTTTGGGGGGCTGGCAAAGGAGGCCCGCGGCGCCCTCCTCGGCGAGGCGGCCAGCATGTTCGGGGGCATGGCGCGGATGCAGCGGGTCCACCGGGAGGGGGGCTTCGTGATCTTGCCCGACCCGAGGGCGCTCGAGGAGTACTGCTACTACGTGGCTGGGACGGTGGGGGACTTTCTCACGGATCGCTTCCTCGCCCAGATCCCATGGCTCGACGAGCGGCGCCGGGCCCAGCTCCTTGGCGCGAGGAGGGCCCTGGCGCTCGTGCTGCAGGTCACTAACATCCTCAGGGACCTGAGG
Source organism: Polyangia bacterium (assembly GCA_034004785.1). GTDB lineage: Bacteria > Myxococcota_A > Polyangia > HGW-17 > JAJRWW01 > JAVEWA01. Next base: position 6,895 of record JAVEWA010000245.1, read on the forward strand.
GACGACCACGAGCACGGTCACATCTTCTACCCGCGGAGCTTCTTCGACAGGTTCGACGCCCCGGCCCTCCTCGGCCCGGAGCTGCGGCCCGAGGTGCTGCGGGCAGGGGTCAGAGTGGCCAGGTGGCTCTTGCCCGCCGTCCGCCTGGCATCGGCCTACATCCAGGCCCTTCCGGCGAGGAGCCGCCCCATGCGGGTCTTCTGCGCGATCCCTTACGCGATGGCGCTTGGGACCCTGACGCGCGTCGTGGGGAACCAGGAGATCTTCGGGCCCGAGCCAGTGAAGCTCACCCGGGCCGAGACCCGCCGCACGGTCCTTGTGGCCCGTGCGATGGCGCCATCCAACTTCCTGCTGAACGCCTGGTTTGACAGGCTTCGCGCCGGGCTGGAAGGGCGGCTCGATACTCTCGGCCGCACGCTCGGAGAGCCGCCCGGCTCACCGTCCGAGAGGCCGTCTTTCGAGCGATTCGACTTCGGGCGCCCGGAGTGAGCCTGCGCCTCCGATCACGGCTCTACTCAGGGCACAAGCCGCGCCACACTGTTCCCTCGTCACAAGAGCAAATGTCTTCGCGGACTCAGTAGGAGAACTCCGGGTCCACCTCGATGACGACATGCGCCTCTGGAAAGCGCTCCGTCAGCTCGGCGTGGAGCCTGGACCTCACGCCCTCTCGGTTTCGGACACCCTCGGCGAGCTGCAGGTCGAACACGATGGAGAAGGAGCGAGGGTCTCCCACCAGGCGAAGGTCGTGGAAGCTCGCGGTATCGGGGTCGTTCTTCACGAGGAGGTCGAGGGAGGTGGAGACCTCGTCATAGCGCGGATGAGCGACGTTCACCGGATCCACGTGGACGCACACCGAGCCGTGCTCCGAGACCTGGACCTTCTGCTCGACCGCGTTGGCGATCCTGTGGAGCGTCTCGGCGTCCAGCAGGTGTGAGGTCTCCACGTGCAGGGACAGGAAGACCCTCGCGCCGTAGCGGTGCAGGACTACGTCGTGTACGCCAGCCACTCCGTCCACCTCTGCCGCAAGTCGCTTGACCCTCTCGATCTCGGCCCGATCCGGCGCGGCGCCGATCAGGGTGTCAATGGATTCTCGGGCGACGGTGTAGGCCACCCAGAGCAGGAGCATGCACACCAGGGCTCCTGCGGCCCCGTCCAGCCATGGGGCGCCGAGCCGTGCGCCAACCATTCCAACGGCGACCAGCACCGTGGCGAAGACGTCGCTCCGGTGGTGCCAGGCGTCGGCTGTGACGGCGCTGTTGCCGCTGCGCCGTCCCAGGAAGAGGGCGTAGCGGGAGAGCCACTCCTTGATGGCGGCCGTGAAGAGGACGGCGATGATGATCCACGCCGGCGCGGTGACCTCCTGGGGGTTGGCGATGCGGAGCACCGACTCCTTGCCGAGCTCCACGCCCACCACGGCGAGGAGCACCGCGATGACCACGGCGCCGATGGCCTCGCTCCGGCCGTGGCCGAAGGGGTGCTCCCGGTCGGGGGGCTTGCGGGCCAGATAGGCAGCCGCGACGACCACGAGCGAGGTGAGGCTGTCGGAGGCCGTGTGCACCGAGTCCGCCACCAGGGCGATGGAGCCCGCTAGGAGGCCGAGGGCCAGCTTGATGGCGAAGAGGAGGGTGTTGACCGCGACGCTGATATAACCCTCCACCAAGCCGTAGGCTACCCGTCGGTCCGCCTCGTCCAGGTCTTCGTCGCGTTTTCCAGACAGACGCACGACGAGCCGCGCCGTGATTGGGCCCAGGGGACGCTCTCTCAGGCGGGTCTCCTCGCTCATTCGCATCTTCTCTTTTCGTCCATCAGATATCACGGGGCCGGGACCCGGTCCAGCGCATGGCCTCGAGGAAGGAGATCAGGGAGGAGATCAGGGAGGAGGGGACACCCGCGTCGGGCGGGGGCGGCCATCATCTGAAGGGTCGGACCTCGGGGCCGCGCCCTTTGGAGCCAGGGCGTGGTGGCGCTGGCGCACGGCGTCCGTGGGGAGATCCACCAGGGCTCGGCTCCAGGCTTCGAGGGCCAGCTCGAGCTTTCCACGCGCCTCCAGGGCGAGGGCAGCCTCGATCCAGGCGCGCGGGTTTCGGTTGTCGATCCTCGTGGCCTCACGTGCGCGGGCGAGAGCTGCCTCGGGCCTGTTTGCAAGGCGCAACTTGGTAGCCTCCGAGCGGTCCAGCTCGGAGCGCAGCCGCTGGGTGAGGGGGAGGAGAGCCAGGGCCAAGGCGATCGGAGGCAGCAGCTTGCCAAGCTGCGTGGCCGAGTGAGGCGGGGGGCCGAGGCGAACCCCGAGACACACCGCCCCAAGGGCCAGGGTGGGGGCGAAGAAGCAGGGGGAGGACGACAGACCCACCGCCAGGATTGCCACGAGGCTACCGAGGGGCGGCCCCCTCGGCGAGGCCTCGTCCGGGCGGCGGCGCATGGCGCGCACCAGCAGCCAGAGTCCGAGCACGAAACCAGGAACACCGA
>JAVEWA010000246.1:0-9344 GCA_034004785.1 Polyangia bacterium
GGAGGCTCATCCAGAGGGGGTGATACCGACGCAAAATTCTGACCAGGGGCTGCGTAATCCGCTGGGGCAGCACCGCCGGCACTTTCGTGCCGATTCGCACCACCTCGACGTGAGGGATGCTGCGGAGCTGGCCGAGGATCCAGGCGAGGGCCTCGTCGGGCAGGAGCAGGGGATCGCCCCCGGAGAGGAGCACGTCCCTCACCGCTGGGGTCTGCCGGATGTACTCCACTGCCTGCGCGAGCCGATCCATGTCCGGCCGCAGCTCTCCGTGCCCCACCATGCGAGACCGGGTGCAGTAGCGGCAGTACATGGCGCAGCGATCATGCACGAGGAGGAGCACGCGGTCAGGGTACCTGTGCACGAGCCCCGGCACCACGCTGTGCCCCTCTTCACCGAGGGGGTCGTCCGCCTCGCCAGGGCTGCGCGCGCACTCGGCGAGGGAAGGGATGGCCGTCCGCCTGAGGGGCTGCGACGAATCGGCTGGATCGAGCAGGCTCAGGTAGTAGGGCGTGATGGAGGCTGGCAACGAGCCCGCCTTTCCCGCCAGGGCGGCGATCTCGTCGGGGCTGAGCTGCAGGAAGCGCTCCAGCTCGGCAAGCTGAGTCACCCTGTTTCTGAGCTGCCAGTGCCAGTCGTTCCAGTCGTGATCGCTGACCGTGGGGTAGAACCGGCGCCTGAAGGCGCGGGTCCTTGGGTTGCGCGGCGTACGGCGCGCCCGTCCAGAAAGATCCAGCAGCCCAGGAGGCGCGAGAGCCGGCTCCGGAAGGGAGAGAGCTACATCAGCTTCGGATGCGGTACAACCAGGAGGCTCCTCTTCCAGCTCCCTGAACTCCACCTGAATGGGAGTTCGCGCCTGACCTTGTGTTTCCATCTTCAAAGCTCCTTTTTTTTCATCAGGTTAGCAGAGCACAACGCTCAACCATCCTGAATCCCTCGGGTTTTTCTGTTTTAGAGGGGGTTTCGCTTTCGGGAGGGAATGCCCATCGCCACCAGGAGGTTCGGAGTCGCTACTCTCCTTTCCTCCAAGGGCCCGGAACCAACGTCCGCTTCTTGCCGCCGCCTCCCTCACGCGGGAGGCGGCAGCCAGGCTTTCTTCCATGACCTCGGATGCGCTTTCGACGCTCCTCCTTAGCCAATTCCCTTTAAGGTTTTCGATCCGGCAGGTCAAGCATAAAGTAAATGGACCCCTCATTTTTTCCGAGATCAGGCAGCCGAGCCCCCCCACCCGCACCTCCCAAAGGACCCAAAACACGCCCTGGGTTGCGGCTGAACGCGAGGCTCTGGTATGCTCCATTCTGCTACTTGGGAGCGTGAGGAAAGGAAGCCGGAAGCCGAGATGGAACTCCTGAAAGATCAAGAAGTCCTGGAGCGGGTGGAACGGCTCGAACTGGGATTCAACAGCTACGGCATCGACCAATTCGGGGTCTCCAAGGAGCACCTGGTCCACTTCTTCAGCATGCTCAAGTGGTTCTACCGACACTACTTTCGAGTGACCGTCCAGGGCATGGGAGAGGTGCCCTCCTCTGGCAGGGCGATGCTGGTCGGCAACCACTCCGGGGGCCTGCCAGTGGACGGGGGCATGCTGCTCACCGCGCTCCTTCTGGATCACGAGCCACCCCTTCTCGCCCATGGAATGGTCGAGAAGTTCGCGAACCGCTGGCCCTTCCTTTCCACCTGGTTCAGCCGAGTGGGGCAGTTCACGGGCCTGCCAGAGCACGCCACGGCGCTGCTTCGGGCGGACCGGGTGCTGATGGTCTTCCCCGAAGGCGCGCGGGGCACCGGCAAGCTCTACGATCAACGCTATGAGCTGGTGGACTTCGGCACTGGCTTCATGCGGATGGCCCTTCAGACGCAGACCCCAATCATCCCCCTCGCCTTCGTGGGAGGCGAAGAGGCCATCCCGGTGAAGCTGCACCTCGACGGCCTCGCCCGCCTGGTGGGAGCGCCCTACATCCCCGTGACCAGCTATGGCCTCCCCATCCCGCTGCCCGTGGCCTGCTCGATCACCTTCGGAGCGCCCATGCGCTTCGAAGGAGACGGGCAGGAGGCTGACGCGGTGATAGAGGAGTACGTGCAGGCGGTGAAGGACGAGATCGTCCGGTTGATAGACCTGGGCAGGAAGGCGAGGCGAAGACGCCTCGGTCGCCTGGCGCCCCTTGGCGCCATGTCCGAGGATGACGTGCCTGGCGAGGGAGCGGCGCCATGAAGGTGCTCATAACTGGCATATCCGGCGTCATGGGCCGCAGCGTCGCCCGCCTGCTGGTGGAGCGTGGGCACGAGATCGTGGGGCTCGATCGACGCCCTTGGCCCGACGCGCCGAGGGCCATACGAGTGTTCCACGCCGACACGCGGAAGCGGCCCGCCGAGGACGTCTTCCGCCAGCACCGGCCCGAGGCCGTGATCCACATGGCCACGGTGACCCACTGGGGCGCCAGCCGGGAGGAGCGCTACCGGATCAACCTGGGAGGGACTCGCGCCGTCTTCGATCACTGCCACAGCTACGGCGTCCGCCAGGCCATCTTCGTGGGTCGGCACACCGTGTACGGCGCCGCGCCGGACACGCCCCTTTACCGCACCGAGGAGGACCCGCCCATGGCGGTCTCCACCTTCCCGGATCTGGCGGATCTCGTGGCTGCTGATCTCTACGCGGGCTCGGCCCTGTGGCGCTTCCCAGAGGTCACCACCGCCGTGCTCCGCATAGTCTATACCCTGGGACCCTCCCGGTCGGGCACCCTCATGCGCTTCCTGAAGGGCCCGAAGGTGGCGATGGTGCTGGGCTTCGATCCGCTGTTCCAGTTCATGCACGAAGAGGACGCAGCCCGAGCCATCGCCCTCGCGCTGGAGGCCCGCCTGAGGGGGGTGTTCAACGTGGCGGGCCCGGGGCCGGTGCCCCTGTCGCTTCTGTGCAGGGTGACTGGCCGCAAGGCGGTGCCCCTGCCAGATCTGCTGTTTCCGCACCTGCTGGGCCCCCTGGGCCTGCCCCGCATGCCGCCAGGGGCGGTCAGCCACGTGAAGTACCCAATCGTCGTCTCGGCGGAGCCATTCCGTGAGGCCACAGGCTTTGCCCCCACCTTCGACGAGGTGCAGACGATGGAGTCCTTCCGCTGGGCCGGAGACTGACGCCGCCAGGGAAGCTCGCGGTTCGCTCCCGAGGCCTCCAGGGCCCCCTCTCACTCGAGGGGCAGGATGAAGACGAAGCGCGCCCCGGCGCCTGGCCGGCTCTCCACCCAGATGCTCCCCTTGTGAGCCGAGATCACGAGCTTGCACATGGCGAGCCCGAGCCCCGTCGAGACCTTGACGCGCCGCCTGCGGGACTCCACCACTCCGAACTTCTCGAAGATGCGCTCCTGATCTTCCTCGGGGATCCCCTCTCCAGAGTCCACCACATCCACGAGCAGCCCGCCGCCTGCGGTCATGCTCCTGGAGGCCAGCTCCTCGCGCGAGGCCCTGCGCACCCGCGCCCGGACACGCCCGCCGGAAGGAGTGAACTTGACGGCGTTGCCCACGAGGTTCTCCACCGTACGCAGGACGAGGTCGAGGTCCGCCTTGATCGGAGGGAGGTCAGAGGCGATCTCGGCGTCGAGGTCAACCTCCTCCACCTCGGCGAGGATCTGGCTGCCCGCCACGACCCGCTGCACGACGTCCCCAAGGGAGAAAACCGTGCGCTGTAGATTGATCTCGCCGGACTCCAGCTTCTGAAGGTCGAGCAGGCTCCCGATCATCCGGAGGAGCTCGTCTCCGGCCACGCTCGCGTTTCGCAGGTAGCGCTGGCAGCGAGGGTCCTCCTGGACAGCCGAGACCCTCTCCAGCACCCTGAGGGCAGTCAGCACCACCATGAGGGGGTTGCGCAGGTCGTGTACGATCATGCTCGACAGCTCGTTGCGGAGCTGCTCGAGGCGATCCATCGCCACAGCGCTCGCCATGGCGTGGGCGATTGGCACGGCTGCGGCCTCGAGGAGCTGCGCGTCCCTGGGCCCAAAGCGCCTGGGCACGACGCTCGCCAGGTGCAGCACACCGGCCACGCGGCCCGTGCTGGCGAGCGGTACGCAGAGCTCGCTCTGGCTCTCGGAGCAGAGCGCGTCCTCCCGCGTCGGTTCGACGACAGAGTCAAACACGAGGGCGCAGGCGCTCTGGGCGACCCTGCCGACGAGGCCCTGCCCGTGCCGCGCCTGCGTGGACAGGGGTCCGCCAAAACCGGGCTCGGAGGCGCAGCCCGCGAGGTCGAGCGCCCCTTCTCGCGCCTGAGCTCGAAAGACCGCCACGCACTCCACACCGAACTCCTCACGGATCTTGATGGCCACGCGGCTCGCGAGATCCGAGACGTTCGCGGCGCCCACCACGATGCGGCTCACCGCCTCGGAGAGCTGGAGCTGCCGGTTGCTGTCCTCCAGCGCGCTAATGGCGCCCGCCGTCTCGATTGCCACGCCGATCAGGGGCGCGATGGACTCCACCTTGGAGACGAGGTCCTGAGGAAAGGCGTCCGGGTCGGGCGACTGGAGATCCAGGATCCCCAGCACCTCGCCGGCACGCAGCACGGGAATACACACCTCGACCCGCGTGTCGGCAAGCCAAGGAACGGCGAAGTAGTCCCTGTCCGCCGACACATCTCGCACGATCTGGGTGTGGCGCTCCCGCAGGGCTCGGCCCGCGATTCCCTGCCCTGCAGGGAGCAGGGCGGTCCTGGAGCCATCGGACAGGAGCGCGCGATGGTCGGCCCGACCTCCGTGGGCGGCGCTGAAGACGAGCTCACCCTTGCGGGTAGCCAGGGCGAATCCGGTATAGGGGATGCCGAGCCTGAGGCCGACCTCCTCCACCACCTTCCAGGGCAGATCCTGGAGCTGATGGGTGCCCACGATCTCCTTGGTGATGGCCATGAGGAGCGAGAGATCCATGTCCACCCCTTGGCTCCCGAAGCGGCCTCCGCTGGAGTCCACGGTGCTCACCAGATGTCCGCTCCCGTCAGCTCTTCTTCCAGCTTGTCGGCAACTTTGACAAGCACATGCATGGGCACCACGAGCTCGTCCGGATCCAGAGTGCTTAGAAGGGCCGTGTGCCGCATCACGTAGAAGCTGTCCCGGTCCAGGGCGAGGAACCCGACCACGGACTTTCCGTTCATCTTCAGGGCCCGCTCGGGCTCCATCAGCTCCTTGCGGCACACCCGCGCCTCGAACTGGACCCAGTCGCGATCCATCGCCTCGAACCGCGTGATCGTGATCGAATGCCGCCGGTTGTCGTCGAAACCGAAAAGGAGGGCCACGTGTTGCTCGTCATCTTCGAGCAGCCGGTACCTCGAGCGCATGTAGCCGCGGATCTCGTCCCAGGTGGCCATGGTCCGCTCCTCGCCGGGCGCAGCGATCTCCTCGCCGCTCCGCAAGACAAACCCGAAGGCTCCAGTTTACGGCTATGGGCTGGTCTGGTCCATCCCTTCCTGACCGAGGGCACCGCGCTTGGCAATCAGGGCTGGTCGGACACCTTCAGCCCCATGCGGTGCCAGCGGATCCCCTCCAGGGGGTCATGGGACCAGAGCACCACGTGGGGTCTCCCGCGGAGCAGGCGCCCATTTACCGGGCCGAAATCCCTGCTGTCTCGGCCGCCCCTGTTGTCCGCCAGGACGAAGAACCGACCGCGGGGGACGATCCCCTCCCAGGGCGGCCTCGCGGCCTCGTCCCTGGGGGTCAGGGGGTAGGAGACCCGGTAGCTCCTACGCCCAGCCCACTCCACGAAGGCCTGGCAGCGCTCGTAGCTGGATCGTGGACGGCGCCGCTCCACCTCCAGGGCGAAGACGCATGGCCCTGGCCAGTGCATCCAGGGCACCGGGCTCGGGGCCGCTCCCGCCCGGCCAAGCAGCGGCAGGCGGATCCGAGCCCGGCCCGCGGGCGGGCCAAAGGACACCCTGTCTCCTCCCATCGCGAAGACCCGTCTCACAAGGACCCGTCCGGACCCCTCCGGGTCCATGAGGGCCACACGATCCCCACGCTCGGGCGGCGCGCCGCCGAGCCGCACCCCTATGAGCGGAAGCTGCAGGCCAAAGGCCAGCCGGTCTATCACCACCTGGTCCCCCGGCTCCAGCACCGGGTTCATGTCGGACCGCTCCACCTTGGCGAGGCCAGTCGAGAAGATCCACAAGACGAGCAGCAGGACGAGGCTCCCGCCATATAAGAACCTGCTCCAGCGACTGGTAATGGGCCACTTGCGAAGCCTGCAGATGCGCCGGGCGTCCACCACCGCCTCCAGCACCAGGACGGCCTTCATCGGGACTCCCATCCAGATGGCGGGGTGATCGATCGGCACCCAACCCACGAGGGCGCCGAGCAGGACGAGCGCGGTTGGCGCCACGAAGGCGCCCGCCCAGAAGGCGACGAGGTAGAAGATCGGAGAGCCCATGACCACGGCGGCGAATAGCAGGGCCGTGGGTAGGAGCGTGGAGGCGACCCCTTTGAACCAGCGCCCATTGTAGAGCTGCCCTAGCCCCGAAGAGAGCAAAGCCAGAAGCCCAGCCACCCACCACTTGGGACCCGGCTCACCGAACGGATCCACGCTCGGCCGCTTGCCATACTCCGTGCCGCTCTGCTGAAGGTCGGTCGTTAGGAGCGCCGGCCTCTCGCGGATGGTGTCAGCGGGCATGTCCTCGGACGAATGGACAACTGGGGACGTGGCCCGGCCCTTTTCGTCCACGCCGCCAAAACCCCTTCGCAGCCTAAGCCCACGGCGAGGAGGGCGCCTCTCGAAGGACTCTGTGGGATCCCTTGGAGGATCGCCCAGGGGGCCGCTGTCGTCCTGGGTCTTCATCAGGCCCTCGAGTGTCCTCGGATTCGATGATTGTGCAACCCGAATCCGGAGCGCGGCATTCCCATGAGGATTCCCACGAGGCATTCCCATGAGGCCTGGCCTCTCCCCTTTTGAAGCGCTACCATCGAGCCATGCTCTCGAGCCCCCACGCATACCTGGGGATCCTCTCCTTTTTGACCATGTCGTGCCTGCCTCCCCCAGCGGATCTGGAGAAGAGGGATGGAGCCGCCTCGCCCGACGCCCGGCCCGACGCCCGGCCCGACGCCCGGCTCGACGCCCTCCCAAGCCCGGATGGAGGTCTCTGCGAGGGGCTGCCCACAGGGGGGCGCTGCCAGGGCAACGAGCTCCTCGGCTGCGACCCGCTGCTCGGCCCGAGCCTGCGCGACTGCTCCGCAGAAGGCGCCGCCTGCCTGTCGGGAGACGGCGCGCCCCCTCGCTGCGGGCCCTTGCCCGCAACCTGCTCGGAGCTCCAGACAGGCTCCCTCTGCGCTGGCGACCGCCTCTACCTCTGTCACGGCGGCTGGCTGAGGCACATCCCCTGCGACGCCCTCGGCGGGCGCTGCTCCAGTGACGGATCGAGCCCGGGCTGCGCGCCCCGTGAGGGCGGCGACCTGTCCGTCACCGGGCTCGTGACTCGAGACCACCGGGAGGCAGGCCCAGAGGGGCTCGGCCCCCTCGTCAGCGCCCCGGCAGAGGGCGTCACCGTGACGCTGCTCGCGGCCGAGGACCAAAGGCCCCTCGCCCTTGCCACAACCGACGCCGAGGGCCGCTTCACGCTGACCTACGATCCAGGCCCCCTGGCCGCGGAGCTAGTCCTGAGGGTCATCACTCTCTGCGCGGACGAGCGCCACCGCCTGTGGGTGACCGACGCCGCCGACGCCGCCTACGCATTCGAATCCGCTCCCTTCCCCGCCGGGACGGACCCGCCCCACATCCACGTGGCCGAGAGCGACGCCTCTGGCGCCTTTCACATCTACGAGGCGCTGAGAGGTCTCCAGGGCGAAGCGGAGAAGTACCTGGCCTTCGCCCTCCCTCCGGTCCGGGCGATCTGGGAGCCTGGGGTCCTGCCAGCGAGCGGGACCTCCTTCTCCCGCTACCCGCCGACCATCCTCGTCTCCGGTGCCCCTGCCGACCCCGATGAGTTCGACTCCTCGGTGCTGGGCCACGAGTTCGGCCACTACCTGCTCTGGGTAGCGAGCCGGGACGACTCCCCAGGAGGCCCTCACGACGGCTCCCCCACGGACCCGAGGCTGGCCTGGTCGGAGGGCGCCGCCACCTGGGTGGGTCTCGGGCTGCTCGGCCAGGAGCTCTACGTGGACACCATGGCCACGGGCGCCCTGGTCAAGGACCCCGAGGAGCTGGGCGCAATGGCCGATCCCCTGGGCGGCCTCGGACAGCCGCTTTCCGAGAACCTCGTGCTCCAGCTCCTCTGGGACATGACCGATCCTGCGTCCGGGACTGATCCAGCGCCCGGGCCGGAAGATCCCATGTCGGCTCCCCCTTGTGACCTCTTCGACGTGCTGACCGGGTATCTCCCGTCGGAGGGTCTCCTCGACCGGGGCGTCGTGGGCGTGGATCTCGTGGACTTTCTGGATGGATGGATCTGCCGAGGCCATGGGGACATTCCCGGCCTCACGACCCTCCTGGCGGGCGCGGGCTTCCCCTACGACTTCGACGGGCCGGCGCCCCCCTGCCCCAAGCCGAGCGCCCAGGTCGAGCTGGACCTCAGGGTGGAGGAGGACTCGGGGGCCCTGCGGGTGGCTCTGACCCTTTGGAGCCCCCAGGACATCCCCGAGTCCCTGGTCCACCTGGTCTTGCCCCTGACCGCTCGAGAACCACACAGGGCTCGGCGCGAAATGGCGCCCATCGAGGCCCGGAGCCCCACCCTGGTCTCCTGGATCCTCCCGCCCGGGTGGGATCCTCCCTGGGTGGCGGCCGGCATCGAATTCCCTTCGGGACGGCTGGGGATGCAGCACGCCTCGGCCTTTGCCGCCCGCAGGATGCCGCCTCCCCCGGGCCACCGCATCATGTCTCTGGGCGGTCTCCTCCGCCTCAGGCTGAGTGGATCCTAGTCCTTCGAACCGCGGCTCCTATTCTAATGTGGCCACAGTAGGAACCGAGGCGATTGAATGCACCAGTCCGCTGTCCGCTTGGTGTCGGGTAGGCCCCGGCGCTCTACGATTATGGTCTAGCCTGGCCTCAGGCTGCCGCGCGTTCTTCGCGCCACTCGTACCGATGGTGGATACCCCCGGAAACGCGGCAAGGCGACGACCTTCGCCGCTGACGATGGCCGCCGGCCGTGGCGTCACAGCGCGCCCAAAGGGCGTGTCCTTCCCGAGCGACAGGTGACAGCGGTCCTCGTGATGGTAGGCGACGTACTCGCGCAGCAGCAGCAGCAGCAGCAGATGATGATGATCCGCGTTGATCACCACGACGTGGTCGAGGATCTCGCGGCGGACGGACAGCACCCATCGCTCAGTGACACCGTTCTGCTCTGCCTAGGAGACCGTGGAGAGATAACCACGAGTTTTACGCCCCAAACACGCAGGGTGTAG
>JAVEWA010000247.1:0-9324 GCA_034004785.1 Polyangia bacterium
CCGGAGTCTTGAACGAAGGAGAGGTATGCGACTGCGGCGTCGATCCGCAGAATCTCCCCGAAGGCTGCACGGGAACCAACCGCGACACTGATCCCGACGCCTGCCGCCGAAGCTGCCAACTGCCTGGCTGTGGCGATCGAGTTATCGACTGGACAGAGGAATGTGATGACGGAAACCAGGTCCCCGGAGACGGTTGCTCGGCGGACTGCCGGATCGATGGCTGCGGGGACGGAGCTAGAAACTACTGGGAGGATTGCGATGGCGAAGATATGGCCGAGATTACCTGCTCCGATCTAGGCTACTATGCCGGTCAGCTCGCCTGCTCGCCCAACTGCCGCTTCGACACCTCTGGCTGCCTCAGATATGAGCGCGATGGATCCCTTGGCACCTGTGCAATGGTATCCTCGGACTGGTTCTCACCCTGCTTCACCGATCCGGAGATCCTCTCCTTTGGGAGCATCGCATTCGAATCCGCTGCCACCAGGGAGGTGAGCCTCTTCAACAAGAGCGCCACCATCCCGCTCATTGTGAGCAACGTCTTCGTCTCCCAGCGCACTGGGTTGGGAGATCACTACTCGATTGATCTCAGTCTGTTCCGTTGGCTCACCGAGCCCACAGAGGGGTACTCCGAATATCCTCCGCCCGACTTCGAGAGTGCTCCTCTGGTCCTCTACAAAGATGGCGCGACTGCTCGGCCTGACGTGCTCCTCGTCCACGTCACTGCGCTGGGCCGAACTGATGGCCCTCTTCCGGCGGAGGCGTTGATCATCGTGACCAATGACGCCTCGGAAACCCAGCACGAGATCCCCTTCGATGGACTGGTGGTCGGCTGCCCTCCGGGCAAGCTGGATCTGAACGACGACCCCTTGGACGGCTGCGAGTACGTATGTCCGGTCTGGCCCCCTGTCGCCGAGCAGTGCAATCACCTGGATGACGACTGCGACGGCGAGGTGGACGAGGACTTCGACAAGAGCACCGACTCTCAGAACTGCGGATACTGCGGGCACGCCTGTTCGCTCCCTAACGCCTCGAGCCATTGTCAGAACTCCATATGCGTCCTGACTGCCTGCGAATCCTCTCCAACGGAGGGCTGGGCCAACGCCAATGGAGATCCATCGGACGGCTGTGAGTATTCCTGCCCGGTGTGGCCCACCGCGATCGAGACCTGCAACGGGCTGGATGACGACTGCGACGGGCTGGTGGACGAGCGATTCGACTTCATACGCGACCCGAGTCACTGTGGAGGATGTAATCAGAGGTGCAGCGACATTCACCCTAACTCCCAGGTGGACTGCGTCAACTCGGTCTGTATCATGTTTGTCTGCTACTCGGGTTACAGCGACCTGGACCCCGAGATCCCTGGCTGCGAGTACGCATGTCCCGTGTGGCCGACAATCTCCGAGGTCTGCAACGAGCTGGACGACGACTGCGACGGCCTCATCGACGAGGGGTACGACCTCCTGAACGACCCCCTGAACTGCGGCGCCTGCGGCGTGGTGGTAGGGCCCGGCCAGATCTGCTGCGCTGGGGTCCCGACAGGCAGCGACGAGTCGAACTGCGGCCAGTGCGGCCGCTCCTGCCCGGTCGGGGTGAGCTGCTTTGGCGGCTCCTGCATCGAGCCCGGGATCATCGTGATCACCGAGCTTCAGATCAATCCCGAGGCGGTCGCGGACTCGCTTGGGGAGTGGCTGGAGATCTTCAACACCACGGGCTACGACATCAACCTGAGAGGCTGGGTGCTCAAGGACGACGGCGCGGACTCGCACACCATAAGTGACGACGTCATCGTTCCATCCCTTGGATACGCGGTGCTAGGATTGAACTCCGACTACTCGTCGAACGGCGGAGTGTCGATCGACTACCAGTACTCGAGCTTCAACCTTGCCAACAGTGATGGCGACGAGGTGGTGCTCCTCGCCGGCGGCCAGGAGGTGGACCGCGTGGTATTCCCGGGGACCTTCGACGTCGCTGGAAAGTCCAAGGAGCTGAGCCGCAACCACATCGACGACCTCGCGAACGACACCCTCACCAACTGGTGCACCGCAGAAAACCAGCTCCCCTCTGGAGACTACGGCACCCCGGGGTGGGCCAACGACTGCGCGCTGTAGTCTCCCAGGACACGTTCGCCCAGGATTTGCACCCCAAGACCGATTGTCGAAATGAGGGACTAGAACCTGATCTCCGCTTGAGCGCCGTAGAAACCAGGGCCGATGGAAGGGAGGATCTGGAACCGGGAAGGCTCTGGGACGCTGCTCAACGGGCTGGGACCGGGTCCAGGGCCGCGACCAGGGCCGGGACCTGGGACCGGCTCGGTTCCGGGAGCTGGCTCACTCCGCTCGGCGCGGACTGCGCGGGGGATGTTCAGGATGACCAGCGCAACGCCCGCGGCTGTTACGGCGCCGCCTATCCCGAAGACTGCGTAGGCGGACGCCCTGTAGGCAGAGCCCTGGTCGTGCAGGCTGATAAGGGCCGAGGAGCGCTCCTCGGGGAAGCAGCCCCGGGGGCACTCCTCTGAGAAGCCATCGTTGTACAGCTTGAAGGTGTCGTAGGCCTTCAACAAGAGCGGAACACCGATCGCGGCCACCACGATGCCGGCGCTCATCACGGTCCAAGGTATCCAGGTCTTGAAACGCTGCTTCATCTTCACCGCCTTGGAGAGCGGCACAAGCGTGATGGACAGCTCCTGCTTCTCGCCGGAACCGAGCACTAGCTCCTTCGTGTCTGTCACGAAACCTTCCAAGGAGGAGACGATCATGTGCTTGCCGGCCAGCACGGTGCTCGAGGCCTTGCCTGGTCCGGTTAGCAGGGGATGGCCGTCCAGGGTCACCTTAACTCCATCCTGCTCACAGCGAACCGTAATCTCCGCGAGCCGGCCACGAACTAGCTTCATGTAGGTCAAGGCCTGGGAGTGGTGCTGCCCAAGGGGCTCTGCTCCGAAGCTCAAGGCCTTCTTCAGACTCTCGAACGCCTCCATGGTGCGGTCGAGGTTGATGTAGCAAACTGCCATGTTGTAGCGGATGGCGGGGTGGTCCCAGTACGGGATCGCCTTCAGATATTCCGCTAGGGCCTGGGAGTAGCGGGACTCCTCGAAGTGACCATTCCCCGTCTTGTAGATCGTTAGGGCCTTGCGCCGGTTTTCCTCGGATACGCCCACCGCCCATGGCTTCGGCGTCTCGTCGGAGGCTCGAGGCGCAGAACCAGATGAGGGCGGCGCGGTGGGTGGCGCCGCCTCTCCTGTGGACGCTCCCGAGTCTCCCTCGGCTGGCTGCGCCCTCCCCTGGCCGCCAATCATGAGCCAGCCGAGCGCAGCGATAGACAGCGCGGCGATTCCTTGCCAACCCGGCCGCGGGAAACCTCGGCCAAGCCTGGATTCCATTCCTCGCATCGAGCTCAACCTCCTCCCAAGCGCCTCTACGAGACGCGAGCTTCCTCGGTCTCTGTTTCAGTCACCTTATCTGCCAGCAATGACGTTCAATCGATACTAGCTTCACTAATCAACCGAAGTCGAGCGCAAATCTCCTACGCCCCATCCTTTGTACGCCATCCAGCGAGCACCATGCGCTCATCCGGGCCAGGCCGGCCGGATTCCGGCCGGCGGCGGGCCGGGATCCGGACGCTTGCGAGCCGCGGTTTGAGCGCTTGCGAGAGCTCGTTCAACCTCCCTCATGCAATACCGCGGGCTTGGCGCGGCGAGGCGAGCCAGGCGAGCCAGGCACGGACCTTGCTCTGTGCATTCACCCGCTCGCGAGGCGCGGGCGTGACAGCAAGGGAGTAAAGCGGAGAGCAAAGCAGGAGACGAGTCGCCAGGGACTAGATCTTGGCGCAGCGCCCATGGCGACCGGAGCGAAGATCTAACTGAAAGAGCGGAAAGGAGAGGATCCCATGTCCAGCGGAGTGAATCACGTGATCCTGGTCGGCCACCTGGGCGCCGACCCGGAGCTGAAGACCACGCCAGCGGGAAAGCAGGTGGCCGAGTTCAGAATGGCCACCATCCGAAAGTGGAGCGACTCCCAGGGGCAGCCCAAGGAGTCCACCGAGTGGCACAGGGTGAAGGTGTGGGGCCGCATGGCCGAGAGCGTGGGGCGGTTTCTGCACAAGGGGAGACAGGTTTACGTGGAGGGACGCATCGAGAGCCACAAGTGGGTGGACAAGCAAGGGCAGGACCGCACTGCCTACGACATCGTGGCCAGACAGGTGCTGTTCCTCGGCGGCGGACGGCAGGGCGCGCAGGGAGCCATGGGCGCGCAGGGGGCAATGGGCGCGCACGGGGCCATGGGTTCCCACGGGGCAATGGGCGCGCAGGGAGCACGAGGATTGTACGGCGGCTCCGCGGCGGGGAGGTTCACTGCAAGCCCCGCTGGCCTGGACCTGGATGAGGAGGTCGATGGGGAGGGCGATGTGAGCCTCGACTTCGACGGGAACGCCGACAGCGACGAAGGCAGCGTCAGAGACAACGACAGGAGCGGCGACAGGAGCGGCGACAGGAGCGGCGACAGGAGCGGCGACAGGAGCGGCGACGGGTACAGGGACATGGGCAGGACCAGGGACAGCGCCGTCAGTGGAGGCCGAGCCTTGAGCCTGGGCAACCAGCAGCAGGAGGCAGAGGCCTGGCAGTGAGCCTGGGCAACCAGCGGCAGGAGCGGTCCCGGGTTGCGCCCGGCCCCGCTGAGGCGCAGTAAGATGGGCCCGTGAGAAGGACCAAGGCACAGCCTGGATCCCGGAAGGCCGCGCAAGACTCGAGCTTCCCATGGCTCGCGCTCAGGGCCGCGGCCTGCGCCGTGATCCGGCGCACCATGGCCGGCCTCGGAGGCGGTGGAGAGCAAGGAGCTCGAGGTGCTCGAGGAGCTCGAGGCGCTCGAGGCGCTCGAGGAGCTCGAGGAGAGCGAGAGCGAACCGACTCGGGAGAGCGCGGGTCAAGGCCCCTCGCAGAGGCCCTTCAGAAGGAGCCCGGTGAGGGCAGGGGCGCTGCATCGCCCGTGGCAGAGGCGAACCTGCAGGCAGCGCTCCGAGAGGCCTGGCTGGCAGAGCTGAAGGCCGGTAGGGCCGGGCTCGAGGCATTGGGGATCCCGGCGGAGCCCCTCTTCCCAGCGGGCGCGGATGAGGACGTGCCCCTCGCCAGCTCAGGGGACCTGCGAGAGCTGCTACGCGGGCTGCTCTTCGTGCAGCAGGAGGTCGAGGAGAGCCTGGATACGGACCTGGGCTCGGATCCCCTCGCCCCCTGGTTCGAGGCGGTGCGGAGCGGGGCGGAGCAGAAGCGGCAGGGGCAGCACCTGACGCCCGGCCCGGTGGCGGATCTGGTGCTCGGGCTGGCGGGGATGCCAGGGGCGGCCAAGACGCAGGGGCTGGCGGAGCTGACGAGCGACGCGAGGCAACCTGTGCGAGACGAGCCGAGCGATGGTCTAGAGCTTCCCCGTCAGCTCGTCTTGCCCGGCCTCTCCGATGCGGGCATTCCGTCGGGCATGCAGGCCAGCGCCCCCGGGCCGCGCTCCCTGCTCGATCCGACCTGCGGCACTGGCACCTTCCTCCTCCGGGCCGCGGCCTGGCCAGGCCTCGCGCCCGGGCTGAGGCTCTACGGCTGCGACCTGGATCCCCTGGCGGTGCAGCTCGCGAGGCTGAACCTGGCGCGGTTCCCGGGATCGCCGGCGCTGATAGTCAGGCAGGACGCGCTCACCATAGCTCCTGGCGCGCCGCCGCTCCTCCTAGCTCCGGACGCCGTTGTGGGGAATCTGCCCTATGTGCGGCTCCACCACCTGGAGCCCGAGTCCACGGCCCGCGTCATGGAGGAGCTCGGGCGGCGATGGGGGGAGAGGGATCCAGACCTCGTCACAGGGGCGGCCGGAAAAAAGCCGAGGCTCCGCCTTGGCGGGCACGGAGACCTCTACGCCATCCTCCTCTTCCACCTGGCGGAGGTGATGCCCGAGGGGACCAGGTTCAGCCTGCTCACCTCGAGCGCCTGGCTGGAGGACAGGTATGGGGAGGCCGTGAGGCTCCTGCTCGCGCGGCACTTCCGGATGGATGCGATCGTGGAGAGCCTCTGCGAGCGCTGGTTCGCAGAGGCGGCGGTGAACACGGTGATCCTGACCGCCGAGAGACGGGATCAGCCAGTAGGCGACGGAGAGCGGGGGGGGGAGCGGGGGGAGGAGCGGGGGAAGGAGCGGGGGGAGGGCCGCTCGTCCTCGAACGAGAGCAGTTGCCAGTTCGTGGGCCTCAAGAGGCCCCTGCTCGAGGCAAGGGCCGGTGGCGAGGATGGAGGTGGCGAGCTCGCCGACCCGCGAGCCCTCGCCATGGCCATCCTCGATCCAAGGCGAGGGGAGGGTTTCGCCATGGACATCCTCGATCCAGGCCGAGGGGAGGGTTTGCAGCGCGCCTCGGTGCGGCAGGAGGCCCTCGTCCAGGGCTTCGATCTCGGCTCCAAGGGTGCAAAGAAGGGGGATCGGGCAGAGGCGAGCCCTGAGGCGAGCGCAGAAACAAGCGCAAAGACGAACGCAGAGGCGAGCGCGCTGACCAACGCTAGCGAAAATGCGAAGCAGAGCAAGAGCTCGAGGTCGAGCGAGAGGGCAGACGCGCCCAAGGGATGGGCAACCTACCTGAGGGCGGCGCCCATCTACGAGGCGATGACAGGGGCGCCCGGGCTCCCGCCCCTCGGCGACTGGGTCGAGGTCAGGCGGGGTGTCACCACCAACTGCAACCCCTTCTTCTACCCTGAGGGCGAGCAGGCAGAGGCCATGGAGCCCGAGTACCTCCTGCCGGTCTTTCGATCTCCCCGCCAGGGAGGACGCGGGATCCTCGTGGAGACCGCCGCCCTGCCCTCCCGCCTGTTCTGCTGCGGGCGCTCCGAGGAGGAGCTTCGCAGCCTGGGCCACCTGGGCGCCCTCGGGTGGATCGCCCGGGGGCGCGAGCTGAAGACCGGGCGGGGCCTGCCCCTTCAAGAGGCCCTTCCGAACCGGCCCTGGTACGCCCTTCGCCCTGCCCGCTACAGGGTGGTCTTCACCAAGGCCCTGCACGACACCCACAGGCACCCGCTCCTGGATGCCCCCGTGGCTCTCGACCAGCGGCTCTACGGCGTGACTTGCAGGAAGCCTACGGGCGGCGAGCCGACCCGCGGCGAGCCGACCGGGATTGCTCAGTCACGCGGAGAGCCGACCCGCGGCGAGCCGACCCGGATTGCTCAGTCACGCGGCGAGCCAACCCGCGGCGAGCCGACCCGGATTGCTCAGTCACGCGGAGAGCCGACCCGCGGGGGACCGAGATGCACTGAGCCGGGCGTGCCCGACGAGCTCCTGGCCGCGGCCCTCAACTCCAGCCTGGCCGCCCTCTCTGCCGAGGTGGTGGGCTCCACCAGCCTGGGAGAGGGGGCCCTGGACCTGCCGGTTGGGCGGGTGAGCCGCTCGCTCATCGCGCCCGACCCGAGGCGGCTCGATCCCGGTGCGCGCCGAGCGGTGCTTGAGGCCTTCGGCGCCCTGGCCGGGCGGAACGTCCTGCCCGCTCCCGAGGAGGTGACCATGGCAGACCGGCGCGCCCTGGACGCGGCCTGGCTCGAGGGGCTCGGCCTGCCGGCATCCTGGCTAGGCGCGATACACGACGCCCTGGTGGAGCGGGTATCCCTGCGGCTCGCGCGTGCTGGAGCGCGGCCTCGGCTGGTTTGCCAGACACCCCTTGGCCCTGCCCCGCCTAGATGAAGGGATTGACGACCCGCACCTTGCCATAGAGACGGTCGTGCTGAAAATCCTCCGAGTAGATTAGGCCCAGGGAGTTGCCCTCTGCGTGGGCCCACATGTGCGCGTCCCACCAGCCGAAACCATAAGTGGCCCAACCTCGCAAGGCGAGCCGGAGGATATGCTCGTCGGGATAGAGCACGACGAACTGACTGAGCAGCAGCTCAGCCTCGATACGCGCCTCATGGGGGGTGAGCAGCGCCGCCTCTCCCGACCGGCCCCGCCTCGTCGCAGCCGCCACGAACTCGCAAACTGCCTGGTGGGCGACTCGGGCCTCGTTGCTGGAGATGCCCTCGGACAGCAAGGCCTCGGCCACCGCCCTCTTGGCTGGCGAGCGATGGTCGAAAGCAAACAACAGAACATTCGTGTCAACGAGGAAGGCCACGATCTTGGTAGAGCTCCTCTCGGCTCCAGCTCCGCTCGGTCTGGGATTGCGCCGCCTGCGCTGAGAGGCCCTCTCTCTCGGCCCTCGCCTGCACTCGCGCCATGGCCTCTTCGAAGAGCCTGAGACGGACCGCGACCTCGGGCAAAACACCCCCTTCGCCCTTCCCTCCCTTGCGAACCCGGATTGCTTCTCCGGCTGGCTCGAAGTGAACCTCCGCTCCTGGTGCGATGCCATAGGCTTCGGCGAGGACCTTCGGGATGGTGACCTGTAGCTTGCTGGTAACCTTGCTCACGTCCTTACTGTATCACGGATGATATCCTTGTCCAGGCAGTCCTCCCAGCCCCATCCTCTGACGGGCGTCACATTAATTGTTACATCATATCCAGTTACCTTGGCCTTCGCTCCTCGATGAGGCGCTCGACCCGCTCGAGATACCGCTTGGCCGACTGGCTGGAGGGGGCCAGTTCCAAGGCTGCCTGGAAGTGACGGCGGGCCTCGGCGTAGCGCTCCTGCCTGGCGGCGAGCACGCCGAGCTGGAAGCGGGGCCCGGCCCGCTCCGGGTGGAGCCGGGCGGCGCGACTCAGGTGGACCCGGGCCCGGGCCTCCTCGCGCCGGGCCGAGGGGCCGTCTTGCGGGGTCGAGAGCTCGGCCAGCCGGAGCCGGAAGCGGCCCGCGTTCATGAGGGCGCTGTAGCGGTTCGGCTCCTCCCCGAGCGCCGCCTCGGTCAGCACGGAGGCCCGCCTGAGGAGGGCCATGCCCTCCTTTGTCCGGCCGGCCCCGAGGGCGAGGTCGGCGCGGCGGGCCATCACCACGGCGCGGTTCACCCGAGCGGCCACCGAGGGCGGCCAGGCCTTCGCGGCCAGGGCGAAGAGGCCCTCGGCCTCCCCGAGGACCCTGGGATCGCGCCGCAGCCGGAGGAGCTCCATGCCGAGGGCGTTCAGGTGGCGCGAGCGAACCCTCGCCGTCAGATCTCCCTCGTCGCCCCTGAGGATCCTCTGAAGGCGAAGGACGAGGTCCGCTGTCTTGGGCAGGGTCTTGTTCTTGGGCAGATCGCCCGCGGCAAAGGTTTCCTCA
This sequence comes from Polyangia bacterium, assembly GCA_034004785.1. GTDB lineage: Bacteria > Myxococcota_A > Polyangia > HGW-17 > JAJRWW01 > JAVEWA01. The sequence goes on from JAVEWA010000247.1 coordinate 9,175, forward strand.
GTCGCTTGCGGGGCCCCGATCGCTTGCGGGGCCCCGGTCGCAGGCGGGGCCCCGGTCGCTGGCGGGGGCTCGGTCGTGGGCTGGACATCGGCCGTGGGCTGGACATCGGATGAGACAGTAAAGAGCGGGACCCCGGGCCAGAGCGGGGAC
>JAVEWA010000004.1:0-43518 GCA_034004785.1 Polyangia bacterium
GAGGAGGTCTCCCGCTTCCTCACGGGCCCGGTGGTGAGCGGGCTCCTGATGACCATCGGCATCCTCGGGCTGCTCCTGGAGCTCTATACCCCGGGCTTCGGGGTCTCGGGTATCATCGGCGTCTGCTGTCTCCTGCTCTTCTTCTTCGGGCACAAGATCGCCGGGCTTGCCGGCTGGGAGCCGATGCTGCTCTTTTTTGTGGGCACGGCCCTCCTCTTCGTGGAGGTGTTCCTCACGCCGGGCTTTGGCCTGCTCGGGTCCTTGGGCGTGCTCTCGGTGGTGGGGGCGCTGGTGTGGACCCTGGCTGGCCCAGGGGGCATCCCTGTGCGCGTCTCCTGGGAGGCTGGGTACCTGACCGCTGCCCTGGTGCGGGTGTTCGTGGCGGTGATCCTGGTGGCGGTGCTCCTCGTGGCGGCCCTGCGCTTCATCCCGAGGGGGAGCGGGCCCTTCAGACGCCTGGTGCTGAGCGCCGAGCTCACGGGTGACGCCTCCGAGGGGGCCCACGAGCTGCCCGAGGGCGCCCGGAGCGTGGAGGCCCTGGTGGGGCGGAGGGGCGTCACCGAGACGGCGCTTCGGCCCACCGGTCGGGCGCGCCTCGGGAACAGTCGGATCGAGGTGGAGAGCAGGGGCGCCTTCATCGAGAAGGGGGCGCCGGTGGAGGTGGTGGAGGTGGAGGGCCGCCGGGTAGTGGTGAAGCAGCTCAAGGAGGACAAGGCGTGAGCGAGACGAGTGTGGGCTGCCTGGTGGTGGACGAGCGTGGAGTGCGCGTACCGAGTCTTGATGGCCAAGAGGTAAGCGAGCGGGGCTTGGCTGGCCTATTTGCGCGCGAGGATGGCCCGGACGGGCCGATGGAGGTTCGGGCATGAGCGGCGCCCTGGCGGATTTCGGCGGGCACCTGCCCCTTCCCGCCCTGGGATCGGGCTCCACTTTGGCGCTCTTGATCGGGCTCATGGTCCTCGGCTTCGCCTTCCTGGGGGCGGAGCTCTTCGTGATCCCGGGCTTCGGGATCTCGGGGATCCTGGGCATCGCAAGCCTCGTCGCAGGGGTGGCCCTCGCCTGGGTCAAGTACGGGAGCATGTGGGGCCTCGTGCTGCTCGGCCTCAGCCTGCTGCTCACCCTCGTGGCGGTGGTTGTCCTGATGAAGAGCAGGGTGGGAAAGCGGCTGGTGCTCGAGGGCTCCCTCGAGGGCGCCGTGGCGGTCTCCGCCGAGGAGGGTGAGCGCCTCCTCGGAGCGGTCGGGATGGCTGTTACAATGCTGAGGCCCTCGGGCAGCGCGGAGTTCGGCGAGGCGCGGGTGGAGGTGGAGACCAACGGGGAGTACATACCAAAGGGCGCGCGGGTGCGCGTGGTTGCGGTGAAGCTCGGGCGCGTGGTGGTTGAGGCAGCTCCGGACGAGGCAGGCCACGAGCAGCCCACGGGGGAGAGGTAGGCCCTCGGGGCCGCGCCCGGCAAACAGGCAGAGAACCCTTTTAGGAGCAGGAGCAAGGACGATGCGGTTCGTTTTCATGGACACCGATTACAGCAAGTACCTCGACCCCATGGTTATCGGCATCGGGGTGGTGGTCCTCCTCGGGCTCATCCTGGTCTTTAGCATGATCCCCATCAGGCTCTGGCTCGCGGCGCGCTTCGCCAAGGCCGGGGTCACCCTCTTCACGATGATCGCCATGCGGCTAAGGCGCGTGCCCCCCGACGCCATCGTGAACCCATGGATCTCCGCGGTGAAGGCCGGGCTCCACCAAGAGGGCTTCAGCGTGGAGCGCATGGAGGCCCACTACCTTGCGGGCGGGAACGTGAATCTGGTGGTGAACTCCCTCATCAGCGCAAAGAGCGCCGGCATCCCGCTGTCTTTCGACCGCGCCGCGGCCATCGACCTCGCGGGCCGCAACGTCTTGGAGGCGGTGCAGATGAGCGTCAACCCCAAGGTGATCAACACCCCCAAGATCACCGCGGTGGCCAAGGACGGCATCCAGCTCACCGCCATCTGCCGCATCACGGTGAAGGCGAACATCGAGAAGCTGGTGGGCGGCGCCGGCGAGGAGACAGTCATCGCCCGCGTTGGCGAGGGCGTGGTGTCCACCATCGGCTCTGCCACGGATCACAAGGCGGTCCTCGAGAACCCGGACATGATCTCCCGCACGGTGCTCGACAAGGGCCTCGACTCGGGCACGGCCTTCAGGATCCTGTCCATCGACATCGCGGACGTGGACGTGGGCCAGAACATCGGCGCCAAGCTCCAGACGGAGCAGGCCGAGGCCGACAAGCAGATCGCCCAGGCCCGGGCCGAGAGCCGCCGCGCGATGGCAGTGGCCGCCGAGCGGGAGAACGTGGCCAAGGTGGAGGAGATGAGGGCCCGGCTCGTGGAGGCCGAAGCCCAGGTGCCCCTCGCCCTGGCCGAGTCCCTCAGGACGGGCAAGATCGGCTTCATGGACTACTACAACCTGAAGAACGTCGTGGCGGACACCGAGATGCGCACGGGCATCGCCGAGTCCTCGAGGCCCGGCGCTGGCAAGAAGGATCACTAGGAAGTGAGCGAGCCCTTGGAGCGAGGCGGTTCGGCAATGGAGGGACGCAGCGTCTCCGAGGGGAGCGCCTCGCTCGATGAGCGGCCGGCCCAAGGAGGCCGGAGTCGGGATCTCCTCTGGTGGCTCCGCTCCCACGACGCCTTGGTGAGAAGGCTCGTGCTCTCCCAGGTGGTGGGAACGCCGAGGAGCCGGAGGCCCGCCTTCCTGGAGCTGGGCTCCATTGGCGCGCGAGGCCGCCTCCGGGCCCTCTATCGCGGGGGCCCGGGCGCACCCCCTGGAGAGGGGAGGTAGGGGAGGTGGAAGAGCTCCTCTTTGCGCTGCTCGTGTGGATCGGGCGCCTGATCGCCAAGGCCTATCGTAGGCTGCGGTCTTTCATCCAGGGGCGGCGAGCGGAAGTCGAATGGAGCCGCGAGGCGCGATCGGGCGCGGGCAGGGCGGCGCCCGTCCCCGCCCCCGCCCCGGACCCTTACCGCGCCCAGCGGGAGGCGGTGAGCATCGGGGTGTCTCGACTCGGAGAGCGGGTGGAGTCCCTCGGGCGGGAGCTGCAGGCATTCCCACATAGCGCGCTCATCGGGCGTGCCCTCCGGAACGAGGTGGCGCGCTGGGTGGAGGAAGCGGGCCAGTTCATCTCGCAGCAGCCTCCCGGCGCAGCCGGCGCCGTGGGTCTGGAGCGGGCTGCGGAGCGGCTCGATCAGCTCGAGCGGCTCGTGGAGGTCATGGGCTGGATGGCGGCAGTTCGCCGCCAGGACCAGGATCGCTCCCTCGAGGCTGCCGACCGTCTGGCCGCGGCCCTCTACGGACCTCTCGCCAGCGCCACCCTCGGGGAAGGGGGTTCAGAGGTCCTCATGCCCGAGCCCCTGGCCATCCGGGACGACGGCTCACTGCTCCCGAGGGGGCTCCTCGGCCGCAGCTCTCTCGCCACGCTGGCGCTCCCAAGGGCATTCCCGGCGGATCCGCTGCACTTCGCCTTCATCGCCCACGAGATCGGCCAGGACCTCCTCCACAGGGCCCCTGGGTTCCGCTGGGAGCTAAGGAATCGGCTCGGCCTGCCGGATCGCTACCCAGTGCCCTTCATGTTCAGGGGCTACTATGGGAGCGAGGAGATCTACCAGCCCTGGGGCGCCTGGCTGGAGGTCTGCTTCGGGGATCTGGTGGGAGCCCTGCTGCTCGGCCCGGCCTACGGCTGGGCTCTTCTGTCCGTCCTGGCGCGGCCCGACGCCCCGGACCATGTTGCGCAGATCCGCACCTCGAGGGACGGCGCTTTCTACCTCCGTCATCCGCCGCCGCACTTGAGGATGGTCTTCGTTCGGGGCGCCCTCGGCGCCATGGGGTTCGACGAGGCCGCAGAGCGAATCGGGGCCCGGTGGGGCGAGCTGCACGCTGGAGGGCCCCAGGCGCTCTATCTGCCGAGCAGGCTGCAGGGGCTGATGGGCGCCCCCTTGGGGCCCTTCGAGCAGGTGGCCTGGCGTCTCGCCGAGGTCCTCGCCGAGGAGCCCTTCGAGTCCCTGGGAGGCCAGGGGCTCGCCCAGATGGAGGGGGTAGCCCTCTCTTCATGGCAGCAGGAGCGGGCCGAGGCTCTCGGCGAGCAGCTCTCGGGGGGGGTAGAGGCGGCCGAGCCGGATCAGCGCCTGCGCCTCGCCGCGGCCATCCTCGCCCGGGCAAGGGGCGCCGCTCGCGCCGAGCGGCTCTCCCGGTGGCTTCTTTCGGGCGCTTTGCCCGAGGCCAAGGAGCGGCAGGCCGAGAGAAGCGAGCCCTCTGCCCGACCGGTTCGGGCGCCCTCCAAGGAGCCTCTGGCCGTCCTCGTCCGCGACGCCCTCGTGCTAGACGCGATCCTCGCGCGCCGCGCCTTTGGCGAGCCCCTGCCCGCGCGATGGCGCCCGTGACCGGGCTGCGGATAGGGGAGGTGACCCTGGAGCTGCCCATCCAGCTCTCTCCCCTGGCCTCCATCACCACTCCCGCCTTCAGGCTGCTCTGCGAGGCCCAGGGCTGTGGCCTCACCTGGACCGAGATGGTGTCCGTGCCCGGGCTCGTGCGAAGGCACCCGAAGATCGCCGCCCTGGTGCGCCCGAGCCAGCCCGGGCGTCCCTTCGCGGTGCAGCTCGTGGGCTCGAGGCCAGAGGAGATGGAGACTGCCGCCGCGATGGTGGCCGCCGCCGGGGCGGAGCTCATTGATCTCAACATGGGATGCCCGGTGAAGAAGGTTGCCAAGACCGGCGGGGGCGTGGCCCTCATGCGGCAGCCCGACCTGGCCGAGGAGCTGGTGCGGGCCGCCCGCGAGGGCGCCGCCCGGGGCGCCGCTCTTTCCTCCTCCCAGGGGGCGCCCTCACGACAGGTCGGGATAACCGTGAAGATGCGGCTCGGCTGGGACAAGGACTCGCAGAACGCCCCCGAGCTCGCTGCGAGGCTGGTGGCCTCTGGCGCGGTGGCCGTGACCGTGCATGGCCGCACTCGCGCCCAGGGTTTCACCGGAAGCGTGGATCTCCCTGGCATCAGGAGAGTCGTGGAGGCGGTGGGGCGCCTCGTGCCGGTCTTTGGCAACGGCGACGTGAGGGACGGACCTTCCTACCAGCGCATGCGGGCCGAGACCGGCTGCCACGGCGTCATGGTGGGCCGCGCAGCCCTCGGCAACCCCTGGGTGTTCGCCGCGCTCGCGGCGGCGGAGCGGGGAGAGGCCGCGCCCAGGCCGCCCTCGCCCGAGGAGCGGATCGCTATCATGAGGCGTCACCTCGAGCTCGCCCTGAAGGAAGATCCAGAGCCAGTGGTGGCGCGGGAGATCCGCAAGCACCTCATCTGGTACTCGAGGGGGCTGGCTCGCGCCTCCGAGTTCCGCCGCCTCCTTCAGACGGTGAGCACCATCGCCCAGGTGTCCGCGGCGGTTGACGGGCTCGCCCTTCGTTCCCCCGGCGAGCAGGGTGCTCGGCCAACCTAGGGCGCGGGGCTCCCGAGGAGCTCGCGGGTGCAGAGCCCGCAGCCTTGGCGCTCCTCGTCCCAGAGGTGGAGGGAGTTGCCCTGGCAACGGTCGAAGTCCTGGCAGGAGGCGCACTGGCCGCCCTTGAGCCACGAGCGGTCCCTGTAGGGCCCGAAGCGCTCCTCCCAGATCCAGGCGAGGGGGTCCTTGCGAATATCGCCCTGCACCAGGCGCCGGCTGATGTTGGGGCATGCCCCCACCGCGCCGTCGTGGAGCACCGAGGCCACCGAGATCCCGGCTCGGCAGAAGTAGGGCTCGCTCCTCACGGCCCGGTCCCAGGCCTCGGGCAGGAAGCCCTCGCAGGTCAGCTCCACCGACATGGCCGGCTCGCCCCTCCTCGTCCTGTCCGCCTCTGCACGCCTCGCCTCGGCGATGAAGCGGAGCAGGCCTTCGAACCCGCCAGGGCCGAGGAGCAGCTCCGGGCTGGCGAGGGCGCGTCCCTTTGGGAAGATGGGGAAGAGGCGCCAGATGGGCACACCGACCTGCCTGAGGAGCTCCTGCACGTCCGAGAGCTCTCCCAGGTTTCCAGGGTGGACGCAGGTCACCACGTCGAAGAAGCGCGGCGCCTGCTCGGCGAGACCGCGAAGCCCTTCCAGGGCCCGTTCGAAGGATCCGGCGCGGCCCCGGAGCCAGTCGTGGCTCGCCTGGAGGCCGTCCAGGCTCACGGTTATGGAGGCCATGCCCGCGGCTCGGAGGCGGCCGATGTTCTTGGGCGTCAGCCACCAGCCGTTGGTGACAAGACCCCAGGCCAGGCCGTTGCGTGCGAGAGCGCGAAGGATCTCGTCGAGCTCCGGGTGGCAGAGGGGCTCGCCGCCAGTCAGCACCACGGCCAGGGACGAGCGGTCGAAGTCCCTGGCCACCTGGTCTATGACCCACAGCCACTCGGCCGTGGAGAGCTCGCCGGGCCTCGCCTCGCGATCGCAGTCCGAGCCGCAGTGGCGACAGGCGAGGTTGCAGCGCCTGGTGATCTCCAGGAAGAGATACCTGAGCGGGTGCACGTCCCGCTCGAGGCGACGGTACAACGGGTGGAGCCCTCGCTTCAGGGCCCCTCGGGCCCGGCCTCGGAGATCGCCCGTTCCGAGGTTCCTTCCGAGGGAGAGCAGGCCCTGGTCGATGGCCGCGCTCGCCAGGGCTCCGGGCCCCTTTCTGTCGCGTGGCCGGTTCATGAGGTCAGCCCCTGGCCTTCCGAATGAGCGATCCGAGGTCGAGTGGCCGGTTCATGGGTTCAGCCCTTGGCCATCAGATTGCTTTCGCCTGGCGCTAGGGCAGCGCCGTGGGGGCGAGCTCGATGACGATGTCGGTGTTTTGGGGCGGCTGATCCATGGTGGTGGCGTCGTAGGCGCCGTTGGCCGCGCCGTCCACGTCCGTGAAGGTGAGCTGTGAGCAAGCGTAGTCGCCAATGCTCCACTCGCCGTTCGAGTCGGTGGTTGTGGTGTGGAGCGTACCGCCACCGCTGTCCTTGCAGGTCACCTGGATCCCAGGGATTGGCTGCTTGGAATCCTGGGCTAGCACCCGGCCATTCCAGGCGTAGAGCATTCCATAGGCGCAGGCGATGAGCACCCCGCTCGTCGCGGTCACCATTCCAAGGAGCAGTCGCTTCATGATCTTCATTTCATCCTCCGTCAGAAGAAAAGGCTCGGTCGGTTTTGCCTCGGTCGGTTTTGCCTCGGTCGGTTTTGCCTCGGTCGGTTTTGGCTCGGTCGTTTCTGGCTCGGTCGTTTCTGGCTCAGGCGGCTTCGGCGGCAGGGCCGTTCCTATTGAAAGGCCGCCAGGGCCTCGCCAGTCGAGCCTAGTCGGACCGTGTCGTTAGCAATCCTCGTACCAGGCAGGATAGCCCTCGGAACTCATCTTGAAAAGAGCCTGCGCTATCCGGTATTGGGCGCTGCCGAGGGCGATGGGAGCGACGATCCCTGACAGGGCTGTCGCGCTTTCTTGGCCATCTCGCTGCCCAAATTCTCCCTATTCCCTGCCATGGGCCCGTGCCAAGATGGGCCGGCCCATGACAAGGCTCACCCTCGCCCTGCTCGCTTTCTCTTTGCTGCTCCTTGGCGCTGCCTGCCCCGCCACCAAGGGCGGGGAGGACGAGGGCACCCTGCCCAGACAGGCGCGGCCCGCCGGCCAGGCCCCGGACGCGGATCTCCTTGCCCTGGTGCCGGACGGGGCGCACCTCGTGGCCACGGTGGATCTAGGCAAGCTGCGAGACCTTTCGAAGGGGCGCCCATGGGCCAAGGACATGGCCCAGGCGGGCGTGCCCCTGGCGGCGAGGGTTAAGCCCCTGCTGGGCCTGGATCTTCTTGCGAAGGCCGAGGTGCTGGTGATCGCCTTGTGGCTGGAGGATGGGGGAAAGGGCCGAGTCTTGCTCCTTGCGCGGGGCGGGTCCGAAGGAAAGGCAGACCATCCACCTGGAGAGTCGCCAGGGGCCAGGCCAAGCGGAGCGCCAGGGGCCGCGCCAGGGGCCGCGCCAGGGGCCGCGCCAGGGGCCGCGCCAGGGGCCGCGCCAGGGGCCGCGCCCGGGGTCGCGCCAGGGGCCGCGCTCGGGACAGATCCTTCAGCAGTCAAGGAGCCCGGCGGACTTGCCGCGCTGGTTCGTTCCCGGCTCGTGAGTCTGAGCCGAAGCCAGAGCCAGAGCGAGAGCCAAGGCAAAAGCCGAACCATCGAGTGGGAGCGCTACCGGGGAGTGGAGCTCGCCTCCTTTGGCCAGGAGGCCACGGCCCTGCCCACCCCGCGCACCGTTGTGGCCGGGCCCATGCCCCTCGTGAAGCACGCGCTGGATCTCATGGGCGAGGTGCCGGGCTTTGCGAGCGTGCGGGAGGACCGGGAGCTCATGGCTCTTTGGCGCCTGGTGACAGGGCTCGCCGAGGGCCGCGCTCCTGCGGTGGCGCTCGTCAGCCGCTTCCCCGAGGACATGCGCGCCCGTCTGGGAGCGCGGCTCGGTCTGCGCTCGTCCCCCACAAGGGCCGGTCTGCGCCTGAGCGCGGCCGAGTGGGTCACGGTGCGAGCCTTTGTGGACTGCCAGGACAAGGGGAGCGCCCAGGCAGTGGTGGAGGGGCTCGAAAAGCTGGTCGCCCGGGCCGCCCGGACCCGCCTCGCGCGCCAGCTCGTCCTGGCCCCCCTCTTCAAGCTCCTCTCGGTGCACCAGGAGGGCGCGCGGGTCCACGGCCAGTGGATCGTCCCCCTCGCGGCCCTGGACCCCTACCTCGTGCGGATCCTCGGGCTCCTCAGGCTCGAGCCCCCCGAGGATCGCCCAAAGGCCTTTCCCCCCGTGCGGCCATAGGATGAATCAGAGCTGAGCCAGGTCCCCTGGGGGCATCAATGGCCTTGAAGGGCGGCGAGATCGGTAGGCATAATCCCTTGGCGGTGACGGCCATGCCATTTTTCAGAGTCAAGTCTTGTTCGGGTGCGGCATCGTCGACAATGGGCGGCTCTGTCTCTCTCTTTCCCAGGCATGAGGCGAGCAGGATGAAGATCTCGACCTCGGTTCTGACGTTGGTCCTGGCTCCGATGCTCGCATGGCTCCTGCCTCTGGGCTGTACGCCCGAGCTCGACAATGGCCGTTACGCCTGCGATCCCATGGACCCCACCACCTGCCCGGAGGGCTTTGCCTGCCTGCCCCTCGGGCCGGATCACTTCTGCTACTCGAGCTGGGGGCCCGTGTGTGGCGAGAAGGGGCTCGAGGCCGGGGAGCAGTGCGACGGGCTGGACTTCGGCGGAGGCGACGCCACGGCCTTCGGGTGCGAGGCGGGCGACAACCTGTACTGCCTCGAGCAGGTGTGCAGGGTGTACTGCACGAGCTGCGGCAACGGCCGCCTGGAGATCACCCCTTCGGGGGGGGGTGAGCAGTGCGACGATGGCAACCTGGAGGATGGGGACGGCTGCAGCAGCAGTTGCCAGCTCGAGACCTGCGGCAACGGGGTGAGCGACATCGGCGAGGAGTGCGACTATGGCCACCCGGACCATCTGCTGGACTGCTCCCGGGCGTGCAGGTGGAAGGTCTGCGGCAACGGGATCATCGACTTCGACGACGGCGAGCACTGCGACGACGGCAACCTGCTCAGCGGGGACGGCTGCGCCAGCGATTGCACGGTGGAGTTCCCCTCCTGGACCCTCTGGAGGAGCCCCTTGGAGACCGCGAGGGACTTCCATGCCATGGCCTACGACGAGGCTCGCGGGCGCCTGGTGCTCTTTGGCGGCTTCATAGGTGACAAGCCCCAGAATGACACATGGGAGTACGACGGCGAGCGGTGGACCCGGATCAGGACCGCCAACGCTCCAGCTCCGAGGGGGATTGCCTCCATGGTGTACGACCCCCTTTCCCAGCGGATGCTGCTCTACGGCGGCATAGTCCAGGGAGAGACGGTGTTTGGTGATCTGTGGGCTTACGACGGCACCGACTGGACGGAGCTCGAGCAGGTGGGCGGTCCGAGCGAGAGGGCCGGCGCCGCGCTGGCCTGGGACACCGCAATGGGGAGGCTCGTGCTCTTCGGCGGCGTAACCGACCAGGGCATGGTGGTGCAGCAGGACACCTGGACGCTGGACGCTACCGGCTGGAGCCTACTCTCCACCGCGGAATCGCCCGTCGGCCGCGCCCTGGCCCGGTTGGAGAACGACCCGAGCAGAGGCTGTCTCCTGCTCTTTGGCGGTCGGATGCAGACCTCGCAGGTGCTCTCAGACACCTGGGAGCTCTGCGGTGACACCTGGACCGAGCTGACCTCGCCACAGGATCCCGCCCCCGCGGCCCGCTACGGCCACAGCCTGACCTGGCACGGCGGTCTGGGCCGGATCGTGCTCCACGCCGGTTACAATGCCGGTCTCACGCTCTTCGAGGACACCTGGCTGTGGGACGGCGTAAGCTGGACGATGTTCCAGCAGGAGTTCCGTCCCCAGGCCAGGGCGGCGCACGCCGCCGCCTGGCATTCGGCAGAGGGCAGGTTGATCCTTCACGGAGGCAAGGGGGCCTACAGCTACGCTGACTTCTGGGCCCTCGACGCCTCGGGATGGCTGAGGCTCTCGCCAGTGTTCGGACCGCCCGAGCGGATAAACGCGAGCGCCGTGGCAAACCGCGAGACAGGACAGATTCTGCTTTTTGGCGGGTATGGAGCCGAGGGCTACCTTGGCGACACCTGGCAGATGGACGAGGACACCTGGTCGAGGGCTCCTGGAGATGGGGCCAGCCCCTCGCCCCCTGCGCGCTATCACGCTGCCATGGTCTATGACGAAGAGGCTGGCCAGACGGTCCTTTTCGGGGGAAGGACGGCCTCCGGGGTCGCCGGAGACACATGGATCCACGACCACACCGGGTGGAGGGAGGTCCAGACGGCGACCTCTCCGCCCGCGCGGCAGGGACATGCGATGACCTACGACCCTCTTCGCCAGCGGGTCATCCTCTTCGGCGGCGCGGATCTCGCGAACCACTTCTTTGGCGACACCTGGGAGCTGGATCCTTCGAATGCCACCTGGGAGGAGATCCCTGGGTTGCCCGCTCCTGGGGCGCGCCAGCTGCCGACACTCGTCTGGGATAGCGAGGTGGCGGCGGCGGTGCTCTTCGGAGGGAACCTGCCGAGCGAGATGCTCAACGACACCTGGTTGTACCGGGGCGGCCAGTGGGAGGAGCTCGTCACCGAGAGGCGTCCGCCCGCCCGGGCTCAGGCGGTCTTGGCCTTTGACGAGTTCCGGAGGAGGGTGATCCTCTTTGGAGGTTCCTATTGGATGGGCATCCCCGGGGAGAATCCGCTCGGAGACACCTGGGAGCTGCGCTGGGAGGCATGGGAGCTCGGCTGGCACGAGCTTGGCACGGCAGACTCTCCCGCTCCCAGGGAGTGCGCGGCGGGCGCCTTCAACCCGCGGTGGAGATCCATGGTGCTCCTCGGAGGGATCCCCGGGGCCGGAGAGGTGTGGATGCATGCCTACCGCGGCTTCACGCCTCTGGAGAGCTGCTCCAACGGCGTGAGCGATGACGGCGACGCTCTAGTGGACTGCGATGATCCCGACTGCGCGTGGGATTTTGACTGCCAAGGGACGCAATGAGCTCTCTTACGCTCTTCGAGACAGGGTGCACCGGACCGGAGGCAACCAAGGCGCCTCGTATCGAGGGGCTCGCAGTGGTTCTTGCCTGCTTGCTCGCTTCTGCATCCTGCGGGTCGAGGTCCGATCCTGGCGCGGACTCTGGGCCCATGGAGGACGCCTACGCGGACGCCAGCCCATGGACGCCTCGAATCCTGGAGCTCTGCCATCCAGAGGCTCCCGAGGACACACTAAGACCTGGCTATCTCACGCGGGGCGTCTCCGAGGTGACCGCGCCGAGCGGCTACCCCTTCATGGCAGATGACATCGCAGCGGCGGGTTTTGCTCCGCCCCACCCATTTCGTCTGGAGAGGCTGAGGCTCCGTCTGTCTGGCCAGGGTAGCGTGAAGGTGACGGTCTGGGGAGACTACATGCGGGAGCAGCCCGACCTCGACGTGGTGCTGGTGCCGGAACGGGAGATCCTCCTGTCTGGCGACAGGTGGGTCTCGGTGGAGGGCTTCGAGCCGGTGGTGGTGGAGCCAGGGCAGCGCTTCTGGGTGGGAGTGACCTTCTCTGGTGCGCCGGGGGACTGCCTCTTCGGCCCGGCTCAGGGCGGATGGGATCGCTTCAGGGTCCCTGCGGCAATGCCTTCAGGGGAGTGGGCAAGTGGGCCCCATGGCATGGCGATGGCCGTGCACGCGGAGGGATCGTTCCTGTGCCTTGTGACTCGGAAATGGTTCACTGACAGGCGCGGCGAGGCAGGCCTGGCGGGAAACGACTACAATATCCTCCAGCTCGCGGATCTGGATGGCGACGGGCTAGAGGAGATCCTGGCGATTTTCTTCGAGGACGGCTCGGTCTGGGTGCACAAGAACCTCGGAGGCATGAGGTTCGCGGCGCCCAGGCGGCTGTTCCTTCCTGGATGGTTCGGGCTGGTGCTCGCGGCGGATGTGGACAACGACGGGGACCAAGACGTGTATCTTGGGGTCGGAGAGCTGCCCGGGGAGCCCGATCAGGGCAGTCGGCCCCTGCTGCTCCTGAACGACGGCCAGGGCAACCTGGCTCCGCGCCTTGCCTCCGGGCTGGAGATCCGCGGGGACAACGCCGCCGGCGCCTTCGTGGACTTCGACGGAGACGGCCTCCTGGACCTCTACATGGGAAACCTTCGCCACGATAGCCAGGACCCGGGAGTTGACAGCCTCTTTCGGGGCCGCGGCGACGGCTCCTTCGAGGAGGTCTCTGTCCAGGCTGGCCTGCAGAGCAGGGGCCCAGGCCCCACTTTTGGAGTCACTTTCTGCGACGTAAGCGACGACGGGTGGCCAGACCTCCTCGTGGCCCAATATAACGGTGAGCCAAACCGGCTCTGGCTGAACCGCCAGGACGGCACCTTCACAGAGGTGGCCGCCCTGGCGGGTATCGCCAAGGACGAGGTGGGGACCAGGGGAGGCAACACCTTCATGCTGGAGTGTGGCGACTACGACAACGACGGACACATGGACATCCTGTCGGGCGAATTCGCCATGCCTCACGAGGCAGCAGAGGATCGGACGCGGTTGCTGAGGTGGAGCCCAGAAGGGGAGTTCGGCTTTGGCTACGAAGACGTCACCTCGGCGGCGGGCCTCCCCGAATCCAGGAGCATGGTGGATCCTGCCTGGGGCGACTTCGACAACGACGGCCACCTGGACTTCATCGTGAGCGGCCAGGGCTATCCCACCCAGGCCTCCCAGCTCTTTCGCAATAGCGGAGACGGGACCTTCACGGACGTCACCTACGAGGCGGGCCTCGACATACCCTATGGCATTCTGGCTGCCTGGGCCGATCTGGACGGCGACGGCGACCTGGATCTCGTAGCTTATAGCGTGACCCGTGGGAGCCTGCTGCTCTACGAGAGCCAGCTCTCTCCGGGTACGCGCTGGATCCAGCTCCGCCTGGTGGGCATGCCCCCCTCGAACCGGGACGCCCTGGGCGCCAGGGTGACCGCCACCACAGGCGACCTCGTCCAGCACCGTGAGGTGAGCGGTGCCTCGGGCAGCCGCATCAACGCGGGCAGCCGCATCGTGCATTTTGGCTTTGGCTCTCACGCCGAGCACATCCAGGTCCTCGTGAGGTGGCCCTCGGGCCGTAGGGAGCACTTCGACGATCTCGCCCAGAACCTCAGGCACACGCTCGTCGAGGGCACGGGCGTCGGAGAGTAGGCTCGGCTCAAAGCGGGCGCGGTGGTAGGGCTGGCCCGACGGCTGGGAAGCAGGAGCTCGATATCAGCAGCTGCGAGGAGGCAGGAAGTGAAGTCAGCCGATGACAACCCCTTGGAGGAGATCGCCTCCCGGCTCCGGGCCGAGTCGGACGCGCCGCTCGGAAAAGGTATCGGCCGCTTCGCCCGTCTGATGCGCGGGGGGATAGGCCTGGCGAGAAACGTGGCCTCTTCCGCCAAGCGGGGCGACGAGGCCCTGGGTGAGAAGGACCTCCGCAAGATCGAGGCCATGGTGACCCGCCTCGGCGCCCTCAAGGGGCTGCCCATGAAGCTCGGCCAGATCATGAGCTACCTGGAGATCGAGCTGCCCGAGGAGTCGCGGCGGATCCTCGCGTTGCTCCAGACCCAGTCCCCGGCCACGCCCTTCGCCTCCGTGGAGGAGATCCTCAGGGAGGATCTCGGGGACAAGGCCGGGGAGCTGCTGGCGGCCCTCGAACCATCGCCCGTGGCCGTCGCTTCGATTGGCCAGGTGCACAGGGGCCGGCTTCCGGGAGGTGAGGAGGTCGCGGTCAAGGTCCGGCACCCAGAAATCGACGAGGCCATCCGCTCGGACTTCCGCTCGGCCCGCATGGGGTCTGCCTTTGCCGCGGTCCTGGTGCCGGGCATGGGGGCCACCGTGAGGGACTTCATGGACGAGCTCCAGGCCAGGCTCCTCGAGGAGTGCGACTATGGCCTGGAGGCCAGGCGCCAGGAGCTCTTTGCCGGGCTCTTTGGAAATCACCCGGTGATCCTGGTGCCGAAGGTGCACCCCGACTGGTCCGGGCCCAGGGTGCTCACCACATCGTGGCAGCAGGGGGAGGACTTCGAGGCCTTCAGGTGCCGGGCTGGACAGGAGGAGCGAAGCAGGGCTGGCGCGGCGCTCTTCGACTTCTACATCGGTACTCTCTACAGGCACGGCCTGTTCCACGCCGATCCCCACCCAGGGAACTACCACTTCCTGCCAGGCGGTCGCGTGGTGGTGTTCGACTACGGCTGCGTGAGGGAGTTTGGCAAGGAGGTGACCCGGGCCTTCGTGGCCTTGGCGGGCGCGGTCAGGGTGGATGATCGTGAGCAGGTGTGCGAGGCGCTGCGAGGGCTCGGCGCCGAGCCCTCCTCCAACGACGCGGCCTACGATCACCTTCGCCGCCTCTTGCGATCCTTCTTCGGGCCCATGCTGACCCCTGGGCCCCGGCCCAACGAAGGGAAGCTGGTCATCGACACCCGGCAGGTCATGCGGGACAAGATGGCCATGGCCCGGCTCCGGCTGCCAGGCCGCCTCATGTTCCTCCTGAGGATCAGGTTTGGGCTCTTCGCCGTGCTCTCGCGCCTGGGAGCGGTGGCGGACTGGGCCGCCATGGAGATGGGATTTGCCGAGGCGAGCGGCCTGGCCAGCCCAGATTAGGTTGGTCATGCCAAAGATCGGGCTGGCGAACAGGCTGGCGGCCAGGTGACGGACCCGGGCTGAGCGCCCGCTCAGGCCGGCTCGGCCTCCTCGGAGTGGAGCTCGCGAAGATCGAAGGTGACGCCGGGCCTGCTCTGGAACTGGAGCTCGTTCACCTGGTCCAGAAGGGCGGTGATCCCCGAACCCGTCGAGTGGTCTGGTCCGAGCATGACCGGGGGCCCGTGGCGGCTGCGGCCTGGAGCCTCCACGAGCACGCCCAGGTCCATTAGAGAGGTGATGGCGTTGTCGAAGGTGATGCGGTGGCAGGACTCGCGCCTGGTGAGCTCCCCGCGGTAGAAGGCCTTCTCCGAGTCGTCCCGCATGCGGCGGAGCAGGGACCGCCTGCCCATGGGCCCCTCGAGGAGCGCCACCAGGGAGATACATGCCATGCGGTAGGCCTCGTAGAAGTCCTGGGTGAGCAGGGTGAGGAGCTCGAGGTCCTTCCGACCATGTTCGATGAGGGAGACGGTCTCCCCGCCTCTGACGAGGGCTTTGCCCTCCAGGTGGAGGAGGGCGTCGTCCAGGAGCTCGTCGAATGGTCGGCCGACCTCGAAGACGAACTCCTGCTTGAAGAGCCGGCTCAGAAAGAGGGCCCTCGGGCGGACATCCGAGAGGGGGATCGCCTCTGGATTCGACTCGGCGGCCACCAGCAGGGCCCGCGCCACCACGGACTCGGCCGCGAGGTAGTTGATCAGGCCGTTCCGATAGTAGCCGAGCGAGAAGCGGCGGTCGTCGGTGAAGCGTCGCTCGTCCGGCAGGGTATAGATTGGCCTCGAGACCGGACCCTCGATCTGCAGGGTCTTTCCCTCGTGTAGCACGTGAAGGGCTTTCTCCAGGGCGTCTGGCCGGATCTCCAGGAGATCCGCCTCGGGCGCGGGCGCGCCACTCTCCCCGGGGGGCGGCGCGACCAGGGCCCTCGTCAGGATGGCGCCGTTGGCGCGCAGGCGGTCGGTGAGCCAGCGGCAGAGGCCGTCCAGGGTGGGGCGGTCCAGGCGGCGCAGGCCGGTAACCAAGAGGGCGGTGGAGACCAGGGTGGTTGGGGTCACCGCCGAGAGGCGGGCGATCTCGCCGGTGATGCGATAGGCGAGCTTCACCGTAGCCTCGGCCATGGTCTTGTCGTCGGCGCCACGAAGGGCCCCGGCCTCCGCGAGGGCCTCCTTCAGGTCGTAGGGCTTTCCGACCTGCAGGTTCAGCCGGCCGAAGCGCGAGGTGAGCACCCGGCCGGCCCTGAGGAGCGCGCCCAGGTCCTCCTTCTTCTTTGGCCCGCCCGCAGCCTCCCTGGAGATCGATCGCTCCTCGATGACCTTCTCGTAGCCCACCGACATGGGCACGACCTGGACGTTCCGCACTCTCCTCGCCACGGCAGCCTCGGCGATCCACTTGAGGAGCCCGATGCGCGGCATGTACATCTTTCCCGTGCGGCTTCGGGTTCCTTCGATGAAGAACTCCAGGTTGTAGCCCTCCGTCAGGATCTTGCGAAGGTACTCGGTCAGGCATGCAGTGTAGAGACGATCATGCCAGAACGTTCTGCGGATGAAGAACGCCCCGCAGCGGCGGAAGAAACCTCCGATCGGGAAGAAAGACAGATTGGCGCCTGCGGCGATGCAGGGGGGTGCCACGTCGTACTCCGCCACGATCCAGGAGAGAAGCAGGTAGTCCACGTGGCTGCGATGGGTCGGGAGGAAGAGCATGGGCCCCTTGGCGGCGGCCTGTCGCAGCCGGTCCATGGAGGCCTGGTCGACCTCCAGCCCGTCGTAAACGCGAAACCAGACGAAGTGGCGCAGGAACCAGCGGAAGAACCTCAGGGTCGTTGGACTGGGCTTCGCCGCGATCTCTCTGAGATATCTGTGAGCGGTCCGCCTGAGCTTCTCGGGAGACTGGCCCGTCTCCGCCGCGAGGGAGGCGATGGTCTGCCTGAGGGTCACGCCTCTGAGCACCTGCTCGCGGATCAGGGCCGCGCCCTTCCGCCTCGGGCCCTGGAACACCCGCCTGACCCTCTCCAGGCGGTTGGTCAGCTCGAAGCGCAGCTTTCGCACGGCCCGCGCCTCGGGGAGCTGGCCAAGGGACGCCAGGAACTCGCTTGCGAAAAGCGTTTCGCCCAGCCTGATGCGCTGGATCCGGAAATGAAGAAACAGGTGCAGGAAGGATCTGAAGGCGCCTGGGTCCTCGGCCGAGCCGAAGATTCTCTGCAGCAGCGTCTTGCTTCCAAGGTCAGGCCGCAGGGGAGACATCCCCCAGAAGATCTGGAGGGGCACTAAGACGACCGGGAGACCTTCTCCCCTCGCCTGTGCAAGGCAGGCCGCCAGCGCCTCGTCCGATCCTGGGCAGATGCCGGCCCTTCCCGGGCGGGGCCCCTTTCGCAAAAAGACCTGCAGGGACTCCCCCCGCGAGAGCAGCTCCTCGGCCCGCTCCCGAAGCGAGCCCCTGGGACGGCGGCCGAACACATATGCGAGCATGACGTGGATGGGGCGGAAGACGAGGGTGAAGATCCCGGTCACCAGGCCGGCCAGGGGGAGGCCCCAGCGCAGAAGTGAGCGGTTCAGCCAGAGCGCGTTGTAGACGTGCTTGTGGCCGGAGACGTAGACGATCCTGTGGCTCTCGGCCAGGCGGCGCAGCTCGGCGAGGTCATCGGGCCTCACCCTGCGAGAAGAGAAGAAGAACCGGAAGAGGATCTGGCCGAGAAGCCCCGGCCTTTCGAACATGGCCGAGGGCTCGATCGCCGGCTTCTGTCTCTGAGCCTTTGCCATGCTCTCGTTGCCCACCCAGGTCTAGGGGTCCTCGGGCTTGGGCGCGGGCCATCCCCTCAGGAGCGCCAGGGCGGAAAGGCACTGCCTGGTGGATGGGAAGGCCAGCTCGTCCCAGGGGATCTCGTCACCCGGCACCCAGCGCACCGCCAGGGTCTCGTCCTCGGCCCTGGCCTCGCCCTCCACCTCGGCAGACAGGTACACGATGAGGATGGGCCGGTCCCTCGTGCCGAACACTCCTAGGAGCTCCCCGGGAGCCACCTCGAGCCCAGTCTCTTCTCGGGCTTCCCGTCTCGCGGTCTCCCATGGGAGCTCGCCGCGGTCCACGAACCCGCCCGGGACCACCCACTTGCCCTTGCCAGGTGAGATACCCCGCTGGCAAAGGAGGAGCTTCCCGTCCCGCTCGGGGATGACGCAGGCCGCAACCTTGGGATCCAGGAAGTGGATACGGCCGCAGGCATCGCAAACGTGACGCTCCGGCTCGCCAGGCTTGACGAGGCGCCTACCGAGCGTTCCGCCGCAGGCCTGGCAGTGCCTGGGCTCCTCAGGCTCGTGAGGGACCCAGGCCTTCGGACAAGGGGCAGCAGGGCATATGGGCTCCTCGGTCATCCCTAGCGCCCCCCCTTGAGGTGCCTCGAGAGCCAGTCGTGCATGGTCTTCCACCAGAGGATCCGGTTCTGTGGCTTCTTGACGAAGTGGTCCTCGTCCGGGAAGTAGAGGAACTGGGAGGGTACGCCCTGGCGCTGCAGAGCGGTGAAGAGCTGCATGCCCTGGCCAACGGTGACGCGGTAGTCGTGCTGGCCGTGGATCACCAGGGTCGGGGTCTTCCAGGCCTGGACATGGCTGGAGGGCGACCACTTGGAGTACATCCCCGGGTTGGTCCAGGGCGTTCCCTGGAACTCCCTCTCCGGGAACCAGAGCTCCTCGGTGGTGCCGTACTTGGACCTGATGTCGTAAACGCCCGCGTGGGTGATGAGGCAGCGGAACCGTGTGGTCTTGGTGCCGATCCAGTTCACCAGGTAGCCGCCGTAGGAGGCCCCGATGGCGCAGACCCTCTGGCCGTCGATGAAGGGGAACTTCTTGATGGCGGCCTCCACGGACTTCATCACGTCCTCATAGGGCTTGCCCCCCCAGTCGCCGCCTATTGCGTCGCAGAAAGCCTGGCCGTAGCCCTGGGAGCCGTGGAAGTTCGGCATTAGCAGCACGTAGCCAGGCGCCGCGAAGAGCTGGGCGTTCCAGCGGGGGTGCCAGGAGTCGCCGCTCATGCCCTGCGGCCCGCCGTGGATCATGACCACCATGGGGTACTTCTGCCCGGGCCGGAAGTCCGGCGGCTTCACGAGGAGCGCGTGCACCTGTTTTCCCGCTGCGCCCTCGAACCAGAGCTCCTCCGTGGGGAGCATCTTAACCCGTCTTTCGGAGGGCCTCTGCAGCTCGGTCACCCGCGAAGGGGCGCCGCCAGAGGCCGGGGCTCGCCAGATCTCCGGCAGGGCGTGGGTGGCGTGTGACACGAAGACGAGCGTCCTGCCGTCGGGCGTGACGCGCAGGCTCTCGGCGAAGACCTTCTCCACGAGGCGCTTCACCTCCCCGCCCGAGGCAGCCACGGCGAAGATGGGAACGTAGCCCCGGTCGTCGGCGGTGAAGTACAGGGTCTTGCCGTTCGGGGCCCAGACGAACTCGTGGATGGAGCGGTCGAAGGCCTCGGTGAGCACCCGGTGGGTCTTCGCTCGGCGATCGTATAGGACGAGCCGGAGCCGGTCGGCCTCGTAGCGGGGCACCTTCATGGCGAGGTAGGCGATGTAGCGGCCGTCCGGGGAGTAGGCCGGGCTGTTGTCGTTGGCAGCGCTCGTAGTGATCCGCTGGGGCCGCCCGCCCACGAGGGGCATCACGAAGAGGTCGTTGTTCGTCGAGGTGGCCACCATCCGATCGGTGTTCTTCACGAAGACCAGCTCCTGGCCGTCCGGGGAGATCGCGTAGTCCGTCGCCCCTCCGAGGGCGATGGGGGGCGCGTCCTCCGGGCCAGGGGTGAGGTCCCTTGTCTTGCGGGGGCGAAGCTCCAGGGAGAAGACGTGGTTCACCTGGCCGTGACGCCAGGCGTTCCAGTGCCTGTAGAGCAGCGCCGTGAAGAGCTCGGCCTTCACCTTGGATTCCTCGCGGGCCTTGGACTCCTTGGCGTTGCAGGCGTCGTCCGGGCACTTGGGGTAGGCCGAGCCGCCAAAGAGGATCCTGTCTCCCTTTGGCGAGAGCACGAGCGGCCCTCCGACTCCGAGGGCCGCGCCGCCGATCGGCTCGGCTTCGCCCCCGCCGATTGGCAGGCGCCAGATGGAGGGGGCGCCCTTGCGGGTGGAGACGAAGTATAGGTGCCCTCCGTCCGGGGACCAGCGAGGCCCCCAGTCGGCCTTGTCCGTGGTGGTCAGCCGGCGGGCGGGTCCGCCCCCGAGTGGCGCCACCCAGAGGTTGGCCACGCCGTCGTTCTGGGCGATGCGGCCTCTTCTCACAACGAACGCAACATGATTTCCACTTGGGGAGATCTGCGGGTCGGAGATCGCCAGGGACTCCACCAGATCCTTCGCGGTCATGGCTTTTCCCTGGCCCGGCGCGGCGGCCCTGCCCTGGCCGTGGGGCCAGCGGGCCCGGGCCTCGAGGTCCCTCGCAAGGAGCCCCGCGAGGGCGAGCGACCCCAGGATGAGGGGTATCGTGCGAAGAGAGAGCCTCATGGAGATCCTCCTTGGTGTTCGTGGCAGGGGGGAACTCTACCCAAGGCCAGGGCTCGAGACAACCCGCATGCCCCTGGCCTCTCTCCGGTCATTCACAAGGCTCCACGATCGGTCCCGGTGTTCCGAAGGCCTTCGAAGAATCATGGATGTATCGAGAGGGCATGAGATTCTCGAAAGGTATGCGCCCCGTCGAGGATCCACCTTGACGGCCTGGCCGTTCCGGGTAATATCCGAGCCTGCCTGCGGGAATAGCTCAGTTGGTAGAGCACGAGCTTCCCAAGCTCGGGGTCGCGGGTTCGAACCCCGTTTCCCGCTACATCGGGCGACTCTCATGGAGTCGCCCGATCGCTTTTTGGGCCCCTTGTCGGCCCAGTGCCACAGTCGGCAAGAGCTGGGCGAGCTCACCGCGAAACTTGCTGGGAGAGGATGTCGAAGTCCAGCGGTCGGACCTCCTGGGCGAAGAAGAGCTGCTTGATTGCTCCCAGGCCCAGGGCGTGGGGCCCTTGGACCCGGACGCTCCCAAGGGGGGTGAGGCGCACGGAGGCCGCGGGGCTGCCTGCTGGATCCACCTCGGTCACGTAGATGGCCCAGCGGCCCGCCACCCGGCCCACGTGGTAGATCGCAGCGGCTCCGCCTGGCATCGGGACCGGGTGAGGGTCGAAGCTCTCTAGGGCCAGTGAGGCGACCTTTCGGGGCGCGGACCAGGAGGCGCCAGAGTCGCCCGAGAGGCGGAAGTAGGCCTCGAAGGGCTGGCGCAGGCTCTGCCGGGCCTGGTAGGCCAGCAGGAGGCGGCGCCCGCCAAGGGCCACCACCCGGCAGCGCTCTCCAGGCCCGATGCGGATGGCGGGCCTCGGAAAGGCCAGGTCTCCAGCTGTCCGGGCTAGGTAGCAGCCGTCGCCCTCACCCGAGAAGCGGCGGGTGACGGTGAGGAGCAGCTCTCCTTGATCAAGGCCCGGGGCCGCGAAGGGATCCGTCTCGGCGGCGCCCTTTGGGGCGCCGAGCTCGACGGCCTGGCCCGCGGGGAGGCCGAGGGAGTCTCCCTTGCCGCGGAAGAGCCAGATCCGGGCCGCCCTCCTGCGCAGGTCCCCTGCCTGGGCGAAAAGGAGCACCTCGTCCCCCGGACGACCAAGGAGGCTCGCCGACTGCATCGAGTAGCTCCCGCCCGGCAGGGGCACCTCCTTTCCATAGCTCCAGCCGAAGCCCGGCCGCCGGCGCTTGAGATAGATCCGCCGGGCAGAGGCGGTCTGGAGCCGCTCGAAGGCGAGGAGGAGGGTCCCCGAGGCGAGGGAACAGGCGCTCGGACCGAGCTGGTTGCCAGGGCCCGCCACCACGGGAGAGGCAGCGGCCCGGGGCGCAGGTGCAGCCCCTCGGGCAGGGGCAGCCCCTCGGGCAGGGGCTGCTCCTCGGGCAGGGGCGGCCCCTCGGGCAGGGGCGGCCCCTCGGGCAGGGGCGGCGTGAGCGAGATCAGATCCTCGTTCGGGGTCGGGTCCGAAGCCGGGCCCGAGGCAAGAGGAGATCAACAGGACGCGGGTGAAAAGGGGCGACGGTCCGCCAGCTCTCCTCGTCTGGTTGCCTCGATTGGTTGGCTGGACGTTGGGCACGGCGATTGGCTGACGGCCCGGCTCAGAACCGGAGGGTGACCGAGATGCCCGTTGTGAGGAGAGGGTGGAACACTCTCTGGTCCACCCCCTCGGCGGTCACCAGCCTCTTGTCGGAGAAGAAGTGCCGCGAGCGCAGGTAGACACCCAGCCACAGGTCGGGCCTGAGGTGGTAGGCGATGCCGAAGTCTGGCCCCAGGGTGGCCTGGGGGACCGCCTTCTCCGAGCTGGAGCAGTCCTCGTTCGGGGTGCGCAGGGCGCCGTGGACAAAGCCCCCAGAGAGGCCCATCCAGAGCGACACGGGCGCGAAGTCCATCCAGGCCACTGCCTGGCCGAGGGCCATGTGGTAGGAGGCGCTCCGGAGCTCGGTGCAGGAGGTGAGCTCGGTGGAGCCGACGTAGATGTCCATGGATCTCGCCACCCGCATGTACTCGTAGGCCAGGCCGAGGGCGAAGCGGAGACGGCTACCGGAGCCCAGCACGGCCCCGGCCTCGATGGAGAAGCCGAAGCCCTCCTTGGGCAAGAAGCGCCTGTCAGGGGAGAAACGCGCCACGAAACCCACGGTCGGACGGGCATAGAAGACGCTCTTCTTCGGGTCCTTGGCGGGCTTGTCCGGGGAGGGAGCACCCTGGCCCGGCGGAGGCCGAAAGGGATCCGCGTCGAGCTCGGGAGGGGTGGCAAAGGCGGCCTGGGGCATGGCAGTGCCGACGAGGATGGCCAAGGAGGCGATCCTCGTGAGGAGGGAAAAAGACGTTCGGATATGGCTCACAGCTCTCCCATCTGGTCCGCCCTTACCCAGCCCTCGAGGCCGTTTGTGAGCCGGATCTTCAACCACCGGTCCTCCCGCGCGGCGATCTCCACCTTGAGGCCCGCGTGGATCTCGAAGGCCTTGGTGGCTATGCCACGTGGCCCCTCCCTGACCTCCACTCTGTCCTCGATCACTATGGCCTCGCGGGTCCGCTCAGCGAGGTTCACCCTTCCCTGGTAGATGGAGCCGAATAAGCCGCACGCCAGGAAGGCGAGCACTGTGACGGCGACCCCGACCGAGCGCAGCACTCCCGGGCGGAGCCATAGCACGGCGAAGAGCAGGCCGAATGATAGGTACCAGGAGGCCAAGAACCACCAGGTGGCGCTCGGAAGGGAGAAGCGTTGCAGGGTGCGGGTCCAGAACCCTGGATTCTTGGCCCCAACCACCTTGTCGCGCACCTTCTGGTTTGCCATGTCCTTTGCGATCTGGAGGTTGTGGGAGGCCTCATTGAGGCCGGGCGAGAGCCGCAGGGCCTTCTCGTAGGCCCAGATCGCCCTCCCGACCTGGTCCAGCCTGAGGTAGGCGTTGCCGAGGTTGTAGAGGAGCCGCTCGTTCTGGATCCCTCGCTCCAGGATCTGCTCGTAGCGGCTGCGGGCGTCAGCGTAGCGGCCAGCGGCATAGGCGGCGTTGGCCTCCGAGAAGAGCCGGTCCTCTCCAGAGCCAGCTCGAGCTTTGCTCGATGGGAGCAGGCTCGTAGCGGCCAGGACGAGCATGGCGAGGGCCAAGGCCGGGGAACGGAAAGAGAGTGTGACGCCCGGGACCGGTGAGCCCATGGATGGGGTGGGGCGGGCCTGGCGGAGGCGGGCTTGGCGGATGCTGGCCGCCATGGGGAGGGGGCTCGGGGTCATGCCGTGGCATCCTCCGGCTGCTTCTCGCGCCTGGAGATGCGCGCCCGGTCGAGCGAGTCCAGCAGGTGTTTCGTGCGCGAGAAGACCTCGTGCATCTCCGCGTCGGTGGCTGCGGCTGGAGCGAATCTGGCCAGATCGCACTCTTCGAGGGTCTGGAAGATCCTCGAGGAGAGATTCGCCGGGAGACCACTCTCGGAGAGCACTCGCTCGAGCTCGGGGGAGGTCAGGCCCCGCACTCTGACGCCGAGCCTCGCGCTCAACTGGTCTTGCAGCACGTTGGAGATCTCGCCGAAGAAGACCACCCTGTCGCTCGCGCGGAGGGCGCTGCTCGCAAGCCGGAGACGTCCCCTGGCCCGGGTTCTCGCCTCTCTCCTGAGGCGGCCCTCGGTGTCCTGCGCCCTCCTGGCTTGGAGCCGGCGGAAGGCGAGGAGCCCGAGCACCGCCACGACAGGCAGCAGCAGAACCGGCCAACGCCATGGGCTCCGGTGCCAGCGCCATGGGCTTCGGTGGATCAGCGCGCCTCCGTGCAAGATCGGCTTCAGGGCCCGGCGCAGCTCGTTGTCTTGGCCCGCGCTGACCGTGTCCGCCGTGGGGAGCTGGCCCGTGACGTGCACCGACAGGGCCTTGGAGCAGGCGTCGGTCACATAGGTTCCCCGGGCTGGATCGAAGTGAGGGAAGCAGATGGGCGGCACCTTCAGGGTGCCAGTCTGCTCGGGGATGAGCACGTACTCGTTGACCCGGGTGCCCGAGAGCTGGATGCCCTGCCCCATCTCGGTCTTCTGACCGGCGAAGCGCACGCGGAAGCCGGGGAGGTGCTGGATCGCCTCGACCTTTAGCCCATGGATGAACCCCTGGCCAGACACCGTGAGCCTCAACGAGGTTGCGCTGCGTGCGTCGATCTGGGGGGGATCCACCTCGGCGCTGACGCTGTACCTTCCGACGTTGCCCTGGACGAAGTCAGCCGGCCTGCCCGCCTGTGGCAGCGGCTTGGCCTCCACGAAGACCTCGGCGGAGGAGCGCTGCACGGGCGTCAGGGAGTAGTAGGACTGCCCGACGGTCATGGCCTCGACCGTCATGGGACCAACCCGAAGGCGACCTTCCTTCAAGGGGAAGAGCGCTCGTCTGTAGATCGGCAGGACTGCATAGATGGTGCCGTTGATGGTGGTCCGAGTGGCCTCCTGGGTGCGGTAGGGCAGGTCCTCGGCGAAGAAGGGATCGGTGTTGGGCGTGATCTTGATCTCCGGCTGCCGTGCGAGGCTCGTCCTCGTGTAGAGATACCAGGTGACGGTTACCTGCTCGCCCACAAAGGCGCTTGGCTTGTCCGGCATCACCTGGATGAAGATCTCGTCGTCGTCCTTCAGGTTCGGCGCCTGGCCGGGCAGGGTGGGAGCAGGGGCCGCGGCCCCTTGATCCACCTGAATGGTGATGGCGTTGGACGAGTGGGTCCTGCCCTTGAACGAGACCTGGGCAGGCGACACCAGGAGACGGCCAGCCTTTCGCGGACGCACCACGTATTGATAGGAGAAGATCTCCTCCCGATGGGCCCGGCCGCCGACTATGGAGAGCTGGGTGGAGGTGCTCGTCCAGTTCCTGAGGATCTCGAAGTCGTCCAGCCCAGGGGGGCGGTAGTCCCTGAAGGACGGGCCGCCGAGGATGCCA
This sequence comes from Polyangia bacterium, assembly GCA_034004785.1. GTDB lineage: Bacteria > Myxococcota_A > Polyangia > HGW-17 > JAJRWW01 > JAVEWA01. The sequence goes on from JAVEWA010000004.1 coordinate 25,533, forward strand.
GTGCTGGCCTGGGAGCCGACCTTGACCGTTACGGACACGTGGGTCTGGTCTCCGAGGGCGAGCCGGGTGGGGCGGGCCTCCATCTCCAGCTCCACCGTGGTCCTTCCGAGGGCCGACCCGGGGGCAATCGTCCCAAGTACCAAGAGGAAGGCCGAGGCAGTTTTAACCGGGGACAACCTCAAGCTCACCAGTCTTTCTCTGGAGTCTGGCCAGATCTCGAGCGCGCTCGCTGCTGATCGCGCTCTCGCTGCCGCCTCTCCAGGTTGTCCAGCTCCTGTCCGGCCTTCTCCTTGGCGATGTCCTCCTTGGTGAGAGGCTTCTTGTCGTGGGGCTCGGAGCTCTGCTTGGGGTCCTGCTTGTCCTTCTGGTCCTGCTTGTCCTTCTGGTCCTGCTTGTCCTTCTGGTCCTGCTTGTCCTTCTGGTCCTGCTTGTCCTTCTGGTCCTGCTTGTCCTTCTGGTCCTGCTTGTCCTTCTGGTCCTGTTTGTCCTTCTGGTCCTGTTTGTCCTTCTGGTCCTGCTTGTCCTTCTGGTCCTGCTTGCACTCCTTCTCAAAACGCTCTTTGAGGGCCTTCGAGCGCTCCTCGATCGTGCGCATCGCCTGCTTGGCCGCGCCCTGGTGTCTGAGGGCGAGCTCCAGATTCCACTTGGCGTCGAAGAACGTAGGCGATGACTCGAGCAGCCGTCGGTACTCGTCGCGTGCGCGCCCGAAGGCCTTCTCTACCTCTTTCTGGGCCTCGGTGGCCTTCTTGAGGAGCTCGAGGATCTGCTGCATGGCCTGGCAGCGGACCTCTTGGCTGGCCTGTGAGCCCAGCTCGGCCAGCTTCCGCTCGGCGTCGAGGGCCTCCCCCGTGGCCTTCTGGGCGGAGGCGAGGGTCGGCTCCGCCTCCTTGAAGAAGGTGTTGGCCAGGTTGTAGAGCGCTTTTCGGCGGAGCGCTCCCTCGGTGGCGCCGCTCGCGGTCAGGAAGGCCTGCCTGGCCTTGTCGTACTTGCCCAGGGCAAAGTGCGCCAGGCCCTGGTTGTAGTCGAGCTGGGGGCGGCGGCCGAGGCGCTGCTCCGCCTGCGCGTAGGCCTTGAGGGCGTCCTCGGCCTTGCCTTTCTTGATGAGCCTGTTGCCCTTGGCCACGTCCGGGTCGGGCTTCAGAAAGACGCTCCAACCCAGGCCGAGCAGCGCGAGGGCGGCGAGGGACGCCAAGGCGGCGAGGCCAGGCAGACGGGAGCTCGCTCCAGGTGATCTCACTCGGGGAAGCCTCCTTGGTTCCTGCCGGTCCCCAGGGGAAGGGCCTGCCCAGGGAGACCGTGGAAGGATATCATTCCTCTGCGTCTCAGGCATGAGGATCCTCCTTGGCAGGGGCGGGTAGGGATTCGGGACGCCGCCGGCTCGCGAAGCGGCGCGAGCCCAGGCTGGCCTCCACCAGGAGCAGGAGCAGGGCCAGAAACAGCGGGAGCTGGAACCAGTCGTGGTAGGTCCTCTGGATTCGCCTGTCCGTCTCCGCCTTCTTGAGCTTGTCGATCTCCTTGACGAAGCGATCTACGCCAAAGGACGCTGCCGAGGCCTGGATGTAGGCGCCGCTTGTCATCCGAGTGATCTTCTCCAGGGTGGCCCTGTCCAGCTTGGTGGTGACGAACTTGCCGTCGTGCTTCAAGTAGCCGATCTGCTGCCCATCTGCCGTGATGTGGGGGATGAGCTCTCCCACTGGGGAGCCGATCCCGAGGGCGTAGATGCGGATGTCCAGCTTGCGCGCCAGCTCCGCCGCCTTGATGGGCTCTGACTCGTGGTCCTCCCCGTCCGTGATCAGCAGGATCACCTGATCCCGCTCCGGGCCGCGGCCGCGCACTCGCTGCAGGAGGCGGGTGGCAGAGGTCAAGGCGAGGCCGATGGCGGTGCCCCCAACTGGCATGTCAGCGGGCTCCAGGTCTTCCCAGAAGAGCTTCACCGCGCCGTAGTCGGTGGTGAGAGGCAGCTCCTGCGTGGTGCCGGCGAAGAGCACGAGACCGACCCTCGTGCCGGAGAGCTGATCGAGGAGCCTCGAGAGCTCCTGCTTCGCCCGGTCGATGCGGCTGCGGGGGATGTCCCTGGCGTACATGGATTTGGAGTAGTCGAGCACGATCACGAGGTCGATGCCGCGGGCCTTGACCATGCGGGCCTTGCCCGCGGTCTGGGGCCGGAACCACACGACGAGGAGCAAGAGAAGCGCTACCCCCACGAGGATCGGCCTCGCCACGCCGAGGGCGGTGGAGCTGGAGGTGAGCTTTAGGATCTGAGGGAGGTGGCCCAGGCGCTCGAGCTGCCTCCTGCGGAGCGCGCCTAGCACGACGTAGCCGAGCACCACCGCCAGGAACAGCACCACCGCCAAGATCACGCCGACCAGGGATGAGTGGGGAGGGAGGTTTGCCCACCTGTCGAAGAGGAACGCCGTCATGGGAACCTCCTGAGCACTCCGAGCCGCAGGCCGAGCTCGGCGAGCAGCAGGAAGATGGCCGGCCAGAAGAAGAGGAGCCAGTGCTCGGAGGGGCGGTGCTCCGTGCGGACGCGGACGTCCTTCTTGAGGGAGTCCAGGATTCGCTGGAAGCGCTCTTTCAAGGCCGTGTGGTCGGTGGCGAGGTAGGGGGTCCCGCCCGTGAGGGCGGCGATCTGCTCGAGGAGGCGCGGGTTCACCGCGGACCGATGATGTCCAAAGAGGCCTCCGTGGCGTCCCAGGTCGCGGCCCACCAGGATGGTGAAGACCTTGATCTTGAAGGTCGCCGCGTAGTTTGCAGCCTGGTTTGGCGTGAGGGAGCCGCTGTTGTTGTCTCCGTCGGTGAGCAGGATGATGACCTTGCTCGTGGCCTTGGAGCGGCGGAGGCGGTTGATCGAGGTGCCGAGCGCGTCCCCGATGGCCGTGGCCTGGCCGTTTACGACGCCCAGCTTCACGTCAGCGAGCAGGCTCCTCAGGGCCTGGTAGTCGAGGGTGGGTGGGCACCAGGTGTAGGCCTCGCGGCCGAAGATGACCAGGCCGATCCGGTCGTTCTGCCGCTGCCTGATGAAGTCGTCGATGACCTCCTTGGCCACGTCGAGCCGGGTCTTCGTGTCGAACAGGTCGGTGGCGAGGTCCCGGGCCTGCATGGACAGGGACACGTCCAGCGCCAAGACGATGTCTATCCCTTCTACTTTCTCCTCGTGGGAGATGGTCTGGTGGCTCTGGGGCCTCGCCAGCGCGAGGGCGAAGCCCGCGAGGGCCAGGATCCGGAGCACCGCGGGGAGCTGGTGCAGCCGAGCGAGCAGGCCGGGCCCCACCGCCTGGAGGTCCGCCAGCCTCGAGAAGAGGAAGGCTCCCTCCCGCCTCCTGCCCAGGTGGAAGGAGACCCAGCAGGCTAGCGGCACGAGCGCGAGGAGGAGGAGCGCCCAGGGTTGGACGAAGGACAGCTTGCCCAGGGGCACGGGGAGCCGGTGACCGACCCAGAGCGCCACGAGGAGGCCGAGGCCCACCAGGGCGAGGTAGGGGAAGACCTGGTCCCAGAAGAGGCGGGCCCTGCGCTGCGAGTGAGCGAGCTGGCGCGGGTCCGTCGGGGCCGGGGGCGGAGGGGAGGCCGCCGGGGCTCGCCTGGCCTGTTCTGGCCAGAGCGGCGTGCCTGGGCGCTCACCCATTTCTGGTCTCCTTGGCAGGCGGCGGCGAGGGCTCGGCAGGGCTCGCCCCGGATCCGGGCGGCGCGCCCTCCTCCGAGGCATCCTCGGTCACGCTGGGCACGAAGCGGGTTACCCTGACGATGTGCTCGGCTTCGGCGAGGGTTCGCTCGGCCTCGGTGAGGGGCGGGATGTACTTGGCGAACTTCACGAGATCGCAGTCCTGGAGGAAGTGGACGAGCTCGTGCAGGTGGAGGCCAGTGAGGGGCACCTTCTGCATCTGCTCGGCTAGCTCGGTGGTGGTCATCTCCAGCGAGTCGAAGCCGTAGCGGTTCCCGAGGTAGTCGCGGATGGCCTCGGAGATTCCGAGGTGGAGCTCCTTCATCTCGCCGCGCTCGAGCAGGCCGGCGGCGCGAAGGGCTGCGAGCTTCTCGAGGGCGACCTCGTCCGCGGGTCTCGGCGGGAGAGGAGGCGGCAGCCGGCGGCGGCGGTTCCTGAGGAGCCAGAAGATCACGAACCCGATGGCCGCACCGAGGAGCAGCGCCACCAGCACGATGAGGATCGTGCGCATGCGCCGGTCCTCCACCAGGATCGTCATGGGCGGAGCGTTCTTCTTGAGCTGCGGTTGGGGCTCGTTGGCAAGCACCGAGGAGATCCGCTGCCTAAGGGGCGGGGTGGTGACCACCAGGGCGGGGAGGGGCTGGCCCGGGTCCGGTGGCTTGGTGAAGGCCTCCCTCGGGGCCACGTAGGTCACTGGGATCGCCGGGAGCTCCAGCTCTCCTACGCTGAAGGCCGCGACCTTTAGCGAGAACGAGTACCTCACCTTGTCCCCGTCGAGCTTCTCGCTCGACTGTGGGCCTCGCCCCACCAGGGAGAACTCGCCGAGCGCCAAGGAGGCGGGCAGGTTCACATTCACGGAGGCGCGGGAGATCACGGTGATCCGCACGGTGAAGGTGTCTCCCACGAAGACGCGCTTCTGCCCGCCAAGATCTATCACCGCGCCCGCATGGGGCGCCCAGCCCTGCTTGAGGCCCTCCTCGGGCTTGTCGGTGGGGGGCGCCGAGCCAGGGCCGGGCCCGGACGGTGGAGCGGGCCCCGAGGGGGGCACTGGAGCGGCAGCGCCCGCATCAGGGGCAGGCGCGCTGCCCGGGCCGAGGCCTCCGATGGTGGGCCCTCCCTGGAGGGGTACGCCGCCATCTGGCGCCGGCGCGGGGCTCGGGCCGAGGCCTCCGATGGTGGGCCCTCCCCGCTGGATGGCCCCGGCGTCCGGGGCAGGCGGGCTGCCCGAACCCGGGCCAGGGAGCGAGGGCCCCGGTGGGATGGAGGTGCCGGGGGCTGGGGCGGCCGGCCCTGCTCCAGGCGAGCTGGCCGGCGGGCCGGGCCGTGGACCCGTCGCCGGAGCGGAGGCGGCATGGGCAAGCGGCCAGAGGGCGGCGATCAGGAGGAGAACGAACATGGGCAAGAGACGCGCCATGGGTCACCTCCTCCCTCGCCTGCCGCGCGACTCGAAGAACTGCACGAGCGGTGAGATGTAGGGCTTGTCGGTCCGCACATCGATGAAGTCGAGCTTGAGGCGGCGGAAGAGCGACTCGCGCATCTCCCTCTGTCGGGCCACCCGGAGGTGGTAGGCCCGTCGCAGGGCAGGGCTGGTGTGGATCGTGGCGAGCTCGCCTGTCTCCGGATCCTCGACGGTCACCAGCCCCAGGGCCGGGAGCTCCTCCTCCATGGGGTCGGCGACGCAGACGGGGATGAGATCGTGGCGCTTGGCCGCGACCTTCAAGGAGTGCTCGTATCCCTGGTCGATGAAGTCGCTGATCACGAAGGCCACGGCCTTGCGTCTCGAGACCGTGCCGAGGAACCCGAGGGCAGTCTCCAGGCTGGTGCGCCTGGAGAGTGGACGGTAGTTGAGGATCTCCGTCACCACGCGCAGGACGTGCTTGCGGCCCTTCTTCGGAGGAACGAACTTCTCGACCTTGTCGGTGAAGATGATGAGGCCCACGCGGTCGTTGTTCTTGATGGCGGAGAATGCCAGCAGCGCGGCTATCTCCGCGGCCAGCTCCCTCTTCCTCTGCTCCCTCGTCCCGAAAAGACCCGAGTGGCTCATGTCCACCGCCAGCATCACGGTCAGCTCGCGCTCCTCCACGAAGACCTTCACGAAGGCCTCGTTGAGGCGCGCCGAGACGTTCCAGTCGATGAGACGGATGTCGTCGCCCGCCTGGTACTGGCGCACCTCGTCGAAGGCCATGCCACGGCCCTTGAAAACGGACTGGTACTGCCCGGCCAGCATGTCGTTGACGAGCCTGCGGGTCCGGATCTCTATCCGGCGCACCTTGCGTATGAGCTCTCGCGGCAGCAAGCCTAGCTTCTCCAGGGCGCCGCGCCCGAGGGCGATGTGCGATCAGGCTGGTTGTGCTTCTCGGGCGCCATCTTTCGCCTCAAGGGATCTCCACGTGGTCGAAGAGGCGCTGGATGAGGTCTTCGGCGGTGATCTCCTCGGCCTCGGCCTCGTAGGTGAGCACGAGGCGGTGCCGGAGCACATCCGGTCCGATGGACTTGATGTCCTCTGGGGTCACGTAGCCCCGGTGGCGGAGGAAGGCGTGGGCCCGGGCCGCGAGGTTCAGGTAGATGCTGGCCCTCGGGCTGGCGCCGTACTCTATGTAGTCGGCCAGCTCTCCAAGGCCGTAGTCGCCCGGAGAGCGGGTGGCGAAGACCACGTCCACGATGTAGTCGCGGATCTTCTCGTCGATGTAGACCTGGTTGATGACGTCCCGGGCCCCGAGGAGCGCCTCGGGGGTGATCAACTTCTGGACCGTTTGAACGCTCGTCCCGGTCATGCGATCCATGATCTGCCGCTCCTCCTCCTTGGAGGGGTAGCCCACCCGCAGCATGAGCATGAAGCGATCCAGCTGGGCCTCGGGCAGGGGGTAGGTGCCCTCTTGCTCGATGGGGTTCTGGGTGGCCATCACCAGGAAGGGGCTCGGGAGCTTGTAGGTCGTGTCGCCGATGGTGACCTGCTTCTCCTGCATGGACTCCAGGAGCGCCGACTGCACCTTGGCCGGGGCCCGGTTGATCTCGTCCGCGAGCACCAGGTTTGCGAAGACGGGGCCCTTCTTGGCGGAGAAGGTCCCCGTCTGGGGGGTGTAGATCACCGTGCCGATGATGTCGGCGGGCAGGAGATCCGGGGTGAACTGGATCCTCTGGAAGTGGGCGTCCATGACCTGGGAGAGAGTGCTCACAGTGAGGGTCTTGGCCAGCCCGGGGACGCCCTCGAGCAGCACGTGGCCGCCCGTGAGGAGCCCGATGAGGACCCGCTCGACCATGTAGCGCTGGCCGACGATGACCTTGCCGACCTCGGCAAGGACTCCGTCCACGAAGGCGCTCTCCTTCTGCACCATGTCATTGATTACCTTGACGTCGTACTGCATGGGCTCCTCATCTCCTCGGGCTGCTCTGTCGGCTGGGCCCCTGGGACCTCCATGCTGCGGAGGACCCCGGGCTGCCCCGGCCGGGCGGGAGCATTGACTAGCACAGCTTCGCCGCGGGGTAAAACCCATGGAATGCACGGGGCATTCCCGATGGGGGAAACCCCAGGGCCGCGCCCCTGATTTTCCCTGTCATTGTCGAAGATGACGCCAGAGGCCTAGGTGTTGAGCCATGCCCTGCTCCGGCCTGCCCGCTTGGCCTCGTAAAGAGCCCTGTCGGCGTCTTGCAGGAGGTCGGCAGGGCCGCCGTGCCCAGGGCCCAGCTCCGCCACGCCAGCCGAGAGGCTCGCCTTGATCTGCCCGTCAGGTCCGAAAGAGGAGCTCTTGGCAGTCTCGCAGAGCTCCCTCGCCACGCCCAGAGCCTCGGCGCCAGAGGCCCGCGGCAGGACCGCGACCAGCTCGTCCCCGCCGTAGCGGGCGGCGAAGTCCCCATGCCTGAGCCGGCCGGTGATGAGCCGCGCCAGGCCGCGCAGGAGATCGTCTCCGGCGAGGTGCCCAAAGCGGTCGTTCACCTCCTTGAAGCGGTCGGCGTCCAGGAGGATCACGGACAGGGGCTCGGCGTGGCGCCTGGCCTCCTCGAAGAGCTCCCCTATGCGCTCGTCGAAGAAGCGGCGGTTGAAAAGGCCCGTGAGGCCGTCCTGCTCGGCCATCCGGCGCAGGCGCTCGTAGAGGCGGGCGCGCTCGACCGCCACCGCCGCCAAGTTGGCCAGGATCTGGAGATCGTGGATCTCCTCTTCTGCCACAGGCTGGCCGTTGAAGGCGTTGTCCACCGCCAGGACCCCGATGGCCTGCTCCGAAAGAAGCAGGGGCACCAGGGCGAAGTGCGAGAGCACGACCTCGCCTCCGGGCAGGGGCACTGGCGCAGCGTTGGAAAGGAGCGGTCGGTGATTATTCATCACGTCCGAGAGCAGCTCGAGGAAGACCTCTCCCTTCTCTTCTCCGTTGGAGTCCAAGGCTCTGGCAGTCTGCAGGGGCAGGGGGATGCTCAGACGCTCCACGGTGCGCGCCAGGCAGGAGGCCTGAGGGTCCTTGGCGAATGCTTCGTAGCGCGCCATCACGTCGGCGACGTCGAACTGGGCGGCCTCCATGGCCTCCCAGATGCGGCTCGCCTCCTCCCCGCTCCTCGGGCCCACCGCGAGCTGGCCTCTCAGCGCCCTCTCCCCCTCGTCCTCCAGCCACAGGAAGGCCCGATTGAACCCGAGCCCGTCCCCTGCCGTGGCGCCGGTCAGGATCACGTAGAGGATCCGCCTCAGATCGATGGTCTCGAGCAGCGCCCGGGTCAGGGTCAGGGAGAAGTCCTCCGCCCTGGCCCTCCTCCCGTGGGTGTATGCACGGGGGGCGAGCTCCTGATTTTCAAGCTCGGGTTTTTCGAGCTCCTGTCTTGCGCGTTTCTGGTGGCTCTCTGTCGGGTCCATGTCCACCGGGCCCGGGCCCGCCGGGCCATTCGAGGGAGGGAGTGTCATGGAGCCGTCTGGCCGTCCCCGCCAGGACGCCCGGGCGACGGTTTGAGGCGATGCCGTTCGCCCAGGCTCATTCTTATTGCCCGCTGCCCGCCTTCGTAGGTGCCGTAGTCCTCGTCGAGCACCTCGAAGCCCAGGCGATCGAAGAGCCGCGAGGCGCCAAGGTTGGTGTCGGCCACGGTGAGCTGCACCGTGGAGAGCGACCCCCGCTCGAGCATGGGCTCGAGCAGCTCGAGGGCCCGCTCGAAGAGCGCGGTGCCGAGGCCCTTCCCCTGGTAGGCAGGAACCACTGCCACGGCCAGGATGTCTGCGACCAGCCCGCGGCGGCCCATCCGGGGCTCCAGGAAGCCCACCTGGAGGAAGCCGACCAAGGCGCCGCTCAGCTCGCACACTAGGGTGATCACGCGAGTATCGCGCGCGTAGGCTGGGATCATGAGACCGTAGTCGCTCCCGTAGAGGGAGAAGGCCTCGTGGGCGAGGGCCCCCAGCAAGGACATGTCCTGGTCAACGGCTCTTCTGATCAGCCAAGATGGAGAGTGGCTTCTTACCAAGGACACACCTCGAGCAGCCTGGGACCTGGGAGTCCTACCTTTGCATGGACCCTGGCCCAAGGGTGATTCAACCAAAGCGCCTACGCAACGAAAAAGGTGGCGCCCGTCGTTCCCCCCGGAAACACGATCCGAACCTTAGGTGACGGCGCTCGCCCGGGTCGGGAGAAGAGGCAGTCTCAGAAGAGCGTGGGCGCCGGGTAGGCCCTTATCAGGGGATCCGGCGTCACCAGGGTGAGGCCGTTCAGGATGGCCTGCGCCACGAGCGCCCGGTCGAAAGGATCCCGATGCAGGTCCGGCAAGAGATGGGTGTGCGCGGCCGCCACCTCGTCCAGGTCGAGGGGCTCGAGGCCGAGCCACTGCCTGCGGCTCGTCACGTAGAGCGGTGGAGGCACGGGCAGGGGCAGGCGTCCCAGGTGGTGCTTGATGGCGATCTCCCATGCAGAGACCGCGCTCAGGAACACCTCGTTGGCCGGGTCGATGCAGGCCGCCCTGGCCGCTGGGGAGAGCGCGGCGTCATCCGCGGCCAGCCAGAGGAACGTGCAGGTATCCACAAGGAGCCTCATGCTCTGCCCGGGCTCCCTTCGAAAGCGGCGAGGACCTCATCGGGCAGGGGCTCGAAGAAGCTGGGTGGAATGGCCATACCCCTGTCGATACCAAGGGGTCTAGGCTCCGTCCTAGGCGCTGCAATCGGCCTGATCTCCGCCAGAGGCACGTTCCGGCGACATAGCACAATAGTCTCACCCTGTTCCACCCTCTCCAGATACCGCGAGAGCTGGGTTTTGGCCTCTGCTATGTTGATCCGAATCATGGTTACATAGTGAACCACATACATGACCAAGTCAAGGGTACAGGAAACTGGACGCTTGTGGTGGCTTCGTTGACACCTGGCTACCAGGCCATGATACTGCCAGGCCATGACGGCCCTTGAAGCGCTGCTCCTCGGGATCCTGCAAGGGGCCACCGAGTTCCTGCCGGTGTCCAGCTCCGGGCACCTCGTGCTCGGTGAGCACCTGCTCGCCCTGAAGCCGACCCTGGCGTTCAACGCGGCGCTCCACGCGGGCACCCTGGTGGCGGTGGTGGGCTACTACAGGCGGGATCTCTGGGACATGCTCCGCGAGACCGTCAGGAGCCTCATCGGGCTCATTGGGGGCCGGTCGCCAGGAGCGATCTGGGCCGAGGACCATGGGACGCGCCTCGCCCTGCTCATCCTCCTGGCAACCGTGCCGACCGGTCTGATCGGCCTCGGGCTGAAGGGACCGGTCGAGAGGTCCATGGAGAACGGGCTCTACACCTCCCTCGCCCTCCTCGTCACCGGGGCCCTGCTCATCTGCACCCGCTGGGCCCGGGAAGCCGGCCCGGGTGGAGCTGGCGCCCAGGGAGCCCAGGGAGCCCAGGGAGCCCAGGGAGCCCAGGGAACCCAGGGAACCCTGGGACCGGCTGAGGCTCCAGGCGGGGCAGGGGATGGGCCAGATGCAGCCAGGCCGGGTCCCACCCGGGTCACGGCTCAAATCGCCTTGGCGGTTGGGGTCGCGCAGGGCATCGCCGTCGTTCCGGGCATCTCCCGCAGCGGCGCGACCCTTGCCGTCATCCTGCTCCTCGGGGTGAGGCGGCCCGACGCCGCCCGCTTCTGCTTCCTGCTTTCGGTGCCGGCCATCCTGGGGGCCCTGGTGCTGGAGGGCAAGGCGCTCGGCCGCATGGGGTCGGAGGATCTCGGGCCCCTCGCGCTGGGCGTGGGGGCGGCGGTGGTAGTCGGCTATCTCAGCCTTGCCATGCTCGTCGCGCTGGTGCGGCGGGGGAGGCTGCACCTCTTCGCGGCCTACGTCCTTCCACTGGCCCTGCTGGGGATCGTATATTTTTCCTCGCGATAGGTCGCCAAATCTACTGGGGGCTCTGGCCCCTGCGAGGCCACGACTCTTGCGGAGCCCCCGCTCTTGCGGCGTTGCTTCGCCTCTCGTTGACCTTGCTCTTCGGTCACCCTAGCCCTTGCGGAGCTGCTCGGCCTCTCGTCGCTCGTCCTTGGCCCGGATGGTCTCGCGCTTGTCGTGGGCTCGCTTGCCCCTGGCCAGGCCCAGCTCGGCCTTCACCTTGCCGCGCAGGAAGTACAGGGAGAGCACCGCGAGGGTGAAGCCGCGCTCGTTCAGCTTGACGCCGAGCCGCAGGATCTCCCGGTGATGCATGAGGAGCTTCCGGCGGCGGCGGGGATCGTGGTTGAACTGGTTGGCAAAGGCGTACTCGGTTATATGGGCGTTTACGAGCCACAGCTCGCCGCCATCTACCGTGGCGTAGGCGTCCGCGAGGCTCACCTTGCCATCCCGGCAGGACTTCACCTCCGATCCCAGAAGCGAGACTCCCGCCTCGTAGGTCTCCTCGATGAAGTAGTCGTGCCTCGCCCGCCGGTTCTTGGCGATGATCTTGCGGCCGTCAGCAGATGGTGCCTGCTTTTGTTTGCCCATGTCGCTCTGTAACCCGGACCACCTGGCTCGGGATTCTGCCCTGGCCGGCGCAAGGCGCGCTCGGTCGCAGCGGGCAGCGGGGCTCGAGCATAGGGGGGGCCGGGGCTCTGGTCAACCGCAGCGCTGACACCGCAGCGCTGACACCGCAGCGCTCTATGTGCAGCGGTCTGTGTGACGGCTGATCGGACTCGAGCTGCCACGGACCTCGAATCGGGCGTAGAATGCAAAGCGGCGCGAGGAGTGAGTTACCCTGTTGCTTCAGGTTCGACGGACTGTTGGCGAACCACACTTGCAGACGATCACCGGCCTTGAGGAGGAGCTCATGGTTTCGAGAACAAACCTGACCCCAATGCTGTTTTGCCTCATCGGAACCGCGGGATGTCTGAGTGGGGCCGACTACTTCGAGAAGTCCAAGGCCGCCGCTCGGGATCTGGCCCTCGGGGAACGCGTGGAGCTCTGGCGCACGCCCACGGACGCCCGCGGTGCCGATCTGGTCCTCTACCTCGATCCGCAACGGCTGCTCGTGGGCGAGCTCGATGGCGGTGGTATGTACAGTTCCCCGAAACACGGCCGGATAAAGCTGCTTGACGCGAGTAGCGGGCGGGTGATCTGGTCCGCCAGTCGTGATCCGCTGCCCCAGGGATCGTACACCGTTCTGACCACGACACCGAATCTCGTGATGCTCGGCACGTCCCAGACCGAGTCGGTCCTCATCGCCCTGGATCCCCGCTCTGGCGCGCGACGTTGGCGTCTGACTGTATCCGGACAAGCCACCTACCAGCCCGTCGCGTTCGGCGAACGGGTGGAACTGATCCTGCAGACCGAACGTAGGTCGAAGGTAACGCTGCGGCGCATCGACCTCGTGACCGGTCAGGTCCGATGGTCCAATCCGATTCCGTCCGGTCCAGGCGCCCTTTACACCTTTGGCGATCGGATATGCTTGGGCGGCCCTGCGATTCGGTGCCACGACGTGGCGAACGGGCAGCCCCTCTTCACCGCCTCCTTGCCGGCCCTCGGTACGCCGCTCTATCTCGCACAGATCGACCCGGGTACGGGGGCGGCGCCTTCGATGATCGCATACGCCTCCAAAGGATTGGCGCTGCTCGACGTCCAAAACGGCGCCGTGCGATGGAAGCGAGCGAGCCCTCCTGGGCAGGGCACGAAGCTGGTGGCGGTCAGGGCGGATCAGGTGCTCGTTCTGTCCGGAACGGGAAGGAACCTGGATACGGATTCTCTGGGCGCCGTGTCGGTCGAGGATGGGGCTCTTCGCTGGAGCGTGGACACCGGCGGCACCGTGGTGAGCGCGCTGTACCAGACCGACTCTCTCGTGCTGTTCACCCTGGAGGATCAACTCGTGGCGCTCGACCGAAGCACCGGAGAAGCCAGGTTTCGGACAGCCCTCGAGCGCGCTCTCGCGGATCGGAGTCCCAGCACCATTTCCGGCACGCCGGACACGCTGCTAGTCACCGCGGATCGCGCGATCGTGGATCGGGATGGCGTGGGCTTGCAGGGCTTCTCCTTCCCCCAGGGTGCGTCAGTTTTCTTCGTCGATGCCAAGGGACGATTGTCGGTCGGGGCGGCCTACGGAACGCTCGCTACCGCGATGAAGCTCAACCCGCAGCAGCGTCCGCCGTTGGTGGAGTATTCCACCGCCGTTCCGAATGCATACCGCCGCCTGACGCAGGACCAAGTGGACCGATTATCCTACCACCAGCTCAAGGTTCACCTCGCCGGAGAACGCGCGGTCGCCACGGTGCAGATGGGGATGGCCATCGGCAACGCAATCGTGGCCCTCGGCCAGATCATCAGCGCGGCCTTCGAGCAGGCATTCATGTCCGCACTCCTCGCTCGGGCACGGTACACTCTCGGCGATGCTCAGCGGGCGAGGAGCCAGACCGCCATTGGTTCTCGCCATCTGCATTGGTTCGAGGACGAGTTGGGTGGTGGGGTGCGGATGGTGCGGCTCGATGACGGCGGGGTCGAAACGGTGCGCGTGGGTCCGCGGGACGTGCTGCACAGCATGTTGGCCGTGGGTGCGGCCACGGTCGCGCTCTCGCCAGACGGACGCAAGCTCGTGACGATCAACCTGGGTCTTGGGGTGGATCGGTACCGCCGCGATTCGAGCGCGGGCGTCACGGGGGTGAGCGCGGCCATCCTCTGTTTCGATCTCACAGCCCCCAAGCCCCGCCGGCCGGCGAGCGCGCCGGTTCCCCGAGGCGGCCTCGAGGCCTCAGCGAAGACCTTCCCGGACGCCGTGGTGCTGGGCGTGGTGGAGGCGGCTCGTCGGTTTCTCGACAAAGGAGCGGACCCGAATGGGATCATCCTTCCTGGCACCCAATTCACGGCCCTGCGATATTCGGCATCGACCGGACGAGTCGAGCTCGTGAAGCTGCTCCTCGCGCGCGGTGCCAAGCCCACTCGCCTCGACGTGCCCGGGCCCACGGCGCTGGACTTGGCAACGGCGGGCAAGTATGCGGATGTGGTAGCCATGCTCGAGGCCGCGGGTGCCAAGCGTCGCTTGCGCGCCAGCGAGACTTCGAGGCCGGTCGAAACCGCAAAGCCGCAATCGTCCGCCGAGAGCGATCTCGTGAAGGCCGTCACCAGTGGCCGGATTGCCGACATCCGAAGGGCGATGCGCCAGCCGGGGCTCGATTGGCGCAAAGCGCCCGTTGTCGTCGCCGCGATGGATGGAGAGCACAGGGCCCTCGCTCTGGAGCTCCTCGAAGCGGGAGCCGATCCCAACGCGAAGAACGAGGCGGGAAACACCGCCCTCCACCTGGCCGCGGCCCGCGACCAGCAGGACCTGATGCGCACGTTGCTCGCGCGGAAAGCCGATCCCAACGTGCGAAACCGATACGGGCGGACTCCGCTGATGAACGTGCTCGGAGATCCCGCGGCCGGAGCGATCTACGTGCCGAGCATGACCGCGAGAGCTACCATGCTGCTCGACGCGGGCGCTAACCCGAACCAGCGCTACCAGGCCATCGTAGTCGGCGCTCCGACTCCCACCTTGCTCGAGCTCGCCCTGAAGAAGGGCCGCGGGCTGCCCGCGCTCCTGCGTCGTTACGGCGCTCGCTGAGTCCAGATCGCGCCTCCTCTGGCGTGTGGTCGGTCACCTTCATCCTCGTCTTGACAGCGATTCCTTGACCGCGCAATCTGCATGTCTCGGACAGCGCACGAGACGCAAGGAGCCCATGACCAACGAAGAACTGGTGAAGGCCTTCCGAGAGTACGTGGGGCGCTTCGACGAGGAGATCGGCCCCAAGGAGTTCGGGCAGTTCGGGACCTGGGAGCGGCAGCTCGTCAAGAAGCTCAAGTACGACGAGTTCGTGGAGAAGTACAAGCAGTACAAAGAGATGGAAGAGGTTCTAGAGGGGATCAACGAGCGGGGCGACACCATCAACGACGTCATGGTGCACGCCCTCAGAGAGGTGGCCACGGAGCTGGTCATCCGCATCCCGGGCTCTGGCTGAAGCGCCGCGGCTCTCCAGGCTCTCCAGCTCTATGAGGAGGATACGGGCAACAGGGGTCCGGGGCAGGGTGGATTCCTGACCTGCGGAGCGGGGCTGGTCCGCCAGGGGTCTAGAGCAAGTCGGATTGTCGCGGGGCCGGCTAGTCCGCCAGGGGGCGGAGGATCGCACGAACGCCGTAGTGATCCGAGAGCTTGGTCTGGATGTTGCTCGCGTCCACCGTGAAGGAGATGTCCTCGGTCAGGATGCGCTCGGCAATGGAGTTGGCCGCGAACCCTCGCAGGAGCACGTGATCGATCAGCACGGACTCGCCGTGATCGATGCCGCCGTTCAGGGGGTTTTCGTCGCAGAAGGTGCAGGTCGCGCCGCTCATGCCGAAATAGACGTTGGTGTAGCCGGCGGAGAGGGCGTCGTAGTTCGCCTCGATCTCCGGGACGAAGCCCTGGCCGCCAGGGCCGCAGTTGAAGTCGCCGAGCAGGATGACCTTGCCGCTCGTGCCGGCCTTCTGATCCACCCAGGCCCTCATCTCGGTTACCTGCGCGGCCTGCTCCTCGGTCCAGCTCCCCTCCTCGTGGGGGAAGGGGATGTCGCCGAAGACGGCAGTGAGGTGCGTGCAGAAGACGTGCACCGTGCCAAAGAGCGGCGTCTCGAGCTGGGCGTAGATCACGCCGCGCCTGTTCAGCGAGCTCTCCATGACGATGTGGTCCCGGGCCGCGATGGTCTGGTTGGTCAGGAGCCCGATGCCAAAGGAGCCGCCATAGGCGTAGGCCTCGGTCCCCTCGGCGCAGGCGGCCATCATCTCTGGGACAGTGCTTCCGATGTTGGCCGCCAGGCAGCTCTGGCACACCCCGGAGAGGGCGTTGAACTCGGTTCGGCAGTAGTCAAGAACGCAGGAGACGATCTCGTCGGCCGTGGCGTTGGCGCAGTGCTCGTCGAAGCAGTCGAGCAGGGGCTCGACCTCGGTGGCGTCGCAGGCGGGCTCTCCTGGGTTCGGGTCCGGGTAGGGCTCCAGGTAGATCTGGTTCGGGAAGGGCTCGGTCGCGTCCGCAGAGAGCTGGGTCACATGCTCGGGCAGCCAGATCTCCTGCACGCAGACCACGTCGGCCTCCAGGTTGGCAACGGCCTGGGTCACGAGGGGAGCCCGCTCGTCTGCCCAGGCCACGAAGCCCCTTGCTAGGCCGCCGTTGTAGGTGACCACCCTCAGCTCGGTGGGGCTGTTGTTGTTCTGGTTGTCGTCGTCGTCCGAGCAGGCCGCGAAGGCCAGGAGCGAAGCTGCTAAAACTACATGTCTATTCATGTCGAGTTCCTTGTCTTGGTCCGTCTTGGTTCGTTATTTGGGTCGCCTGGGTCAGCCTCGGGGGCTGACTCGGATATGTGGGACAGGGTAGCACAGGGGTCTGGGCTTGTTAAGTCTAGGTGTTCACCGAATGTCTAGGTGTTCACCGAAGGGCGGTGGCACCATCGGGCGGTCGGCCTTTCGTTTAGTCCCGGGACTGGTCTATCGCTATCTGAATTAGCCAACACATCGGAACCAAATGGAAAATAACTCTTGAGTGTGGCGGGCGATTTTTGTGCTATGCTACCTGGGTTATTGAAAACCGAGCCGAGTGTCCATGGCCAAGCGCAAGGCTCGGAAGCTTGTATTAATGATTCGTTAGCAAGAGAGGCCGATGAAGTTCGAAGTCGAGCACCGATTCCCCATCTTCTCCAGGCCCATTGGGAACAGGGTGAAGGTCCGTCCTCGAGCTGCCGGGGCGACTAGCTGGCTTCGTGGCCTCGAACTGGCAGGGCTCAGACCAAAACGTGACAGCAAGTTGGGCCGGGTGTACCCTGGCTGTCGGTTCATTTGGGCTCAGGTGGCTGCATGGCCCGCAAAGGAGCCCAGTGCTGGTTTGCGTGGCGACGGCCATGCGCCCAATGGGGAGGAAACTCATCAAAAATACTGAATATTAATCAAGACTGAAGGTAATTTGTCTCAGCAGATTGAAAACGGGCCCGCATTGGCTCGCAATTATCGAAAGAGGAGGATAACGTGATGAGAAAGTTGAGCTTGCTTGCCGCCTTGGTTCTTGCCCTAGGAGTGACCGCCTGCTCCGACGACGACGATGACGATTGCATCGACCTCGACGGGGACGGCTACGGCGTGGGTGAGGACTGCCTGGGGACCGACTGCAACGACGACGACTCCACAGCCCACACGACGATCACCGGGTATCCCGACGCCGACGAGGACGGGGAGTACTCGGATGTGGGCGAGCAGCTCTGCGTGGGGAGCCTGCCCACGGGCTACTCCGCCACCGCTGGCACGGACTGCGACGATGACGACGCCGCGGTGTGGGAGAGCCTGACCGGCTATGTGGACGCCGACGAGGATGGCTACGGCGACGCCACCGCGGTGGAGCTCTGCACCGACGGGAACCTGCCCGACGGCTATGTCGATAACGGCACCGACTGCGACGACACGGACATCGCCGTATGGGAGACCGTGACTGGCTACCAGGACTACGACGGCGACGGCGTGATCTCGGCCCAGCTCTCCACCGCCTGCACCGACGGGGATCTGCCCACAGACTGGGTCGAGACCGCCGGCACGGACTGCGACGACTTCGACGCCAGCGCCATCGTCTCCGGCACGGACGAAGGCTGCGAGTACGCCGGCCCCTGCGGCGACACCGACGGTGACTTCGCCGGGATCGGCGCCTGTGAGGACGTGGACTGCAACGGCATGAGCCCGACCTGCTCCGACACCACCCCGACCACGCAGACCACTACCTGCACGACCGACGGCGATTGCGACGGGGACTACGACGAGTACTGCTTCGACGGCAACTGCCAGCGGCCCCCCGATTGCTGCGAGTACAACGTCGAGGGGCTCACCTGCTCAGATATCCCCAACTGCCTGATCAACTGCGATACGACCTACCCCGATCCACTTGACTATGTCATTTGCCTTCAGATGGAGTGCTTCG
>JAVEWA010000248.1:0-9266 GCA_034004785.1 Polyangia bacterium
CCTGGGAGTCGGCGAAGTGAGGGGCACGGTATGAATACATCGGCCTTGCCGGCAACTCGCCCTCGTTGGGCCACCACTCACCCCGAGTGGCGCGGGCGACCGCTACTTCCATACAATGCCTATGAGCAGGCAGACGCTGGAGAAGAGCAGGAACTCGGTGACCAGGCCCCTGATTTCCGGGAGCTCGATGCTCTGCAGTCGTTGAGGTGCCTCGTGGTCACAGGCGACTCGTCCACCACAGCCGCAGGTGGACGGCGGTGGCAATGCACGAGCTTGTCGACCTTCTCGGGAGGCACCAGCTCTCGAGTGGCTCCCTCATGGCCAGGCTGTCCGCCGGGTCGACGTCTACGCTTCCCTGCCTGCGGTGCCTTCCGCTTGGGGTCCACCCAGGGTGGATCACTCGAGGGCGGCTTCGACGAGTTGGTTGAGCTCGTCCTCAGCTTTTCCTCCAGCTCTGCAACACGAGCCCGCAGCTCCGCGTTCTCCCGGCGCAGCTCCGCGTTCTCGGCCTTGAGGGCCTCGATCGCCTCCAAGACCTGCTGCAGCGTACGTTCGAGTTTCTTGCTTTGGCGTGAGATCTCCCCATTAGGATCCTCTCGCAGCCCACGTCAAGCTTCTTGTACCTGGTTCTCTCGCCGCGTCTCGAGACCTCAGGCTCCCCAGCCATCAAGCGATGTGCCCGACCTCCGGTCTCTCGGAACACAGTCGACCCCCTGAACGGTTACCACTCCGTTTTGGTCGGGAGCGGGTGTCCCCTTGCCAATGCGTCACTCCGGGATCACCCGGCCCTGGTCATCGAGGATGCCCGCCGCAACGAGGTTCACGGCGTAGATCTTGTCCCAGCCGATGTAGTTCTGACGCACCTGCTTGCGATACACCAGCCAGCCGGCGTGGGCGTGGGCGCAACTGTAGCCCGGGTGGGTGGTCTCGGTGACCCGGCGCACCACCCAGGTGTTCATGTCCATGATGGCGATGTCCCAGCCCATGCCACCGGCCCAGAGGGTGGTACGGAAGCAGAGGAGATGCTCCCTGAGCCTCGGGTAGCCGTTGTAGGCCCCGTTGTCCGTGACGTGCACCCTCTCCCCTGCTCCCAGCCGCACGCCCCAGATGTCCGGGAGACCTGTGTCCCAGTTCTCCCACACCACCCAGTCTCCCCAGGTGGTGGGGTAGGTGCTCATGATTGAGTCCTGGATGATCTGCTGCTGGCCCGTCGCCAGCTCCACTACGTGGATGCCCTCATGCTCGTTCATCACCAGGCTGGGCCAGGTGAAGTGGGTCTCGGACATGTCTCCGCCCGAGGAGGCGCCGTCTTCAGTGGTCTGGAGGAGGGTGGACTGGCCGCTATCGATTTGAAGCAAGTACCAGTTATGGGAAGCGCTGGGTTGCCCGTCCGGCCTGGCAGCGTACGCCACGAAGTTACCCATGGATCCGAGGCAGGCTATGCTCGTTGCGAAAAAGAGGTTCGTAAAGGTGCTCGTTGAGATATCGTAGCCGACAAGGACGCCGTTACCATACTGGTCAAGATCATTGCCGAAAACTACCCGGCCATCCCACACCCAGGGCTGCCACTGCATCAGGGTCGGCTCGTTGGTGATCCTGTGCTCTGTGCAGGTCTGAAGGTCGTAGAGGTATATATCGGCCCGGCTGTACGGGTCCCCTTCGTTCTCGTCGTAGTCGTAGGCGACCCACCGACCCCAGTTGCTCACGACTGAAATATAAGAAAGCCCATCGGGTGGCAGCTCGATGAAGGTGGCGTCGCAGGGCGAGGCGTCTGCCCAGGCGTCGCGGCCCTGGGCGTCGGGAGCTGCGTCCCCTGGGGGCTGGGCATCGGTGTGGCCGTCGAGCCCGCCATCATAGTAGGCCGCATCCTTGCTTGCGGCCGGTCCGGACCCGCAGCGGCAGGCCGCAAAGCCGACGACGAGGGCAAGGGCCCAGGCCGTCTTGAGGATGCCAGGTCTCACGGCAGGACCTCCGCCCGCATGACATTCACCCCGTTGCCCGTTGGCATGACCACCAGGTTGCCAGTGAAGGCGGAGTGGGCCATGGCCCTGCGCTCGCCAGCGTAGCTCCCTACAAGATCGAGGGACCCGGCGTCCCGGTCCAGCTTCAGAACCTCGGTTTGCTGGCCAATGCCGCAGTGGGCCCCAGAGGCGCAGAGGGCCCAGTCAAGGCCGCTTGCCTCGGACACGTGGAGGAAGGAGCCCAACAGGAGAGCATGCAGCGGGTGCCGGTCGGTCTTGTGCTCGGCGAGGAGCACCGGGCCGGAGCCGTGGCTCAGGTCATAGACCTTCACGCGCTTCGAGATGAGGCCCACGACGAGCAGCCTGCCCGAGACCTTCACCGTGGATACAGGCCCGCCTGGCCGGAGGGTGTCAACCCATACGGGCCCGCCTGGCACATCCAGGGAGACCACGTGCAGCCCGCCCGCGCCGCAGGCAACATAGGCAAGGCCGCTGGGGCTCCGCGACACGCTCCGGCAGAGCCCGGGAAGGGGCAGGGAGGCGGCCACAGAGGGAGCCCTTGGGTTCTTCACGTCCAGCACAACCAGGCTCCTGGCCCCCCAGCTCTGGGCAACGCAGAGCCGGTCCTGACCACAGGGCGCGATGTCCTGTACAAGGCCCCCTGTTGAGACGGTGGTCACCTCCACTGGCTGCTCTGGGCTCGCGAGGTCCACAACGGTCACGCCGAGGCCGTGGCCAACGTAGGCGAGGCTGCCCCGGGCCACCAGGCTGGTCACTCCCCAGGGGCCGTCCAGGTGGCCTGCCGGCGTGAGGGTCGCCTCATTGTCAGCGAAGGTCACGGGAGCCGGCTGGCTTCCCTCGTACCCAGGACCGGTGGAGATGGTGGACAGGTAGCCCTGCCCGGGCTGGCCAAGGATGAGCACCTGGTGCGAGGTGGTGGGAGCCAGATCCTCCCCGAGGAGCTGGCGCCCCTCGTCGGTCACCCTGAAAACGAGGTGGGGCTCTGATGAGTCAGCCGCCAGGAGCCGGAGCTCGCCTGGAAGGGCCGCCTCGGGGCTCACTTTGCCGTGGAAGGTGAGGGGCTCGCCAGGGGCAACTGCCCTGCCCTGGGTGGCGGCGGTGAGAGAGGCCCGCTCGAGCCAGGTGCCGGTCTCAAGATGAAGCTGCCAGGGAGCCGGGCCAGTCTCCTGGGCCAGGCCTCCTGCCACCCAGAGGGAGCCCGTTCTTCCATCCACGAGCAGCACCGGTCGAACCCGCCCTGCCGGGCCCTCGGCCCCGGGAAGGGGCGACCAGGTCCCGCCAAGAAGGTCGAAGGTGGCGCCGTCCGACAGGAGGGCATCGCCCCTGAGGCCGCCGTAGACGTAGAGGAGCTGGCTTGCCGGATCCAAGGTGGCGCCATGGTAGCTCCTGCCCGCGCAGGCCTCGCCAGCGACGCAGTCGGAGATCACCCTTTGGGAGAAGGTGTCCAGGCGGATCTCCACGAGGCGAGCCAGGGTCGCCTCGCCCGCCCTGCCGCCATAGACCAAGAGGCGTCGCTTCACAGGGTCGAAGGTCACCGAGGTGCCCTCGGCCTCGCCAAGGGATGCCACGCGGCCCCAGCGCTGCCACTCCCCCGTGGCGAGGGCAAGGGACCACAGGACGTTCCTCTCGAGCTCCGGCCCGGCAACTGGTCCGCCAGTGCCCTTCCACTCATGGCCCAGGACGTAGAGGCGCTGACTCTCCCTGTCGAAGATGGGCGCGCCGTCGGAGAGCACAGGCCGCGTGGCCGCCTCCCGGGGGCCGAGGGCCAGGTCAGAGGTCATGAGCACCTTGCTCTCGCCCCCCATGAGCCCGATCCAGAGCACTGCGCCCTCTAGGGCCAAGCCGTAGGCAAAAAAGGCAGGGCCGGTCATACTGCCCCTGCCCACGAGGGAGTAGTCCAGCGGGCCCGAGGTCGTGCGCAGGCCATCCAGGCTGGGGCTGACGCCGTCCTCGGCAAGGACCGACATCCTCGCGAGGCCGCTGGGGCGGGCCGGGCTCTTGTCGAAGGCGACCAAGACGGGCTCCCTGCCGGGCTCCCTTGCGAGGGCATAGGCATAGGGCTCCGGGTCCACCACAAAGTCGACAGCTCGGGAGAGGTAAGGGCTGTGGAGCCACCAGAACTGGTCCCAGTCCGGGATGTTCACGTCAAGGGGCTTGCAGAACATGGGCTGGTACATGAGGTTCACGTCCCGGGAGAGCGCGGCCTGGCCCTCGGGAATCCGCCGGGGGTGGTTGATCACCTCCTTTGCGTAGGCCACCCGGACCTTGAGGGGCCGCTCGACGGCGTTGCTCTCAAGGGGCTCTGGCACGTTGGCCCAGGCAACAACGGCGTTAAAGGGCTCGGGGAAGTGGATGGTCTCCTTCCAGGGCCAGGAGAAGGTCTGCTGGTTCACGGCCTCGCTGCGCCGGAAGCGGAAGCGGCGGTTCTTGGCCATCTCGTGGGTCGTTGTGAACGCCATCCTGGACTGCTCCAGGCCTGGCGCCAGGGGATAGCTGGCGTCGGATCCGCCTGCCCCGAAGACCGGGTCCCTGATGGGGTTCCACTTGTTCCGGGCGTACCGGTCGCAGGTCCCACCAGGCCGAGCGCAAGACTCCGCCCACTCGAAGGGGCCACCGTTCTCGTCGTTGCAGGGGCAGGACTCCACCGAGGTGTCGATGAAATCCTCGGGGAGCGCCAGCCAGGCCGAGTTGGCGCGGAAGCTCACGCTGTAGGTCTCGACTCCGCATAAAACGGCCGCAGTGCCGGTGCCGTGGACAACGGCATCGGGCAAGAAGCTCAGCCCGAAGACACCGGTCTCGCACCTGTCTCCGACGCCGTTTACGTTCTCGTCCTCCTGGCCGGGGTTGGCGAAGAGCTGCTTGCAGGTGAGCTGGTTCACGGGGTTGGGGCTCTGGCCAATGAT
Source organism: Polyangia bacterium (assembly GCA_034004785.1). Taxonomy (GTDB): domain Bacteria; phylum Myxococcota_A; class Polyangia; order HGW-17; family JAJRWW01; genus JAVEWA01. The sequence goes on from JAVEWA010000248.1 coordinate 4,886, forward strand.
GACGGAATCGTAGACGCTCAGACAGGCCAGCGTGGCAAACAACTCGTCGGCACGGTCCATGCAGTTGTCCCGCGGGGCATCGCACCGATGCTGACACAGGGTGAAGTAGTAATCCCACTGCCAGTGAAGAGACTCGGGCAGGGTCGCCCTCTTCATGTCTCTCACCCGCGTGCAGCTTTCCATGCAGAGTTGGAGGGTCTCAGACCATTCTTCATCGGTGGTTCCCCAGCTCAGCTTGTCGCACACACTGTCGTCGTCTATATCCGTCTGAAGCACCGGGTTCAAGTCGTCGCAGTCGTGCCCGTTGAGAACCCCGTCCCCATCAATGTCAGGGTCGCACTCGTCGCCAAGGAGGTCGTAGTCCAGGTCAAGCTGGCCAGGGTTCTGGGCGCTCGGGCAGTTGTCGCACACGTCCGGGACGCCGTCCCCGTCCGAGTCCGTGCACCCTGGGTCGTTGTGCAGGTTGAATACCTCCGGGCAGCAGTCCGCGTCGTCACACCACCCGTCCAGGTCCGAGTCGTCCTGGCAGTTGTTTCCAAGGTCACATATCAGGTGGACGCCATACTCCGCGACGAGCTCGGGGTTGGTCAGGAGCGCAATGCGCACCGGATCGATGAAGACCTCGCTGTCCGGAACACGCCAGATCAACCTCTCGGGATCGCCGCCGGAGACAGTGATGGTGGTGCGGTACTTCTGACTGGGGTAGGTCGCGCCGGGATCAAGGAAAAGATCGATGGTCTGATAGACCCCCTCCCCGACAAACTCGGAAATCGAGGCAGAAGCTTCTTGAAACGCCTGTTGCATCTCGCAGCGTGCGTTCTCGGCATTCTGGCCCCAGCTCACGGTGTCTGTCGGGCAGCCGTCGCCCGCGCATCTCCGCCGGCCAGGAACATACAGGAACACCCGCCTGACGTAGAACGTGGGGAAGGCAGTGGGCGGATCCTGGCCCTCGCACCCATAGGCTTCCCAGAGCGCCTCAGGGCTCGGATGCCGATCCGTTACGCCAGGGAGGAACAGAACCTTGGCCTCCATCTCCACTGCTGGGCTGATATAGATCCAGCCGTCCTTAAGGGCGTCCGAGGCGCCTCTGAGAACAAGCGAGTCGTCCTCAGAGGTCGTGCCGTCGCTACCCAGCTCGATGGAGGCTGACGCGTGGGTGTTCTTGGGCACGCAGGTGTGGCCACCTGGGCATTCGTCTCTGATGCTCTCTCTGAGGCTTTGCTTCACCATGTCCACAAGGGTGCTCATGGGAATCCCGATCCCACACTCGTGGATCGTGTTGATGGGTGGGTCCAGGCGGAGCCTCTGCCGGGCCTGGCTCGGCGGGGCGTCCCAGAGCATCCATGTGACCGTCATGACGAGGACTAAGAACCCGAGGGACGGGCTACTGCGGAGCTTATGGTGCGCTACTTGCTTGCTTGCTTGCTTGCTTGCTTGCTTGCTTGCTTGCGTCCTCTCCATCTTCCTGCTCGCTTCGGGGCCTGTGATAGCCATATGATCGATTCGGAGGGGTTTACATGTCAAGCGAAAGCACCAGGATCCCATCGCCAGCATGCGGCGTCGCATGGAAGGTGAAGAGCACCTCCATCTCGTCGCGGTCCTGCTGGATGTAGCCGAGGTCATCCACGATGACGGCGTCGAAGCGGCCCAGGCGCCGTAGCTCCTGCTCCAGCAAAAGGTCGCGTTTGGCCACTCAGCCGCGACGGTACCGAGTAGGTGTTGTGTTTGATCCGGATCGTGCTGCGGCTCGTGACGCGCACGTCGAGCTTCATGTACTCCGGCAGGCGGCTCACCTGCAACGGTCGCATCGCCGCCAGCTCCTCCACGACCCGCTTCTACCGCAGCCCGTTGCTCTCGCGGTTCACTCCCTGAGCCCATCGCTCGTACTCCTCCACGCTGCCGAAGTTCCGGCTGCCGCGCAGCAGCAGATTCTGCTCCAAACGCCGTTTCAGCCTAGCAGGGCGCCGGAGGCGAGGGGCGGGTTGTCCATGATCAGGCCTCGTCCCCGGTCCCGTGCAGGGTCTGGCTCCCGCCGGCTCCCTGAGCTCCCTGGGCTCCGTGGGCGCCCTGAGCGCTCTACGTTCCCTGCGTTTTCTGCGTTACCTGCGTACTCTGCGTTCCCTGCGTTCCCTGAGCGCTCCGCGTTCCCTGCGCCTCCTGGGCGCCCAGGGACTGGCGCTCCAGGTAGGCCATGATGCCATCGAGGCTCTTGGTCACCTCACCGAGCTGGCCTTCCAGGCGGGACAGGCGGCACTCCGTGAGCTCGAGGGCCTCGATCAGACGCGAGACCTCCTCGGGCCCCGGGCTCCCTGGCTTCGAGGCCGCCAGGGGGCCCGGTCAAGGTGGTGGAGGCCTCTCTCATAGGCAAACCCAGCACCCACACCAGGGGGGCTGCGCTCCGAGGGCGGGGCTCGAGGCGCCGCAGTCGCCCCAGAAGCCTCAGGCCACGTTGGGCCGATCCCGACAGGTCAGATCGATCTGGGCGAGCCAGGGGACCAGGGCGCGCACCTCGGTTCCGCCAGGGAAAGTCTCCTCGCGGCCGAGCGTCGAGACGAGCTGGGTCCTTCTCACTCCGGGCAGGAAGGTCGAGAAGTGACCGAGGCCGCGGCTGGGGGCGTCGCTCGCGGTCTTGACCTCCAAGAGGTGAATGTACTCCGTTTTTGTCGAGGGCGGGTGTCCCCTTGCCAATCCCCCACGACCCCGCTAGCGTCAGCCCCGCCTATACAACCCCCTGGAGGTATCCGACATGTCCCTCATTCGCCCGTTTCGGGGTCTGCGTCCCGCGCCCGGTTTTGCCAAGCAGGTGGCCGCGCCGCCCTATGACGTGCTCTCCTCCGCCGAGGCGCGCGTCATGGCCAAGGGCAACCCCGCGAGCTTCCTGCACGTGAACAAGCCCGAGATCGATCTCCCCGAGGACGTCAGCCTCTACGACGACCGCGTGTACGGGCAGGCCGTGACCAACCTGCGCCGGTTCATCGCCGAGGGCACCCTGGTGCAGGACCCCCAACCCTGGCTGTACCTGTACCGGCAAACCATGGGCAAGCACCAGCAGTACGGCCTCATGGCCTGCGTCTCGGCCGAGGAGTACGAGAGGGATCTCATCAAGCGGCACGAGCTCACAAGGCAGGACAAGGAGGACGACCGCACCCGCCACGTAGCAGACACCGACTGCAACGCGGGCCCCGTGTTCCTCACCTACCGGGCCCAGCCCGAGATCGACGCCCTCGCGTCGGGTATCGCCGCCCGCACGCCGGACGAGGACTTCGTGGCCGACGACGGCATCGGCCACACCCTGTGGATCATCAAGGACGCAAAGAGCATCGAGGCGCTCGTCGCCCTGTTCGCGGCCATTCCCGCGACCTGCGTGGCCGACGGCCACCACCGCTCCGCCTCGGCCGCCCGCGTGGCCCGCATGCGGCGCGAGAAGAACCCGAGCCACCGGGGTGACGAGGAGTACAACTTCTTCCTCGCCGTGCTCTTCCCCCACGACCAGCTCCAGATCCTGGACTACAACCGCCTGGTGAAGGACCTCCACGGCCTCACCGAGGAGGCCTTCCTCGCCCAGGTAAAGGAAAAGTTCGACGTCTCGCCCACCGACTCGCCCAAGCCCGCGGCGGTGCGGGAGTTCGGCATGTACCTCGGCGGGAAGTGGTACCGCCTGAAGGCCCCCTCCTTCACGACTGATGGCTTGACCCGCCCAAGAGCATTTGGAACCTCCCTGTGATTTCCTACGGGTATCCCTTGGACACCCCCGAGGAATACCTGCCTTCCGCTTTATCCGTCGACTCACTCCACCGCCAGAATCCCACGTCTAGACCAACGGCTCAAGCTGGGCACGTCTGCTGCAAGGGGCACCTGGCCGTGCCCGTTGTGCAGCGATCCACGCGCATCTCATCCCAGGCTCCCGTCGCCTACGAGCGATACCCTGGCGCCGCCTCGGCTCGGAGAGCGGGCGCGGCCATCTACTATCGCCGCCGACCCGAGCGCACTGCGCTGTACGAGGCTGTCCGCTCGAACCTCGAGACCTTCCTCGCCACCGCCCACGACAGTGGTGGCCATGGCTACCCCCGCTTTGTCGAGCACGAGTTTCGCCGCTTCCTGGACTGCGGGATCCCCGCACAAGGCTTTGCCCGCCTGAGATGTCCGGACTGCGGTCACGAGCGCATCGTGGCCTTCTCCTGCAAGGGCCGCTGCCTCTGCCCGTCCTGCATGGGTCGCCGCATGGCCTCGAGCGCCGCAGAGCTCGTGGACGAACGCCTCCCTGCCGTGCCCTACCGGCAGTGGGTCATCACCTTTCCCTTCTCCCTCCGCTTCGCTCTCGCCACCAACCGCCGTTTCCTCTCCGCCGTCCTTTCAGCGTTCCTCGGGACCCTGTTCGCCT
>JAVEWA010000249.1:0-9244 GCA_034004785.1 Polyangia bacterium
GTAGGTCCGGCCTCCATGAGTCAGCAAGCAGGCCGTCAGGAAGGGGGTGACCACCGGCCCGAGCCTTATCCGAGCCGAGAAGCCCTCGAACACCGCGTCAACCGCCCGTCCATCTGGATCGGCAAAGACGTTGCAGTGGGCCCAGGCGTAGCGCTCGGCGTGGCTCTTGCCCCAGTTGTGACCCTGCATGCCTGGCCAGGAGGCGACCTCGAACCTCAGCTCTCCGGCCTCGACGAAGCCCTCGAAACGCGTGTCGGAGGTGGGGGTCAGGCTCTTGGACTTTGGAAAGGGCGCTGTGTACATCCAGGCGTAGGGGAAGGGCTTGAGCGGGGCCCGCTCCCCGTCGAAGCGGAGATCCCACCTGAAGACGGTGCCATCCTTGCCCCTGAGCCGGCCTCTGCTCCTCCCTGGCCCGAACTCGCACTCGCCCAGGGTGATGCCCACGCCTCCAGGCCCCAGAGCCAATGCCTCCACGGGGAAGGTCTCCTTGGCGGCGCGCTGCTCCTTGTGACCGTCGAAGAGGATCGCCCAGACCTCTCCCACCGCCTCCCGCCCCCCCACGGGCGCGAGGATGGTGAACTTCAGCCAGAAGGCGCGATCCGAGGCCGGATCGTTCGCCTTGAGGAAGAAGCTCTCCACGTGGCCTCCCCTATCCTCTCGCCGCCACCTCACAGCGTTGTCATGCTCCCGCAATACCATGGCTCTCCTCCTTGGCTGATCAGCGCGCCAGAGAATACCCCAAGAGAGGCGCGAAACTCATCCTTTCCAGGAATACTTCGATGGGCCTCGGTCCCAGCCTATGAGCGCGCAGCCGGCTTGGCCGGCGACTCGCACCATCCCTTTGGTCGCCGTGGCCCGAGGATGCTCAGTAGTTGCTCACTACCATGATGCAGCCGTTGTAGTACGCCCTGTAGGACGCCTTGGCCACGGAGTCGAGCACCGCCTCATCGAAGCTGCCGTCCTGCAACCAGACGTTCGGCAGACCGAGGGCCTCGACCTCCTCGAGGACCTTCTTCGTGACGGAGGGCGGCGTGACGAAGTTCACGATGTGTATGGGCCCTCCGGCCAGGGCAGCCTCCAGATCGGGATAGGCCCTGAGGCCCGCCACTGTCTCTGCCTTGGGGTTGATGGGCAAGACCGTGTAGCCCTTGCCGTGCAGGTTCCTGACAATGATGTTGCCGTACTTCTCGGGGTCGTTGCTGGCGCCCACCACCGCGATCCGGGTCTCGGGACCCTTGCGCTTCAAGGCGTCCATTATCGCCGCGGGGTGCGGATCCGGACGTTCCATGTCGCTCCTCCTGCTTGGCTCAGGGACGCTCGCCTCAGCCTCACGGCGCATCCGACGTATGGCGCGGGCCAGGTCCCGGAGGGCCCTGACCGCGACGGGCTTGACCAGCAGGCCGTCGCAGCCCGACTCCTCGCACTTGTGCCGCGTTGTCTCGTCCGCGTGAGCCGTGAAGAGGTAGATGTAGAGCGACCCCTCGGGCCACCGCTCCCTGAGGGTGGCGCAGAGCTCGGTCCCCAGCATGCCGGGCAGCCCCTGGTCCACGAGGACCAGATCCACGGCAGGGCGATCCAAGGCAACGAGGGCCTCCTCTCCGGTGGCCACCACGGTGACGCGGCAGCCCTCCTGACGCAGGGCCAGGGCCACGAACTCCGCCGTGTCTTGATCGTCCTCCACCAGAAGAACGTGCAGGCCGTCTCCACCGAGCCCTCCGGTGCTGTGCTTGCGCCTCCTGCCCCCCTGCGACAGGGAGGCCTGGCTCTCGAGAGGCGCTCGGCTCAGACGGAAGGAGAACGACGCGCCCAAGCCCGCCTCGCTCCTCACATCCAGGAATGTGCCGTGCGCCCGCAGGAGCTGCTCGACTATGGCCAAGCCAAGACCGAGCCCAGGCTTTCTCCTCCCGGACCTGACGAAGGGCTCGGTGAGCCGCCCGAGGAGCTCGGGCGGCACACCCGGGCCCGAATCCTCAACCGACACGCGAACGGTTCTCTCGCCCTCGAGGCTCGCGGCCACCCGGATCGGCACCTCCTCTCCGGCGTGCCTTTGGGCGTTGTCCAGGAGGTTCCCAAGGACTTGGCGGAGCATGTCCGAGTCTCCCAGCACCAGCGGGAGCCCGTCCTGCACGTCCACCCCGACGCTTCCCTCGGCCCGCCCTGTCCGCACGAGGAGCTCCTCGACGCACTCGGCGCAGAGGGTCCCCACGTCCGTCGGGAGGAGCGCCGGAGCGGGCCCCACGGGCTGTACGAGCTGCTGGTAGCGGAGGATGTCTTCCACCAGACCCGTGAGACGCTGGAGGTTCCTGAGGGCCACCTTCATTCCGGCGGCGGCCTCGGACCCGAGCGGCCCGAGCCGGCCCGCCAGGAGGAGCTCTATGTAGCCGAGGCCCGTCACGAGGGGGGTCCGAAGCTCGTGGCTGATCATGGCCAGGAACTCCTCACGGGCCCTGTAGCTCGCCGCCAGGCGCTCGTTGGCCCGGCGGAGCTGCTCGTTCCTCTGGTTCACCTCCTCGGTGCGCTCCGCCACGCGCTGCTCGAGCTGGTCCCGCGCCTCGCGAAGCTGATCCTCGAGGCGCTTCCTGCGAAAGAACTCGGGCACCTCCAGGGAGCCCGGGGAGGAGTACACCGGCTGCCCCTCGGCGGCCAGTCGCTCGAGGTGGGCGTTAACGGCGAATGGTGGCGCCATGACGAACCGGCAGTGAGGATCCCCCCTGGCACGGCAGGCGATCTCCACTCCCACGAGCGGCATGCCGAAGCTCTCCTCGCACCAGCCCGACGAGTACCCCGCGCTCATGGCGCACACGGGGAAGTCCGCCTTCGCGCGACGCGCTCCCCAGGCCTCGGCCTCGAAGCTGTGGTCGTGATCGTAGTAGAGGAAGCAGTGCTCGTCGGCGCTGATCCTGGACTCGGGATGGATGACTACCCGGGCCCACCCCGCCAGAGCGAAGTGAGTGAGCCCAGCCACGAGCAGCTCCAGCGGATCCTTCACCTCCATGCGCTCCCTGAATCGGACGGCGTCCGCCTTGCCGAGGGCGTGCGCCACGTCATAGAGGACGCCGAAGGCGACGGAGCGGGCCTCCTCCTCCCCCCGGTCCCTGTATAGGGATCTAACCAGCTCGAAGAACTCCGTGGACATGGAGGCCGCCCGAACCAGGATGTAGCGCTCCCCCGAAATTGCGAAGCGCCCGAGCTGCGGCTCCTTGTCCCAGTGCTGGAAGTACCCGCTGACCAGGGGCTGTGAGCTCTTGAAGATATCGGTCAGCGGTGGAGGCACCTCGGCAAGGGGCGCTTCAACCGAGGGCGCATCGCCGGCACCGGCAGGCGGGGCGTCACCGGCCAAGGCGGTCTGGGGCGCGCCTCGGCCAAGGAGAGCCTCGATCTCCCCTACCCTGTCTCTAAGCCTCGCCAGCTCCTCCTCGAGGGTTTTCCTGCTTTCACTCACGGCGCTGACATCCCCCAACCAGGCGACCTGCGCCCTCTGCTTCGTTCATCTTACCCCTTTCGCCTGCCCGCCGGCAGGCTTTTCAGACCTCCCAAGGGCTTTTGACGCAGGCCGTCATTCGCCTTTCTCGGCGGGCACCCGCCCGCTATACTCACCGCCATCCAGGGAGGAGCCTCATGGACTTCGCACTGAGTGACGAGCAGCGGGCCTTCAAGGCCGAGGTCTTGAAGTTCGCAAGGAACGAGATCGTACCGAGGGTGCGGGAGCAGGAGCTGAAGAGCGAGTTCGATCGCCTGTCCTGGCAGAAGATGGGCGAGTTCGGGCTGCTGGGTCTGCACCTGCCCGAGGAGCTCGGCGGGGGCGGCTCGGACGTGATGACCGCGCTCCTCGCTGGAGAGGCCCTGGGAGAGGCCGGCGTGGATGGGGGCCTGACCCTGAGCTACGGCGCGCACACCTACCTCTGCACCGACACGATCTTCCAGCACGGCACCGAGGCGCAGCGGAGCCGCTACGTCCCCCGCCTGGCGAGCGGCGAGTGGATCGGCTGCATGGGCCTCACCGAGCCTGGCGCCGGCTCCGACGCCGGCTCCATCCGCGCCCGCGCCGTGAAGAAAGGGGATCGCTGGGTGCTCAGCGGCACCAAGATCTTCATCACCAATGGCTCCATCGCTGACGTGGCCGTCATATACGCCAAGACGGATCCGGACGCAGGCCACGCGGGGATCAGCGCGTTCATAGTGGAAAAGGGCACCCAGGGCTTCTCGGTGAGCAGAAACCTCGTGAAGATGGGAGTGAAGACCTCGCCCACCTCCGAGCTGGTGTTCGAGGACTGCGAGATCCCGGAGGAGAACCTGCTGGGCTTCGAGGGCGGTGGCTTCATGATGGCGCTCCAGACCGTGGAGTGGGATCGCTCCACCCTCCTCGCGCCCTTCGTGGGCTCCATCCAGTACCTGGTGGAGCGGTGCAGCCGCTACGCCCAGGAGCGGGAGCAGTTCGGCCGCCCCATCGCCCAGTTCCAGGCCATCAAGCAAAAAATCGCCGACCTCAAGATCTTCCTGGAGACCTGCCGGTCCCTGGCCTACCGCATCGCCTGGTGCAAGGACCAGGGGCGGCCCTTGAACCACCTGGAGGCCGCCGTGGCGAAGCTCTACCTCGGCGACTGGTCCCTCGGACCCACCTTCGACGCGGTGGCTCTCTTCGGAGGATACGGCTACTGCCACGAGTATGACGTGGAGCGCGTGTTCCGAGATGGACGCCTCGCCCCCATCGGAGGAGGCACCTCCGACATCCAGAAGATGATCATCTCGAGACTCATGTAGGGGGACAGCATGAACTTCGACTGGACCGAATCAGAGCAGGCCAAGCGCGGCGCCATCGAGGCCCTCTTCACCCCTCGGACGGTGGCAGAGCTTGATTCCCTCGAGACGGCGGACCTCCCCGCCATGGAGATCATCCTGAGGGCACAGCTGCGGCGGCTCGGCGACGCGGGCTACCTGCCTGCGGACGCCCGAGGCGCTGGCGGCGACGCCATGGGGCTCCTCGCCTGCCAGGAGGTGGTCGCCCTGGCCAGCAGCCCGCTCTTTTTGGCGGCGGAGGCGAGCGCGCGGCTCTTTGGAGGCCTGGTGGCCCTCCCGGGCGGCGAGTCCCTCGACGGCCTGGTTAAAGGGCCCATCTCCCGGGGCGAGGCCATCGGCGCCGTTGCCAGGGCCGACGCCGAGGACGGCCAGCCCACCAGGGCCCGGATCGACGGGCAAGAGGTCGTCCTCGACGGGGCAAAGGCGTACGTCACCAACGGCCCCTTCGCCGACTGGCTGGCCGTGCTAGCACAGGTTGACGGCGAGGTGGCGGCGGCCATCGTTCCAGGGAACGCACGAGGCCTCGAGCGCGGGGAGCGGCTGCCCACCCTGGGGCTCCGGGGGCTCGCCGTCTGCCCAGTCGTCCTCGAGGGCGTGCGGATCCCGCGGCCGCACCTACTCGGCCCCTTCGAGGATCCAGCTCCTCTTGCGCGCCTTGGACGCCAGGAGGATCTCGCTCTGGCGGTGTGCGCCGCTGGCATCGCTCGCAGGGCCTTCGAGGCGGCCAAGGCCCACGCCTCCGAGCACCAAAGGGGCGGCAAGCCCGTGGTGGCTTACCAGGCCGTGAGGTTCAAACTGGCCGAGCTTCTGACCCTGGTGCAGACCGCGGAGCTCGCCTGCCGCCGGGCGGCCTGGCTCGTCGCCGACCTGGGGGGCCCGGACGCCTGGGAAGCCGACACCGTCGTGCGCTGCGCCAAGGTGTTCTCATCCGAGGCGGCTGAGCGGGTGTCCTCGAGCGCCCTCCAGATAATGGCGGGCCGCGGCTACACCACCTGCAACCCGGTGGAGCGGGCCTTCAGGGACTCCCAGTATCCGTCCCTGTCGGGCACGACCTCCACCAGGTGCAGGATGGACATCGCCGACGCGATGCTCGAGCGGTACGTTCCTTAGCAATGCCCAGGGAGCTTTGCGCGTCGCGGGCCCCCATGAACCGCGGAGCGACCGGAGGACTCCAGGTGACGCCATGCAGGTAATCGAGAGCCGCATCGACACGACCAGCGACGAGTTCAAGCGAAACCACGAGGCCATGGCCGAGCGCGTCGAGCGCCTGCGCGCCGCCCTCAAGAAGGCCCGGGACGAGCGCTCCGACAAGGCCCGTGCCCGCAACGCCGAGCTAGGCAAGCTCACCGTTCAGGAGCGCATCGATCGGGTGGTGGATCGCGGCTCTCCCTGGCTGGAGATCGCACCGCTCTGCGCCTTGGACGAGTACGACGGCGGCATCCACGGGGCCGGCTCGCGGGCTGGCATCGGGCTCGTGCACGGACGCGAGGTCTTCATCCACGCCAACGACCCAATGATCAAGGGAGGGACCATCTACCCCCTCGGCGTGAAGAAGACCCTGAGGTGCCAGCAGATCGCCCTGGAGAACCGCCTCCCCTTGATCATGCTCGTGGACTCTGGCGGCGCCTACCTCCCCATGCAGTCCGAGATCTTTCCCGACGCCGACGACGGAGGGCGGGTCTTCTACAACCAGGCGCAGCTCTCCAAGGCGAACATCCCGCAGATCACAGCGGTCATGGGGCTCTGCACCGCCGGCGGCGCCTACATTCCCGCCATGAGCGATCACGTCGTGCACGTCACAAAGACAGGCGCGATCTTCCTGGGCGGCCCTCCGCTCGTGAAGGCCGCCACCGGTGAGGAGGTCAGCGCCGAGGACCTCGGCGGCGCCGACGTGCACTGCCGAGAGTCTGGGGTCTCGGACTACTTCGCCGAGAACGACGCTCACGCCTGCGAGCTGGTCCGGGACATCGTCTCCCTCCTGCCAAGGCAGCCAAGGGCCGATGTCCCGCGTAGAGCTCCAACGCCGCCGCTCTACGATCCCAGGGAGCTCTGGGGCGTAGTCCCTGTGAAGCTGTCCACGCCCTACGACTGCCGGGAGGTCATCGCGCGCCTCGTGGACGGCTCGGAGCTGCACGAGTTCAAGTCGCTCTACGGTCCCACCCTGGTCACCGGCTGGGCCTACATCCACGGCTATCAGGTGGGCATCCTCGCCAACAACGGGGTCCTCTTCTCGGACAGCTCCCTCAAGGCCACGCAGTTCATCCAGCTCTGCGACAGGCAGGGAATCCCGCTCCTCTTCCTCCAGAACATAGCCGGCTACATGGTCGGCCGGGACTACGAGAGGGCTGGCATCACGAAGGACGGCCACAAGATGGTGAACGCCGTCGCAACCGCCACCGTGCCCAAGTTCACGGTCATCTGCGGCCAGTCCTTCGGGGCGGGAAACTACGGGATGTGCGGCCGCGCCTATTCCCCCCGGTTCTTGTGGATGTGGCCCAACGCACAGATCGGCGTCATGGGCGCGGAGCAGGCCGCCTCCGTGCTCATCACGGTCAAGAACGACCAGAACGCCCGCGCTGGAGAGCCGCCCATGGACCCCGAGATGGAGCAGTTCATCCGGATCCCCATCGCCCAGGCAGCGGAGAAAGAGGGCAGCGCCTGGTACTCGACCGCGCAGCTCTGGGACGATGGAGTGCTAGACCCGGCCGAGACCAGGGACGTGCTCGGCCTGGCCATCAGCGCCTCCCTGAACGCCCCCCTCGAGGGCCGCGTCCAGGGCCACGGCACCTTCCGGATGTAGCCGACGCGGCCGCGCCAAGGAGAGCGAACCCATGTTTCAAAAGGTCCTCGTGGCGAACCGGGGCGAGATCGCGGTCCGAATCCTCCGGACCATCAGGGAGCTCGGCGTGCGCACGGTCGCCGTTCACTCTCCCGTGGACTCGGGGGCGCTTCACGTCCAGACGGCGGACGAGGCCGTCGCCCTGGCCGGCGACGCTCCGGCGGAGTCGTACCTGGACGGCGCGGCCATCATCGAGGCCGCTCGTTCCTCTGGCGCGCAGGCCATACACCCCGGCTACGGGTTCCTCGCCGAGAACTCGGGCTTCGCAAGGGCGGTCGAGGACGCGGGCCTCGTGTTCATAGGCCCGAAGGCGGATGTCATCGCGCAGCTCGGGGACAAGCCCACGGCCCGGCGCCTCCTCGCCGCCGCCGGGGTTCCCATCATCCCCGGCCTCATGGCGCCGGAGACGGACCCCGTTCGCCTGGCCGCAGCCGCCGCGGACATCGGCTTCCCGGTGCTCATCAAGGCCGCCGCTGGCGGCGGCGGCAAAGGCATGCGCGTGGTGGAGGACCCGGCGCAGCTCGCCTCCGCTGCGGCGGAGGCCAGCGGCGAGGCCCGCACCGCCTTCGGCGACGGATCCATCTACCTGGAGCGCTACCTCCCGAGGACCCGCCACGTGGAGATCCAGATCCTGGCCGATGGCCAGGGGAGAGTCGTGCACCTCGGCGAACGGGAGTGCTCGGTGCAGCGGCGCCACCAGAAGATCATCGAGGAGACCCCCTGCCCCGCCCCCTTCTTCGACGCCGCGCTCAGGGAGCGCATGGGCGCGGCCGCCGTGGCCGCCGCCAAGACCGTGGGCTACACCAATGCCGGCACAGTGGAGTTTCTCCTGGCTGACAGCGGGCAGTTCTACTTCCTCGAGGTGAACACCAGGCTCCAGGTGGAGCACCCGGTCACCGAGCTGGTGTACGGCCTGGACCTCGTACGCCATCAGCTCGAGATAGCTGCGGGAGCCCCCCTCGGGCTGCGCCAGGAGGACATCGCCCCCAGGGGTCACGCCCTGGAGTGCCGGATCTACGCCGAGGATCCCGCCGCGGGCTTCATGCCGAGCCCTGGCAAGGTCCTGTTCCATCGCCCCGCCGCCGGCCCCTTCGTACGCTTCGACTCAGGCATCTGCTCCGGCGCGGAGGTGCCGGTGAGCTATGATCCCATCCTCGGCAAGCTGATCACCTGGGCCGAGGATCGGCCCCTCGCCATCGCCCGCATGGAGCGCGCCCTCTGCGAGAACGTCATCCTTGGCGTGCACACGGCCACCGAGTACCTCCTCGACGTCATGGCCCACCCCGCCTTCCGCGCCGGCGAAACTCACACCCGCTTCCTCGAGGAGCACTTCGCAGCCTGGGCTCCGGACGGCGCCAGGGCCGCGCGCCAGGCTGCCTTGGCCTTTGCGTCGGCCGATCTCCTCGGCCTCGCCCGCACCGCCACGCCTGGCGCTCCTAGGGGCGCCGCCCAGGGCGCAGAGCCTTTCCCCTCTCCCTGGCAGACCCTCTGGGGCTTCGACTCCGCTCGCGGGTGAACGGCCCCACGCGCTCCCCTCCCTGGCAGACCCTCAGGGGCTTCGACTCCGCTCGCGGCTAGTCCGCGCCAAGTATACGCCAAGCGACTCCG
>JAVEWA010000250.1:0-9232 GCA_034004785.1 Polyangia bacterium
ACCCACCTTGAGTGTCTGCTACCCAAGAATGCGTGCCTTCTATGCCAAAACCTGCGGTAGAATGCAAGTGATTTTCACGAGACCCATGCCAAGCCGCAGCCTCGCTCCAAGCCGCTTCACCAGGGATGTCTCAAGGCACGCCGTGGGGCCGGGCCCGTGGGGGGGAGCCCCTGCTCTGGCCTGGGCCATCCCTGGGTTTCTGCTCTGGTCGATCGTGGGCGCGGGCTGCTCCTCGCGACCAGCAGGGGATCCAGTGCGCCCGCCCCTCGTCTTGGTCACTCCCGAGGAGCAGGCAGAGCTGACCTCCTCTACCTTGCGGGCTCTCGGGGAGAACAGGGAGCGGCAGTGCCCCAGGCAACCCATTGGGGATCCTGGGCTGCCGGGCCGACCGGATCCGCTGATTGTGGCCCTCGTGGAACCAGAGGGAGCCCTGGCTCGCTGCGCCGAGGCCGTGGAGAAGACCGAGCGGGCGTGGCGCGGCGAGCTGCTCGAACCGGGAGCAGGGCCCGGGGCGCTCCCGCGCCCAAGGCCTGGCGCGTCCGTCTCTTCAGCCGGAACCGTGAAGGATCGTCTCGACTCCGACTGCGCCGCCCTGCCCCAGGCAATCGGGCGAGCCGTCGGATTCCGCGCTGTCTGTAGCCCCTACTTGCCGGGCCGCAGGCGGCTGCCACACCTCGGCCCGGTCGTGAGGCTGCTGGAGGGAGCCGCGATCCTCGCCCACAGGCGCGCTCGGGAGGAGCCCAAGGAAGCCGCCCGTCGCCTGCTCGAGTCCCTGAGGTTCCAGCAAGACCTCTGCCGGGGGGGGGTGCCTTGGATCTGGCCATTCGTGCTCAGGGGACCATTGCGACTGACCGTGGCTTTCCTCGCCGATCTGCTGGCGTCTCGGCACCTGGATGTTGGCGCTCTCGCCTCAATCGAGGCCGCCCTCGGAGTCCTCGCCGCCAGTGAGCCTCCCGTGGAGAGCTACCTGCGGGGGGAGCAGCTCACGGTCGAGCTGGGCAGCTATCTCATCCCCCTTATGCCCAAGGGGTGGATCCCGCCTGGTGGCGAGCCCACGCCGGGGTTCGACCCAGGCTCGGGGATCCCGCATAGGGCCCTCGGGAGCCCGAGGCAGGATCTGCTCCTGGCGTGGCTGGCCCTTCGTCTGCGCGGCGAGCTCTGGGCCGCCTCCTGCTCGTCCCAGAGGAGGCCAGCCCAATGCCTTGGAGCGCTCGAGTCCTTCAACCGTGAGATGAAGGACCGGGTGCTGCACCTCTCGGAGCGTTGGCGGGTCCTCGAGGCTCGGCTCCGTGAGACCCTCGGCAGCGGCAAGGGAGGCCTTCCCCAGAGCGCCCGGGCCAGGCGGGCGGTCCTGGATTGGCTGGTGGCCATTGGGCCCACGAGCACCCCTGATCACCTCAGGCGCGCCGCCGAGCGCCCCTTCTGGATAGCAGCCATGAGGGTGCATCTTCAGGCGCTCGTTGCCCAGGCAAGCTCCCTTGTTCCCCTCGACCGAGGACAGGTGTCCTCTCTCGGCGCGGCAAGGGAAGATCCCTTCTGGGGGGAGCCCATGAGACTTGGGGGCGAACCAGGAAAAATGGAGCTCACGCCGCCACGGGAGCTCCATCCAGCCCCCGAGCTTCCCCTGATCTACCCTCTCAGGTTGCGGGCGCCCGAGGGGCCTCCGAAGTCGCCTCCGAGGCGCCGAGGAGCCCCCTCTCCCTGACGTGGGGCGAGCGCAGGAAGAGCAGCCCAACACCCACGTACCAGATGAGCTGGATGCCGTGGGTCAGCACGATGTAGGCCATGCCAGGGCCGGCGATGATGGAGGCCGGTAGGGAGACCTGGAGGCCGACCTTTCCGAACTCGTGGAAGTTGCCCACGAGCCCCGGGCCCGCCGGCAGCACGACCCCGATGGCGATGGTGCCGCAGAGCGCGAAGGCGCCGACGACGGACAGCTCCAGGTGGAAGGCTCGAGCGAGGACGTAGAAACCGAGCCCGTTCAACCCCCAGTACACGAGGGTCAATCCCACGAATTTCGTGAGGGAGCCCGCCCGAGAGAGGGCGGCGAAGCCGCTTATGGTCCCGATCAGGAGGTCCTCCAGCCGTAGTCTGAGCGAGTTCATGCGCCCGCCGAGGAGACGGCCGAGCGGACCGATGAGGGTCGCCGTCAAGGCGATGGCCACTGCCCAGCGAGGTCGCCAGAGCCCGAGGGCCAGCACCGCCGTGGCGCCGCCGAAGACGGCGAGGGAAGTGAAGGCAGTCGGCAGCATCCAGGATGGAGCAGTGGGCCGCTGGGCCAAAATGAGGAAGGACGCGCAGAGCAGGAAGGAGACGAGGAGGCCGTCAACGGCTCGCTCCACCGCGATGGTCCCGAGGGCCGCGCTCATCCTGAGGCGCTCGCCCTTTGGGCCGCTCCCGCCCGCCCCCTGGGAGTCGCCTTTGGGATCGGCTATCAGGTAGGGCCGAACAAGCTCTCCCAGCCGGAAGGGAACCAGGATGATCGCGGCGAAGCCCACGGAGGAGATCGCGAGCAGGCGCCAAGGCCCGGGAGTCGAGGCCATGAGGGGATCGAGGAGGTAGCCCCACCTGATCGCGCGCAGGAAGTGGACCCCCGCCAGGGTGCCGAGGTACGGCAACAACCAGATGTAGTCCGCCTGCCCAAAGGCCGCCAAGAGGTCCTCTGGTCGCAGCTCTCTAAAGGCCAGGTAGAAAAGGGCGCCGCCTATGCAGACCGAGGCGAAGAGGCGCAGCCCGATGCTGCGGAGTGACCTGGCGCGGTGAGGCTCTGGCTGCTTTTCCATGCCTGTTAAGCCGTTGGGGGCAGACTCTTGGGCTATCGGGCGGCCTGGTTGGCTCGACTTTGGCCCCGGTAATAGGGCGAAGCCGCGGCCTTGGCAAGGGGCAAGCGCGGACGCTGGGGGAGCCGGGCGGATCCCACCGGGAAGGCAGCCAAGACCACTCGTGAGATAACGCGGCGTAATATTTGGGCATAAATTGGATTGACCCGACGAAACCGGGAGCTATACTCGTTGAGCTAGTTGTGTGCTTGTGCTATATTCCAGCGATACCGGATCCGGGCGGTGAAGAGCACAACGGCTGAGTGTTTCACTGGATCCAGAGCTCCCCATGGAAGGAGTGCCAGATGGCCGAGCGACCTGAAAACTCTGTTCTTTTCTCGCTGAAGGAGCTCCGCAAGATCGAGGACGATCGCCTCACGCAGGAGGAGCAGGATCGCAGGCGTCGCGAGGAAGAGGAGCGGAGGGCCAAGGAGGCCGCCGAGATAGCAGCCCGGGAGGCCGCCCAGGCCGCCGCCCGAGCTCAGGAAGACGCTGCCCGTCGCGCGGTGGAGGAGCAGTCGAAGACCCAACGGGAGGAGCAGCTGAGGCTTCAGGAGGCTGAGGCCAGGGCGCGCATTGAAGCCCAGGCCAGGCTCGAGCAGGAGCGGCTGCGCCTCGAGATGGAGGGAGCTGGCAAGGGAGGCGCCCCCAAGTGGCTCATCCCGGTCATCGCTGCGGTGGTCTTGCTGGCTGGTGGCATCCTCGTCTATCTCTTCGTCGCATATCTGCCGGGCAAGGAAGCGGAGCGCAAGAAGGCCGAGGCAGCCAAGCTCGAGGAGCTCCGCAAGAAGTCCGATGAGGAGCGCAAGGCGCTGCTTCAGAAGCTGAACGACCAGGAGAAGAAGCTGCAGGAACAGCTCGCCAACACCACGGACAAGGACGCCGTGAAGAAGCTCGAGGAGCAGTTGAAGGCCCTCAAGGACGAGAAGGACAGCGCCTCTTCCACCACGCCGGCTGCCACCACTACCGCGGCGCGTAGGCGCTATGTGTACAGGGCCCCGGCGCGCCGCGCTCAGACAGAAGAGCCCGCCATGAAGCCGCCGATGCGTCGCACCGCGTTGGATGGGCTCTTCGGCGAGTGACCCTTCCTCTTTCGTTTCTCCGAGATTTCTCTTCGCACCTTTCAGAAAAGGCCCATCAGGTGGCTGCTCCGTCACGCAGGAGCGTCTTCTAGATGCAACAGATTGAACCTCTGCTCCCCTGGTTGGTCGCCGGCATGAGCGCCTTCCTGCTGGTGATGGGCGGGTTCATGCTGGCCCGCACGGCGCTCATGCGGCGTATCGAGCGGATGTTCCGGCGCGAGAGGGAGCTGACGGCGCAGATGGAGGCTACCATCTCGGAGTGCATGGGGCACCGCCAGAGGGCCGCCAGGGGGGCCGAGGTCGAGGCGACCAGGAAGTACGAGGTGCCTGCTTCGCGTATTCACGACGACTTTGGAGAGGGCACGGCTCTGCCCCCGCCGGTTGGCTTTTTCGAACCGGCCCAGGCGCAGCCCCAGGCGCCAAGGCTCGAACGCGTCTCCGATGGAGAGTACGCGATCGAGGATGCCGCACTACCCGAACAGGCCGAATCCCAGCGGGCGGCGGCGGCCAGCGCAGACGCTCACAAGGACGAGACCCGGCAGTTCAACCTCCATTCTCCCGACGCGGTGGTCCATTTCCTGGAGCGGATAGATCAGCTCTCCGACGAGAACCGCGAGCTTCGAGTCAACATCGTCGAGCTGAACCGTCAGCTCCAGGAGCAGAGGACCGAGGGCGGTGAGCAGGTCCAGCGCCTCGCCGCGCTGGACTCCACCACGACGATGTTGAAAGAGGAGCTGAGGCGCCGCGGGGCTCGCATCAAGCAGCTCGAGGAGCAGCTGGGAGGGGAGATTAGGGCAGGCGGAGCCCTGCGCGCCGAGGCCGCTCAGGGCGCTCCGGGGCAGGCAGTCCAGCTCCGCTTCGTGGCGGAGCAACAAGGCGGTCTGCGACATACGGGCGCCCCCATGGCGCCAGACGAGCCAACTTTGAGGGTGCAGCGCCTTGGTGAGAGCGAGCTGGGTCACGCTCCGCCCGCCCAGGGGAAGAAGCGGATCCCAGGGGAATGACGGCAGCGAGGTATGGTGGGGGAGGGCTACGCACCCGGCGGGCGCGCGAAAGGACTGGGGCCTAGGCCCCCTTCTTCGATTCTTCCTTGTCCTTCTTCGTCTTGAGCTGATCGGCGTTCTCCCGGATGAAGGCGTGGATGTCTTCCGAGAGGTTGAGCAGGCGCTCCCACTGCTCCCGGTAGAGGGTCACCGGGAATCGCCCCAGCCCATAGACCGACAGCGCGCCCTTCTCGCTTACCTTGTAGAGGATCCCCTTTGCGCTCCTCGACTGCAGCGCCTCCAGCTTCTTCTTGGCTTCCTCGAGCTGCTTGAGAACGGTTTCGTCCGACATCTCGTGCTCCTCCGTCCCACGCGCCTTGTGCGCAGGTGATCTGTTATGGGTTCGAGTGCTCCATCGTCCCACGCGCCTTGTGCGCAGGTGATCTGTTATGGGTTCGAGTGCTCCATTCGTGCCCAGGTTGGACGAGAAAGTCAATCATTGGCCCTCGGAACTGCCCACCTGGAGCGCCGTCAAGAACCTGTTGCGGCCCACGAGGAAAAGCACGCTGCTCGTGGGCGCAGCCCAGGGGAGCCGCAGGGCACGGAGCTGGCGGAGAGGCGCATCCTTGGCGTTCTTTCCCTTGCGGCGCGACTTCAAGAAGATGGGCGCGGTGCCGCCTCCCCCAGCTTCGAGCTTCAGCACCGGATAATCCACCGAGTACCATGGATCTCCGCGTTTGAGGGCCGCCTCGGCCTTCGGGTCGGCCCCCAGGGTGTAGATGACATCCCCGTGGCGGGAGGCGGGGGATTCGAGCCTCAGCCCACAGGTTCGGAAACGCTCCCTGCCCGTGGCGAGCTCGATTGCGCGCAGACACCTCTTTTGGGGATCGGGCCAGAGCGCGAGATCGCCTGCCTGGTGGATGCAGGAGAGAGCCCCCGGGCTGGAAGGCCGCTCCGAGGCCGGAACCCGCGCTTCCCACAGGGAGGTTCCTCCCTCGTGGCCGAAGGCGAAAAGCCGAGCGCCAGCCTCGGGGCCGGGCTCCCGAAGGGCCACGAGGAGAACGCCGCCAGCCGAGAGAAGGGCGCCTGGCTCGGCTCGATCTCCCCCTTGGAGCGCTCGCTCCCAGATCACCTTGCCGGAGCCGGGATCCAAGGCCTGAAGCCTGCCACCTGGCAAGACGATCGCGACGGCGTTCCCGATGGCGACAGGGCCGAGGACGGGATCGGCCGGCAGCCTGTGGCGCGCCAGGGTCCTCCCCTGGGATGGCGAGAGCAGCCACAGGGCTCCGGCGCCCGCGGTCACCAGGCCTCTCTTGTGTGAGGCGACCTCGCGGCTCCTCGGGAGGCTCCAGGCGTCCTGGCCGTCTGTCAGGCGGAGCGCTCGGAAGACGTCTCCCTTCTCCCAGGTGCCGATCGTCCCCTCCATGCTCGCCAGGGAGATGCTCCACGGGACGGATGTCTCGCGCAGCCATGGCCTGACCGGCGTGGTCCACAGGGACTTGCCGTCCTGGGGGGAGAGCGCCATCAGCTGGATCGGATAGACGAAGCCCCGCTCTGCTTTGCGCATGTTCCAGACGAGCAGGACGTCGCCCAGGAGCCCGTATGGCCAGGGCTCTCCCTCGAGCTGGATCCGCCATTGGACCGCGGGGAGCTCGCCGCGGTCTGCTCTCGCCATGTCGCTCGGGCCCCTTGGGCATCCGGCCAAGGCCGCAACCAAGACCGAGCCGAGGAGAGTGGCGCAGGCTGCGGCTCGTGCTTTGGATCCCATGCGCCCCTACTCTGAGAGCCGGTCGGGGTTCAGGGCGAGGAGTTCATCGGCTACGAAGACGCCGTCCTTCCTGATCAGGCGTCCGTCCAGGCTGATGGAGCCGCCGCCACGCTCCGGGGTCTGGATGAGCACCAGATCCCAGTGCAGCTCGGAGCGGTTCCCGTTGTCCGCGGCGGCGTAGGCGTTCCCAGGGGTGAAATGGATGGAGCCAGCGATCTTCTCGTCGAAGAGGATGTCCTCGAGGGGATCCAGGATGTAGGGATTCAGCCCGAAGGCGAACTCACCCACGTAGGCGGCACCCTCGTCCTTGCCAAAGATGCGCCGGAGCGCCTCGGCATCTCCCACGCGGCACGAGCAGTCCACGATGCGTCCCTTCTCGAAGACGAGCTGGATCCCATCGTAGTACACGCCCTGCTGGAGCGATCCGGTGTTGTAGGAGATCCGCCCATTGACCGAGTCCCGCACCGGCGCGGTGTAGACCTCTCCGTCGGGGATGTTCCGGTGGCCATCGCACTTGACCGCGCCAATTCCACGGATGGAGAAGCGAAGGTCCGTCCCAGGGCCCTCGATGTGCACCTTGTCGCCCTTGGCCAGCATCGCGAGGAGGGGATCCATCGCCTTGCTGAGCCGGGCATAGTCCAGGCAGCAGACCTTGTAGAAGAAGTCCACGAATGGCCGCTGGCTCCTCCGCGCCATCACCGCCATGGCCTCATTGGGGTAGCGGAGCACGCACCAGCGGGTGTGGTTGAGCCTCTCTTCCATGTGCACCGGGGTGGTGAAGAGCTGCCCCATCTGCTTCTGCTTGTCCTCGGGCAACCCCTGGAGATCGAAGGGGTTGTCGGAACCCCTGATGGAGAGGAACGCCGCGGCCCGCTTCATCAGGTCGAGGTGGGCCGCCGAGTACTCGCGCATCTGCCTCTCCCCCGCCTCCTCCCAGAAGGAGCGCATGGTCCGCTCGTCATGGTAGATGAGCACCGGGATCCCGCCGGCCCTGGTGGTGGAGGAGATCACCTCCTCGGCCAGGTCCAGGGAGCTCCTCCCCTTGACCTCCAGGTAGAGCAGCTCGCCGGGCTGGATCCCGAGGGAGTAGCTCACTAGCTGATCGGCAAGGGCGTGGTTGCGAGGGTCGGACATCGGGGTTCCTCCGTGGTGCGGCGCCGCTCCGGGGGCATGCGCCCAGGGAGGGGCCAGGGCTGGGATCTGCCCCGTTGTATCACAGGTTTAGTGCTCTCGGCGCGCTTCGGATCCAATTCGCCCGCCAAGGAACCCTCGGGCGGGCCGGTCTGATGCTTCGTGTAATGGGAGACGCGCCGAGGCGTTTTCCCCCTACGAGGGAGCTCGAGGAGCCCTGGGTATGGCAACCATTGTCTCGCGGCGGAGGTCGAGGTTCTGCGGGTGGTCCTCCGATGACGCCCCGGAGTACGCCTCGAAGGACGCCTTGGAGGACGGCTTCGAGCATGCCTCGGAGCGTGACTCCAAGTGGTCCTCGCATCACGGCTCGGAGGATGGCTCGGAGGACGCTCCGGAGGACGCTCCGGAGGACGCCTCGGAGGACGGCTCGGAGGACGGCTTGGAGGACGGCCAGAAGGCGAGGCCTCGGGTTGCCCGCCGCCGTGGTGGGCGGGTTGCCATGAAAGGGCAGATAGCGCTAGTATCCGCACCGCCGACGCTTCGTCGTCGGGCCAGCAGGAGATCTTTGGAGCACCCGACGAGCGACGAGGAGCTGATGGAGCAGTATGGCCGGGGCGATGCCTCGGCCTTCGAGGCGCTACTCCGCCGGCATCAGAAGCCCGTCCTCAACTTCATCTTTCGATACGTGGGGATCCGTGCGGTGGCAGAGGATCTGACCCAGGACGTGTTCATCAGGATCATCAGGCGGGCCAAGAGCTACAAGCGGGAGGCCAAGTTCACGACCTGGCTCTACACCATCGCGCGAAACATCTGCGTGGATCACTCTCGCCGGATGGTGCACCGCCGGGCCGCGTCCCTCGACCATCCGGCGCGCCGGGGATCCGACGACTCGAGGCCCCTTGGAGAGTCCATCGCGGATAATAAGGCGGACGTGGCCCGAGAGGCCATCGGCCGGCAGCTCGGCGTCCGGATCCGAGAGGCGGTGGAGGGGCTCGCAGAGGATCAGCGTGAGGTCTTCCTGCTGCGAGAGGTCGCGGGCCTTCAGTTCAAGGAGATCGCCGACATCGTTGGGATTCCTGAGAACACTGCCAAGAGCCGGATGCGCTACGCGCTCGAGAAGCTCAGGGTCGAGCTGGCCGAGTACGAGGACCTCGCCCGTCAGATCGGATGACAGGGGGCGCAGGTCTTGCGACTCAGAGGCTCCTGCGCTTCGTCACAATTCCGACCGAGCTGAAGTCACGCAACATCTCGTATCTGCTGCCCCTCCGTATCCCCTCCGTATCCCCTCCGTATCCCCTCCGTGTCCCCTCCGTGTCCCCTCCGTATCCCCTCCGTGTCCCGAAGCCAGTGACCGCTTGATCGCCGTCCTTGCATCCGGCACGGTCCCGCGATGCTTCGCCTCCTGATCAGGACCATCGTCTGGCTGGTCCGCGCGGTTTTCCGATCACG
>JAVEWA010000251.1:0-9228 GCA_034004785.1 Polyangia bacterium
CAGGGGCGGACTTCCCCAGCGCAGGGCCAGGCCAAGCACCGCGATTGAGAGTATGAGGAAGAAGGCGCCAGGCACCAAGTGAACTTCGGTGAGGCCGAAGTACGCTGGGACCGGAAGAACCGCTGCTACGGCGGCCGCCCAGCGAGCGGCGTTCGCGTCCTTTAGCCAGAGCCGCGCCGCGGCCCAGGAGAGTGGGATCGTCGCAAGGGAGAGGGCGAGCTGCAACCCAAGGATGGTTCTTAGATCAGTGGGGAAGATCGACAGGGCGAGCCCATGCACCGCGAAGAAGGTGTTGCCGTGGGGATCGTCGCAGCCGAGAAGCAGTGCGGGTTCCCTCAACATCGAGGAGAGGAGCTCGTTTCCATGGAAGTTCACCCAGGCAGGTATACGCGCACCTCCCAGCGTCCGCAGCGCCGCGCCGAAGAGCACGAGGGAAGAGAGCAGCAGGCAGTCCTGGGAACCCACCCTGAACATGGTGGCCAACAGCCTCCTCGAGGACAGGAGGAGCAGCAGCAACGCGCCGGCCATAGCGAGCAAGAGGAGCCGGCTCCGGGTCGCCCAGTCGAAGAGCAAGCCGCTGCTTCTCGAATGAGGTGCTTCACTGAGGTGAAGCCAGGGGCTCGCGCCCGTGTCGTTTTGGTCTATCAGGCCCTTGAGGTACCCGCGTAGCCTCCTTCCTTCGGGCGACTCCAGGACCCGTTGCGGGTCGACGAAGCAGATGGAGAAGTTCTTGGACCGCTGGGGCGCCCAGCGCGTTGGCCACCCCAGGGTGACGTGGAATCTGTCCGTTCCCCTGGCGAAGTGGCACCTGATCTTCTCCCGCTGTATGGCGATGTTCTGGAGCTTCCAGCCGCCAGGGAGGGGGGCGCCCTTTGCATGTGCTCCGAGCAGCGCCTGGATCTGTGACTCGTGGCCTGCAGGGATAACGTATGGGTGATCGAGAAAGTCGCAGGCCGCCGCCGCCGGGCGCGGCTCACTGGCCACCAGCACAGCCATGAGGAACGGGAGCAAACAGGGCTGCCTCAGCATGATGGGAGTATCCAGCCCTATACAACCTCAGGTCAATGCTGGGAATGGAGGCTGGGGATGGATGCCATGGTTGAATGCCGGGGGCGCTCGGGCCCATCATCTGGTGGATGCCGGACTGCGCGGCCCAATGGCAGGGCGGGCTTCCTTGGGAGCTTCCTTGGGGGTTGACAGGGGCAGTGCTTCACGGGTAACCAATGGTTACTAACCAATGGTTACCGGGACCCATGGAAGCATCGTCAGCCTCTGCCGGACCGAGGGATCGTCGCATGGAGCTGCTCGGGGCGGCGCGGGAGCTCTTCTTCAGGGAGGGGTATCGGGCCACCACGATCCAGCAGATCGCGGCTAGCGCGGGCTACTCCAAGCGGACCGTCTACCTGGACTTCGAAACCAAGGACGAGCTCTTCATCACACTCTGCGCCGAGGGCGGGGAGCTAATCCTCGAGGCACTCGCCGGGATCGATGCCGAGAGGCTGTCCGTCGAGGAGCTCATAGACGCCTTCGGAGAGCTGTTCATCGATTTCTCGCGCCGGCACGGGGAGTACTTCCGCATGATCTTCAGCGAGGCCACAGCGGAGATCATCGGCAACTGCACTGCCGCGCTGCGAGACCGGGTGGCCCGCCTCGAGCGGGACTGCCTGTGCGTCGTCGTGGCGTGGGTGGAGCGGGCGGTCGGGGAGGGGCTCATCCCCAAGGTGGATCCCTGGGAGACGGCGGGGATCCTGGTCGGGGCCGCAACAGGCATCATCCTGCTCAGCATGGGAGGTAGCCAGACGGTGTATTCGCAGCGGACCCGTGAGGTCCTGGTCCGCCAGGCGGTGAGGACATTCTGGCGTGGCCTGCGCTGCGAGGAGCCGTCTGGAGCCAGTCCGAGTCGAAGGCCTTTGCCCTCGATGACACTCCAGGAGGAAGCTGCCGGCGCTGCCCGAGGCAAGCCGCGGCGGGGGCTCGTGAAAACGTGAGCGCAGAGTTCTTGCAGCCATTTTGGAGGCTCTGCGAGGCCTCCGTACCAGAGCCTACCGCCCGTTTGCGGGACTCGGGCCGCCCGATAGTGGGATACCTCTGTCACTACGTGCCCGCCGAGATCCTCCTGGCCGCCGGAGCGCAGCCCCTCAGGCTCAGGGGAGTCGGCTCGGAGGACTCCTCCGCAGGAGACGCCTTCCTGAGCGGGAGGCTCTGCACTTATGTCAGGCACGTGGTCAGCCTGGCTCTCGAGGGAGGCTTCGGGCCCCTCGGAGGCGTCGTGTGTGGCAACACCTGCGACCATGTGCGGCGGGCTGCCGACGTCTTCCGGAAGAAGACCGAGGTGCCATTCGTGGGCTTCCTCTCCGTGCCGCGGAGCCCCAGGCAGGACCTGTTCCCCTACTACCGCCGGGAGCTCGCCAGGCTGTATTCGGGGCTCTGCGAGGCGCTCTGCTGCCAGCCCTCGGACGAGGCCCTCTGGGAGGCTATCCGGCGCATGGACGAGGTGAGGGTGCGGCTTTGGAGGCTCAAGGAGCTCAGGCTCGGCGCCAGGCCCAAGCTCACCGGAGCGGACGCCCTCGCCGTGCACATCCTGGCCCAGACCGTGCCGCCCGAGGACTTCGTCGCTCTGGCGGATCCCCTCATCGCGGCCCTCGAGGCCAGCCCGGGCCTGGAGCCCCCGAGGGCCAAGGTGGTGCTGATCGGGGCGGAGCTGGACGAGCCGGCCTACGTACGGCTAATCGAGGGGCAGGGCGCCTTCGTGGCGGCCGACAGGCTCTGCTTCGGCGCGCGGTCGGTGCTGCCGCCCTTTGGAAAGGAGCCGACGCCAGGTGGCGCTTCCCGGGGTGACCCGCTCGATGCCATAGCGCGCGCCTACTTCTTCCGGCCTTCCTGCGCCCGGATGATCGGCGACTTCCCCGCTCGCCACGAGGCGCTCCTCGCCCTCTGCAGGGAGGCTGAGGCGGAGGGGGTGATCTTCGAGCGCCTCATGTTCTGCGATCCCTGGGGTGCTGATCAGCACAACCTCGGGCAGCGGGCCAGGGAGGAAGGCGCCCTGCCGGTGCTCTTTCTGACCCGGGAATACGGCATCGTTCCCACGGGTCAGCTTCGAACGAGGGTACAGGCCTTTGTGGAGCGTATCGAGATCCAGCGGGCCAGGCGCGGCATGGCCTGGGGAGCGGTGAGGCCATGAGCCGCAGCACTGGGCTCAGAACCCCGAGGCTCGACAGAGGCAAGCTCAGGGGGCGCGAGGCGCTCCTCGAGACCCCAGAGTGGAGGGAGCTTCTTGAGTCCTTGCCTGTTCTCAGGAGCTTCTTTGCCGGAGATCCCGGCGCGCACGGGATCACGGCGCTCCTTCACGGGGTGTCGATCTACCTGGAGCGCCTCTTCGACAGCATCGATCGAGGGGCGCCCTGCGTCTGGTACAACCTCGGCTTCAACCCCGAGCTCGTGTACGCCCTCGGGGACGCGCAGCCCATCACGATCGAGATGCTCGGGGTGATGCACAACCTCCTCGGGAACCTGGACCGCTCCCTCGCCTTCATCGACCGGGCAGAGGCGGAGGGCGCCCCTGGGGACTGCTGCTCCGCGGACAAGCTCGCCGCTGGCGCCATGCACCTCGGGCTGTATCCTTCTCCCGCATGCACGGTGGGTATCAACACGCCCTGCGATGCCCAGGTCATGGGGACCCAGGTGATGGCCGAGCTCGGACGGGCCCCGTTCTTCGCGGTGGACGTGCCCTATTACCACAACGAAGAGACGGTCCGTCACGTGGCGGCCCAGCTCCGGCTGCTCGTCCCCTTCCTGGAGGAGCACACCAGGCGGAGGCTGGACATCGACAGGCTGAGGGAGGTCTGCCGCCTTTCGAACCAGATGACCGAGACCCTCTGGGAGTGGCTGGATTGGCGGAAGCTCGTGCCCCTCACCCAGTCCAGCAAGCTGGTGGCCTTCACCCTGGTGCTCCAGATCCTGTTCACCGGAACCGAGGAGGGGCTCGCAATCGCCCGAGGTCTCCTTCAGGAGGCCAGGGAGCGCCAAGAGAGGGGAGAGCGCTTCTTCGAGGAGAGGTGCCGGGCCATCTGGTACCAGGATCCAGTCTGGACCGACATGCAGATCTACGATTGGTTCGAGCGGGATCTCGGGCTGACCGTTCCGGTGGACGTGTTCGGCTTCTACGCCCATACGACCCTGATAGACACGAGCAGCCTCGATTCGATGCTCGAGGGTCTGGCCAGGAAGCTCGTGAACTGCCACCCGATGGCCAGGCAGTTCCGGTCGGATATCGATGTGTACATTCAGGACTTCTTGCACCTCCACGAGGCCTGGAGAGCCGACTGCGGCATTTTCGCAGGCCACGTGGCCTGCAAGCACGCCTGGGGCGGCATCGGCCTCTTCAAGGAGGCCTGCCGACGGGCGGGGATTCCGCTGCTGGTGTTCGAGTTCGACATGTTCGATCCGCGGGTCACCTCCTACGACGACATCTTCTTCCAGGTGGAGCGCTTCGTGAACGAGGTGGTGCTGCCCCGCAAGGCGAGGGGACGAGGGTGATCACCGCAGGCGTGGATATCGGCTCGACCGCCTCCAAGGCAGCGGTGCTTAAGGACGGGAGCCCCATCGCTCAGGTCGTGGGAGCCTCCACCACCAACCCGAAGCGGACGGCCCAGGAGATCTTCGAGCGGGCCCTCTCGGAGGCCGGCGTGGCCCGCGAGGAGGTGGCCTGCGTGGTCGGCACGGGTTATGGCCGCACCCAGGTGCCCTTCGCCAACCAGAACGTCTCGGAGATCACCTGTCACGGCCGAGGCGCCCACTTCCTCCAGCCTGCTGTCCGCACGGTCATCGACATCGGCGGACAGGACACCAAGGTCATCCTCATCGACGGACAAGGGAACCTCATGGACTTCGTGATGAACGACAAGTGCGCCGCGGGCACTGGGCGCTTCCTCGAGGCCATGGCGCGCTCCATGGAGATCCCCCTCGACGCCTTCGAGGAGCAGTACTTGGGCTCAGGGGATCCATCGGTCATCTCGAACATGTGCAGCGTGTTCGCAGAGAGCGAGGTCATCAACCTCGTCAACGACGGCGTCCCTCTCGCGTCCATTGTGAAGGGGCTGATCCAGTCCTTGGCGAGCCGTGTGGCGTCCATCGCCAGGCGTCTCGGCCTCGAGCCCCAGGTGACAATGACAGGAGGGGTGGCAAAGAGCGGCGCCGTCCGGGACGCCCTCGCGCGCAAGCTGGGGGTGCCGCTAGTAGGTTTCGGGACCCAGGATCCGCAGCTCGTGGGGGCGCTTGGCGCCGCCATCGTTGCGGCAGACTACGCCCGTGGCTGCCCGCCGGCGGGTTTCGGCCCGGCGGCGGGAGGATAGGGGCTCAAGTGGCGACGACCGAGCTGGAAGAGCGCCGAGCTGGTGCTGAAGTGGCCCAGGGCCTGGATCGGGTCGCCGATATGGCGCCCATCCTGCGTGACCTGAGGGAGCTGCTGGCTCGCGCGGGCGCGGTGCCGATCATCCGGGAGGTGAGTCCGGCCGCCCAGAGAGCGTTCTCGGAGCGGACGGGCTTTGGGCCGAGAGGAGGCGAGCCAGTCATCGTCGTGGGACGGGCCGTGGCCCTCGAGCTGGGCCACCCGGACACCGAGTCCCAGGCCCTGGCGCTCTGGACTACCGAGTCCGGTCTCGTGGAAAACGGGCGGGTGACCCTCCTCGGACCAGATCTGCCCGCCATGCCTGGCGGCGGCCGCTGGCCCCTCGGCCTGATCGTGTGTCTGGAGCTCGACGCTGCTGCCTCCCCGGACCCGTTCAGGATCGAGCAGTCCCTGCGTCTGGCCAACAGGCTCCCTGGCTTCATGGTCAGGTCCCTGCCTGGCCGCTTGTGGGCGAGGGTCGGCGCATCCGAGCTCGCTCGGGGGCTCTCGCTCCTGGATGTGGGGGAGGCACTAGTAAGGGCCTATAACGAGGATGTGCCCGGCGTCATGGCAGTGGAGGCAGTCATCGTCACCCATAGCGCAGACGCCGTGCGGAGCCTCGCGCCGTTGGCGATCCAGGCGCGGGTGCTCTCTGGTCGTCACAAGAAGCTGTACTTGTCGCCCGATGGTGCGCTGGAGTGTGAGGAGCTCGACTGCGAGGCCTGCGATGAGCGGGAGACCTGCGACTCCTTGCGAGACATTCTTGCCCGCAGGCGCGAATCGAGATTGGGCGGTGTGTCCGCGCAGCCAGGAGGGCGCCCATGACCAGCCGTGAGGCGCGATCCGTCCCCTTGGCGCCGCTCATGGAGTCCTTCTTCGAACGGCTCCGTCCGCTGGAGGGCCTGGTCAGGATCATCCTCAAGGACGCCGAGCTCAGCGCGAGGCTCACCTTTCGGGGCGAGCCTCCCGGCGAGGTAAGGCTCGATTATGGGACTTGGCCCGCGAAGATCGAAACTGGAGTCGGCCGCCCCTCTGGCCGTATCCAGGTGACCATCGCCCAGGAGGTGATGCACCGCGTGCTCCTCGGCGAGATGCATCCTGGCGAGGCCCTCGGAAGGCGGGAGCTTCTTCTCCGGGGGAGCGCAGCGGACCTGGCGCGCTTCATCCCGCTCCTCGGCTTTGCCCCGCTGCTCTATCGCGAGCACCTCGCAGATCTGGGGCTGGAAGGCCATGCCCGGCCGGGCGCGGTGGTCGCGCCATACCCAACGGAGGTAGGTCTCATGGACACCGCTCGTTTTCGCGGCGATCCCATCCCGCTCCGCTCGCTCGGCCTCGGCGAACGGGCAATCTTCCGCATGATCGAGGAGGCCGCCTTTGCCGCTGGCTACGGCGTGGGTCTGCTCAGGCACAGGTATCTCGGGAACCTGAGCCTCTTCGACGTGCTCGGCGCCCTGTCCCGGGGAGTGGAGGCTGCGAGCGCCGCCGTTGGGCAAGGGACAGAGCCCGGCCGTCGCTCTTCCACATAGGAGCGGAGGAATCTGTTGGCTCCGATAGGCAGCGCGACCGGACGAGGGCGAGTGCTCGCCATCTGTGGCAAGGGCGGGGTGGGCAAGACCGCTGTCAGCGCGCTCCTGGCCAGGGCCCTGCTGGAGCAGGGCCGGGCGCCCCTCCTGCTGGTGGACGCCGATCCGGTGGGAGGCTTCATGGCCGCAGTCGGCGCCAGGCCTCGGCGAACCCTCGCCGAGGTGCGCGCAGAGCTGGTCAGCAGGGCCCGTCAGGGGGGCGAGGCCACCCGGCAGGCTCTCGCCGGCGAGCTGGACTACCGACTGCTCGAGGCACTCTGCGAGCGGGAGGACCACGCCCTGCTCGCCATGGGTCGCAGCGGGGACAAGGGCTGCTTCTGCCCTGCCAACGCCATCCTGCGAGAGGCCCTCGATGACCTGTCCGCTGGCTTCGCAGCAGTGCTCGTGGACGCCGAGGCGGGGGTGGAGCAGATCCAGCGGGAGGTAACCCGCCGGGTGGGCCTCTTCCTGGTGGTGCTCGACGGCTCGGCCCGGAGCCGGAACACCCTGACCGTCATCACCGAGCTCTGCGGGGTCTCCAAGGTGGCGATTGTGGAGAACCGCGTCTGCGCCGGCTCTGGTTCCGGCTCCGGCTTCGTCTCGGAGAGTGTTCCTCTCGCGGATGTCCCCATACTTGGGCGCATTCCCCAGGATGAGGCACTCGCTCGTTTCGACCGGGCTGGGCGCCCCCTGTGGGAGCTCCCCGCCGACAACCCGGCCCTCGCGGCGGCCAGTAGCCTCGCCGGGGTCCTCTGGGCCCGCTGGGAGGCTCTCACATGAGTGCCCTGGCGCTCCCACGAGAGGTCTCCGAAGCGGCGGCAGACCTTTGGAACCCTCTGGTGAGCGAGGCCATCTCCTCTGGCGCCAAGGCCATCGGCACTCACTGTGCCTACGTGCCGGACCCACTGCTCTCCGTCGAGGGGCTCTTTCCGCTCCGGCTCCGAGCCTCCGGAGCAGGGGGAACCGCCCTCGCGGACACCTACCTCGGCAGCGTGCTCTGCTCCTACAGCCGCACCCTGTTGGAGGCGGCCCTGGACGGGCGCTTCGACTTCCTGGGCGGCTGGGTCTTCGCCTCGAGCTGCGATCACTCGAGGCGGCTCGGCGACAACCTCCTGTATTTAAGGCCCCCAACCTTCTCCCACCTGCTCGACCTGCCCCACCGCGCGGACGAGGCGGCGGTGCGGTGGTTCGAAGGGGAGCTCGGACGCCTGGCCCGGGCCCTCTCGGAGGGCTTCGGCGTGGACACTGGCCCGAGGGCCATTGGGGCCGCCATAGCCCGGGAGAACCGGCACCGCGCTCTGCTCGGCGCGATCGGCGCCCTGCGGGCCTTGGAGTCGCCGCCCCTCACCGGCGCCTTCTTCCACTCCCTGGTCGTGGCCTCGCGCTCAGCTCCCCGGGCCAGCCTCACAAAGGCCCTCGAAGGGATCCGGGACGCCCTGCTGGGCTCGGAGCCAGTTCGTGGCGTCAGGGCCCGGATCCTCCTCGTCGGGAGCGAGCTCTGCGATCCCGCATGGATCCGCGTGCTGGAGTCCCAGGGCGCCCTCGTGGTGGGAGACCGCTTCTGTTCTGGTTCCATGTATGGAGTCGAACCCATCCCCGAGACCTCGGATCCCCTGCGAGCCTTGGCGGAGCACCAGCTGAGACGGACCCGCTGCCCTCGGATGATGGAGGACTTCGGGGCCCGGCTGGGGGACCTGCTCGGTTTGGCAAAGAGCCTGCGGGCGGACGGCGTGGTGATCCAGACCCTCAAGTTCTGCGACCTCTGGGGAGTGGAGAGCGGCCTGCTCGCCAGGACCTTGCGCGAGGCCGGGGTCCCGGTGCTGCGTCTCGAACGGGAGCACGACCTCACGGGTGAAGGGCAGCTTCGCACGAGGATCCAGGCCTTCCTGGAGAGCATGGGACGATGAAGCCCGAAGCGAATCATCCCCGGCTCGACCCATGGCCAGGCTCCAGGCCTGGGAGCCGCGGTGGCCCCCACATGGGAGCTGCCCGGACCGAGCGGCCCGCGAGCGTGGTGCCGACTCTGCTGGACGCATCCCCGAGGGACAAGCTGGTTTCGCGGGCCTACTGGCTCCTCAACAGCGCAAAGATAGCCTCTCTCGGGCTCCGGGCCCGGCCCGATCGCCTCTGGGGCGCGTGGCGTCGCTACCCCTGGCTCCGGACCCTGCTCCAGGTGAACTGTCTCCACGACCGCATGACGCGGTGCCGGCGTGGCCGCCACCGGGAGGCGAGCGCCATCGCAGTCTCGGGCATCCTCAGCGAGATTGTGGATATGCTCTC
>JAVEWA010000005.1:0-43110 GCA_034004785.1 Polyangia bacterium
CCGGGTTCTCCTCGCACAGGGAGGCTAGGCCGTGTTCCGGGCGGATGAGCTCGGCCCCAGAGACGCCGGAGCCCAACCGTCCCATGAACAGGATTCGGAGCTAGGTGAGGAGGGTTTCGACGGGGAAGAGGGGCCCGGTGCAGCTGATGGGACCGAACCCACTGGTGCACACCTTCCCCATCGGAGGGGAGGAGAGGAGCGGCCAGGGGCCAGCCTCTCTCATGGCCAGCTCCGCGGTCCGAGAGCTCAAGGTGCGGTCGCCGACCCGCGGGGAGAGGTGGCCGTGGAGCCGAGCCATGCCCATCACCAAGCAGGTCCACGAGCCCGGGATACAGGAGCCGGCGCACCAGATCAGAAGGACCGCGGAGTAGATGGCCAAAGAAGAAGGAGGGGGAGAGGCGGCCGCAGTGGGCGCGGCGGGCGAGCAGAAGGGCAAGACGGGGGTCGCGAGGGCAACCCAGCCAGGCGTGGGCCGCCTGGCGCCGGATCGGACGGTCATGGCGGAAGTTCTGGGAGCGCACCATAGTCGCCCTAGCTCCCGGGAGAAAAACTTGCTCCCTGGCCTGCCACGGAGACGGCCATGTTTTCAAAGGCTCCGACCAGAACGAACATCGACGCTGCCCTTCGGGATCTCGCTCACCCGGATCCCCGCGTGCGCGCTGCCGCCGCGGGAGCCCTGGACCAGTCTCCTCTGGAGCGGCGGGAAGAGGTATGCAGCGCTCTACGAGACGCCCTCGACGACGGCACAGGCGACGTCCGCTACGCCGCAGCCCTCTCGATTCGTGAGCTCGGGGACGCCCAGGCAGTGCCTCGCCTGATTGACATGCTCGAGGACCGGGACTTCATGGCCAGGCAGGCGGCGGTAATGGCTCTGGGCAGCATCGGTGATCCTCGGGCGGTGCTTCCCCTCATCCAGGCCCTCAAGGAAGGTCCTCCCGACGTGCGCTTCCAGGCCGTGACTTCTCTCGTGGAGCTCGAGGATCCGAGGGCTCTGGGCGCGCTGTTGGAAGCACTCGAGGATCGGGACGCCGAGGTCAGGGCGAGCGCCGCGGCGGCGGTGGGCGACCTGATGGCCCACGAGGGGGCGGATGCCGTAGCCCTGCTGCTGAAGGATCCAGACCCAAAGGTGAGCCTCGAGGCAGCCTATGCGCTGAGCCGGCTCGGCGACGACCGCGGGATCGAGACCCTCTGCCGCCGCGCCTCCCATAGGGACTTTGGATTCCTCGCCTGTGAGGCGCTGGGGAGGCTGGGCAACCCCCAAGCGCGCGTGGCCCTGCGGCGGGCATGGAAGGGACTGTTCGTCCATCCCCTCACTCGACTACGGGCGGCTGCCTCCCTGCTGCAGCTCGGTGAAACCTCGCCGAGGGAGTTCCTCATCAAGCAGAGCCGTAGCCGCCGAAGCGAGGTGCGGGGACTGGCGCTGGAGCTCCTCGGTGAGCTCGGTGGCGCCTGGGCCCTGGATTCACTGCTTGCCGGGCTCAAGGGACGCAGCCCGGACGCTGCCGCAAGAGGCCTCGGGACGCTGGGTGACAGGTCCGCTGTCCCGGCCCTGAAGAAAGCCCTCGCCAGCGCAGGTAGTGATCC
Organism: Polyangia bacterium; assembly: GCA_034004785.1. Classification (GTDB taxonomy): domain Bacteria; phylum Myxococcota_A; class Polyangia; order HGW-17; family JAJRWW01; genus JAVEWA01. Next base: position 1,585 of record JAVEWA010000005.1, read on the forward strand.
CGAGCTGTCGGCGGACATCGAGGAGGCTCTCGGGAGACTCGAGTCCAACGCCTGATGACGCGCCTGGGCCGCTTTCGAGGGGCGCTCTCGACCATCACCAAGACAACCATGCATCCAGAGCTCTTCGACAGCCACACCCACCTCGACATCGGCCCGCTGCGAGAAGACGTTGGCGGCGTTCTCGACCGGGCAAGGGCGGTTGGAGTCACCAGGGTCATGGCGGTGGGCTGCTGCCGTGATCCGGACGACGCCCGAGAGGCTTTGAATCTCTGTCGAGATCACCTTGGCGTATGGGTGGCAATCGGCGTCCACCCCCACGACGCCAGTTGTGCATCCGACTCGCTCCTCGAGCAAATCGAAGAGCTCGCCGAGAGCCCCGAGGTCGTGGCTCTCGGCGAGATGGGGCTCGACTATCACTACATGCGCTCGCCCGCCGAGGTGCAGCGAGAGGCCTTCCGCCGCCAGCTCCGCTTGGCCCGCCGGGCGGCCAAGCCCGTCATCCTCCACCTCCGTGAGGCCACGAGCGACGCTCTTGCCATCTTGAAAGACGAGGGGCTCCCCGCCGGCGGAGGTGTCGTGCACTGCTACTCCGAGGGTCCCCGAGAGCTGGAGGACTTCCTTCCCCTCGGCCTGCACATCGCCTTCTCTGGCATAGTCACCTTTCCTGGCGCCACCAAGGTGCAGGAGGCTGCCCGTCTTGTGCCCTCGGACAAGCTCCTCGTGGAGACCGACGCCCCCTACCTGGCGCCAATTCCGCACCGGGGAAGAACGAACGAGGCCTCCCTCCTCCCACTCACTGCAGCTTACCTCGCTCGCCTCCGAGGCGTCCCGCTGCCCACCCTGGCGTCCGAGACCACCGCGAACGCGCTAAAGCTGCTTGGAATCGGCGGCCATTGAGCCACTAACTCGGCTCGATCCGATCTCGGCATCATTCGTCCTCAACCCCATGCCGGGAAACACGAAAAAGTTTCGACCACACTGTAACTTCTCTCCCAAACCCGCTTGGATGCCCTTTGACGCCAGGAGAGCGGACCGATAACATCATCTGTTACCCTCTTGGGAGGCGGCCATGGGCCGCTCGAGGCTTGGTTTGCATGACCGCGTCAAGAGATAGGGTAGCTCTCACAGGAAGCGGCCCCTGGGCAGGACGCCAGGAAACCGACATGGCTGTGGACAAGGGCTCTTGGGCGACTCAGCCCGGGTTGGGCGGAAGAGTCGTGGCCTTGACTGGGGCCCATGGGCAGCTAGGCTCCGAGCTGATCCGGCGCCTCGAGGCGGATCGGCGCTACTACAAGGTCGTGGCCTTCGACCTGCGAAAGCCAGACTTTCCCCTCGAGAAGACGCAGTTCCACAAGATCGACCTGACCCTGCCGAACGCCGACGGACATCTGGCGGCCATTCTTCGAAGCGAACGAGTGGACACCCTCGTCCACCTGGCGTTCCTCTCCGACTTCACTCACCGGAGCTCCTGGGCCCACGAGCTCGAGTCCATCGGCAGCATGCATGTGCTCAACGCCTGCAGTGAGAGCCAGGTTGGACGCTTCGTCATGTGGAGCCAGGGTATGTGCTACGGCGCCAACCCCAATAACCCGGCCTACCTTCGTGAAGACCACCCTCTCGAGGCGGCGTCGGGGCCGAACGACACCTTCTTCGCGGACAAGATCGACGCCGAGCACCAGGTGCGCCAGTTCGCCCAGGAGCGACCAGAGGTGACGGTCACCGTGCTCCGCATGGCGCCCGTCCTGTCTGCCCAGAGCTCCAACGTCATCTCGCGGATGCTGACCAGCCGGACCATCCCAGTGCTGCTCGGCTACGACCCACTCATGCAGTTCCTCCACCCATCGGACGCGTCGAGCGCGCTCAAGCAGGTGATCGACCACGAGCACCCGGGAGTCTTCAACATCGCGAGCAACGGCGTGCTGCCGCTCAGGACCGTCATAGGTCTCCTCGGGCGCCTGCCACTTCCGGTACCAGCGTCTGTGGCCAGCAGACTCGGCCATTTCCTGTGGATGGGGCAGGTCGTCGATGTGCCGCCATCCTTTCTCAGCTTCTTGCGCTACCCCTGCGTGCTCGACACGGACAAGGCGCGCTTCGAGCTGGGATTCGAGCCTGAGCACGACATTCACGGCATCCTCGCCGAGCTGGCTGGGAGGCCGGTCCCAGTGAACCTCCAGGAGGCCGCGCCGAACGTTGGAGGCGAATGGACCGCGCCATAGACATCTGCCCAGGAAGAAGCTCGGGCCTTTTTGCGCCCGCCCACTGGGGTGGCGAGCGGGCCCAGGAGTCGGGCGGGGAGTGGGTGAGCAGGGTGGGCGCAAAGGAGTGACGACATGGACCAGGAACCGAGAGCCGACGGCAGCGGGCGATCCAGCAAGGGCGAGCTTGGCACCCTCCGTGGACGCCGCGCAGCCGCTCAAGCCCGGGATACGGAGGCGAGGCGCGAGAACTGGCCTGGCGAGGGCGACTCCCGCTTGAACGAGCGGCGCCCAAGACCAACCATTGATCGAGGGCAGGAGCCACAGAGCCCGCTCGGCGTAGCGAGAGAGCTTCGGGAGATGGAGCGACTGGTGCAGGAGCGCTTCGGCATTGCCGAGGCGCCCGGTGGATGGGTCCACCGCCTGAAGGCGCTCACCTCTGGAGACGCTCTTTGGGACGAGCTGCGCCGGTTGCAGCTCAAGCATCGCTCGGAGGTAGTGGATGATTTTGGCTTCGATTCCAAGTTCGCCGAGCGGCTCGCCCCCACGCTGTCCTTCCTGTACAGGCGTTATTTCCGGGTCTCGCTGAGAGGCGTTGGCAACCTCCCACCCACCGGGAGGGCTCTGATAGTTGCCAATCACTCCGGGACGCTGCCCCTCGATGCGGCCATGATCCAGGTCGGGCTGAGGGAGGAGCACGAGGCTCACCGCATGGTGCGCCCCCTCGTGGAGGACCTGGTGTTCCACAGCCCCATCCTGGGAACGCTCATCCGGAGGATCGGTGGAGTCAGGGCGAACTTCGAGAACGCGGAACGCCTCCTCATGGCTGGACAGGTAGCGGCTGTCTTCCCAGAGGGTGTCCAGGGAGTGGGCAAACGGTTCAAGGAACGCTACAAGCTCAAACGTTTCGGCCGAGGAGGTTTCGTCAAGCTGGCCTTGAAGACCAGGGCCCCAATCATCCCGGTTGCCGTGGTGGGGGCCGAGGAAACCTACCCTCTCCTCGGCAAGCTCTCATGGTTCTCCCGCTCCACGGGCATCCCGTACCTGCCCCTCACTCCGACCTTCCCGTGGCTCGGCCCGCTGGGGCTCCTCCCGCTGCCATCGAAGTGGATCATCTCGGTTGGCGAGCCGATCCATGTGCAAGAGTCCTTCGGCGCGCAGGACTGGTCGAACAGGATCCTCGTCAACAAGGTCGCCGAGCAGGTGCGCACCACGATACAGGCGATGGTGGACGCTTCGCTCCGATCACGACGGTCGGTGTTCTTGGGATAGGCTACTATTCCCCGGAGGGCCCTCGCCGCCGCCATCTCGATACCCAGGCACCCGAGGCTCAGCCCTTCACGCAGTTCCTTCCCGCAGCCTTGGCCTCGTAGAGCCGCTCGTCGGCGCGCCGGATGAGATCCGCGGGGTTCGTGACATCAGGTGCCCAGGTGGCGACACCCACGGAAATGGTGATTGGGAGGGTGCGGTTCTCGAAGGTGAAGGGGGTGCGCTCCACGAGGCGCCGGATCTTGTCCGCGAAGAAAACAGCGTTGTCTCGTTCGATCTCGGGCAGGATGATTGAGAACTCCTCACCGCCGTATCTCGCCAGCACATCCTCTCGACGGATCCTGTTCGCGATGACCTGCGCGAGGTGCTTGAGCACGTAGTCTCCAGCGAGGTGACCGTGGGTGTCGTTCACGTTTTTGAAGTGATCCAGATCGAACATTATCAGGGACAGGGCCCGCTGGTAACGGGCGGCCCTGCTGATCTCACGCTCCAGAGTCTCCAGAAAGTAACGCTTGTTGTACGTCTGAGTGAGCCCATCCACGGTAGTCAGGCGATAGATCTCCTCGTGATAGGCGTTCTCGATGTTGTCTCCGGTGATGAACTTCAGGATGGTGCGACCGATGGTGATGAGGTCCCCATCTCGCAGGATGATCTCTGTCTGGGGCTTGTCATTCACGACGGTGCCGTTCGTGGATCCGAGATCACGGATCATCACGCTCTGGCCGTTGTTGACTATCTTGGCATGATTTCGGCTGACCGACTCCTGGTCTATCTGGATGTCGCACTTAGAGGATCGCCCGATGATCAGCGACGGGCCATCGAGGTTGTACTTCTTCCCGAGCTCCGGACCATAGATCACCACAACGCAGGCATCGCGCGCCTCCGGCTTCGCTGTCAGGTTGTGTATGACGGTGACAACCGTCTTGTTTTGTCTGTCCACGAAGTTCTCAGCCCAGGTGACCCGGGAATCAGGTTTCCCGATCTACCTATCCCTGTCAAGGCGCGTCAGAGCCCTGGTCCCCATAAGCAGCGCTCCGAGCAAAAGGACGGAGGCCAGGATGGTGATAAGGAAACCGCGGCGGGCCTCCCGCTCGACCCACGCCCTGAAGAGCGTCGAGGAGACGGGCTCTCCGGCTCCTCGGGCCTCACCCGTGCAGGGGAACATCAGTTGCCCCTCGGCTGTGGAAACCCTGAGAGAGAGTCCCCGCGAACCATGGGCCCTGAGACGCTGCCTCAAGGGGCCGAGGTCCAAGGTGACTCCGACGTAGCCCGGCCTGGAACCGTCGGCGCGACGAACAGGGGCCACCAGATCCAGGCTCGTCAGCAAGCCAGCGTTTGAAGAGGGGAGCACCCCAGGGCCACGCCCAAGGAGCTCCCGCCGCCCGAGGACCGGGTCGAGGCTCCCAGGCAGGAGTCGCTCGTCTCCGATGCGACGGTTCGGATCATAGCCAGCCAGGAGGCGGCCGGCTGGATCCGCCACCAGCAGGAGACCGAGGCCCGTGTGCCTCGCGGAGAGGGACCGGAGCGCATCGTACAGGGCAGCCTCGGGGAGGCTCTCCCATGAGCTGATGCGATCCGCCAGCTCGCGAACATGGGCGGAACGCTCCTCTACGTAGGCCTCGAGCTGCGCAAGGACGGCTCTGCCCCCCTCCTGCTTCGAGGCTGGCGCCGACGGCCATAGATAGCGCCACCAAAGGAGCCCGAGGCAAAGAAGGCCCGCAACCCAGAGCGCGGTGATGGAGATGCTTCGCACGGCGCCAATGCTAACAAAGGCTCCAGGCCTGGTCGAGTCCACCTCGCTCGGTCTCTGGTGTGCCGGGATCTGCCCCCTCTTGACCTGGCCCAATTTTTGACACGGTATGCCACATGTAGTACATTGTAGTCAAGATGGCCCAACAACAGGAAATAAAACATCATTCTTCGATGCCGCGTACAATGGGATTCCTGTTTCTGGGTGGGTTCGGGGCCCTACTCGCCTTGGTAGTCGTCCAGCAGAGGTTGAGGTCCGCGCCTCCCCGGCATGGAGAGGCTCAGGTGGGCGTCCAGGTCGAGCTCGCGGCGCCTCCCACACCGAATGCCCGACCAGCTTGGCAATCGGAGCTCTCGGTTCGGAAGGCCGTTCTGGGAGATGGCCGGCTGGTCCAGCGGCTCTCCGATGGAAGCCAGGCCCGCCTCACCATCGAGCCGGAGCTTCAGCAAGCCGCCGAGCAGCTGCTTCGCAGGAACGAGGTGCCCTACGGAAGCATCGTCATGCTCTCAGTGCGAACCGGTCGGATCCTGGCCATGGCGGGCCACTCCGCCACGGATCCCAAGCTCGGCCCAGAGCGCTTGGCGACCCAGGCCTGGGCCCCCGCTGCCTCGGTGTTCAAGCTCATCACCGCCTCGGCCCTCCTCGAGCGAAGCAGAGCGCAACCCCTCACCAGGGTCTGCTACCATGGCGGCCTGCGGAGGCTCACGGCGACGACCCTGGCGGACGATCCGGAGAAGGACAAGACCTGCAACACGCTCGCGGACTCGATAGGCATGTCCCTGAACCCGGTAATCGGCAAGCTCGCCCGCAAGCTCGCCAGGGATGAGCTGCTCGAGACGGCAAACCAGTTCGGGTGGAACGCCCGGATCGACTCCGACCTCGAGCTCAGCCCGAGCATAGCCGAGATCCCCCATGACGAGCTGGCAAGAGCCCAAGTAGCAGCAGGGTTCTGGCACACCACCCTGAGCCCGCTCCACGCCGCCCTGGTGGCCCAGGCCTTCGCCAACGGCGGCGTGATGATCCGTCCACAGCTCCTCGAGGAGCTGCGGCGTCCGGACGGAAAGCGGTCCGAGCTCCCCTCGACGTGGCGCAGGCAGGTGACGACCCCCTTCGTGGCAAAGCTGGTGGGCAGGATGATGGTCCTCACCACCACCGTCGGCACGGCCAAGGATGGCTTCTACGACGCCAAAGGGAAGGCCTACTTGCCCGACTACAAGGTCGCGGCCAAAACGGGCTCCTTGAGCCGCACAAGCCCTGCCCTCGACTACAACTGGCTGGTGGGGTTCGCTCCCTATGACCGCCCTCAGGTGGCCTTCGCCGTCCTGCTCGGCAACCCCGTGCGCTGGCGCACCCGCCCCCATTTCCTGGCGCGTCAGATCCTGCAGGCCGCCCTGGCTCGCCGCCCATCCAATGGGGAGAGCGGTCAGGCGAAATCCGGTCCTGGGTAGCGCCGGGACACACCCAGGCCCGCCCACTGAGCCCGCGGACGACTCCTGTCTCCAATCGCTCCCGGCCCACTGCCGGCCCGGCCAAATCCGCTGGGTGTGGTATATCTCCTGGGTCAGCCCTGCCGCCGTCGCGGCCGGAGAACAGAGCTTTGGACCGAGGACGCTTGAGAGAACTCCTGGCGCGAGTTTCGGTTGGAGAGATCTCCCCGGACCAGGCCATGGATGCCCTCCAGACCCTACCCTTCAAGGAGCTCGCCTTCGCAACGGTGGACCACCACCGCCAGGTGAGACAAGGTTTCCCGGAGGTAGTCCTGGGTGATCCCAAGAGCGCCGAGCAGATAATCGCGATTGTGCAGGAGCTCGCCAAGGGAGGCGGAAATCTGCTCGTCACTCGCGTTGATCACGACAAGGGAGGAGCCGTCGCCCGGGCGATACCTGGAAGCGATCACCTGCCGGACGCAAGAGCTGTCGTGCTGCGCCAACAGGCCTTCGTTGACAGAGGCCGGGGGGAGATTGTCGTCGTCTGCGCGGGCACCTCAGACCTGCCCGTAGCCAGGGAAGCAGCCCTGACCGCCGAGATGATGGACAACAGGGTGCACCTCGTGGTGGACGTTGGCGTCGCGGGGATCCATCGCCTCATGCATCACCATGACAGGCTCAGACGGGCCAGCGTTATCATCGTAGTGGCAGGGATGGAGGGCGCCCTCGCGAGTGTCGTGGGCGGGCTGGTGGCCCGGCCGATCATTGCCGTCCCGACTTCGATCGGCTACGGCGCGAGCTTCGGAGGCTTGACGCCGCTCCTCGGCATGCTCAACGCCTGCGCCGCAGGAGTCGTGGTGGTAAACATAGACAACGGGTTCGGGGCGGGCTACGCCGCCTCCCTGATAAACCGCCAAGAGCCCATCTGAGGTCCAACAACTTGAGTGGAAATCACCCTCACAGCCATCCGCATCCGGGCCACGCTGGCCACGGCCACCACCCGGGTTCACCGCGCCCAGATTCGACGGATGGCCAGTCGATTGTAGAGGGGGATCAAACCCTCGCTAGCTCGAGGCCTCACCTCCACTTCGACTGCTCGAGCGGCGCTGCCGGCGACATGGTCCTCGGCGCCCTGCTGCACCTGGGTGTTCCAGAGACGGTCGTCACTGAAGCCCTCGCCAGCCTCGGCGTGCCGGAGCTCCAAATCAGCTCGCGGCTCGTGCGACGCCAGGGCCTGGTGGCATGCGCGGTGAGCGGCCCGACCGAAGGTCCACTTACTCCTTGTCGCAGTTGGCGGGACATCGAGTCCATTCTGAGATGTGGCGCCCTTGCTCCCGCTGTCCTCTCTCTCGCGCTCAGGATCTTCGAAAGGCTCGCGCGAGCCGAGGCCGCCATCCACGGGACCTCCGTGGCAGAGGTCCACTTTCACGAAGTCGGAGGACTGGACGCCATCGCTGACATCGTCGGCGCTGCGGCGGCCATCACCTGGCTCGATCCACGTTCCGTCAGCGCCTCGGCCCTTCCCCTGGGCTCCGGCGCCGTCGAGACCGCACACGGCATCCTCCCCGTGCCAGCCCCGGCGACAGTCGAGCTGCTCCGCGGGGTGCCGGTGGTGCCTGGCCCCGAAGGCTCTGGGGAGCTCACCACCCCCACCGGCGCTGTGCTCATCACCACCCTGGCGGATAGCTACGGCCCTCCTCCTGCCATGCGGCTTCTCGCCCAGGGTTTCGGAGCTGGTTCCCGCGAGCTGCCCGGACGCCCGAACGTGCTCCGCGTTCTCGCGGGCCATCCGATTGAAGGGCTGGAGCCAGGGGAGGACGCTACTGCCTCGCCACCCGCCTGGATCGAGGCCTCTGCAAACATCGATGACATGAACCCGGAGCTCGGCCCCTGGGTCTTGGAGAGGTTGCTCTCCCTCGGGGCACGAGACGCCTGGCTCGAGCCGATCGTAATGAAGAAGGGCCGCGCCGCCCTGAAGCTCGGCTTCCTCTGCCTCCGGGAAGATCTGGAGCGGCTGGCGGCCTGCCTCCTCGAGGAGAGCACGACGCTGGGCCTCCGCTTCCACTCCGTGGACCGGATAGAGCTGGCGCACCACAGCGTCACGGTCTCCACCCCGCACGGCGAGGTGCGCGTCAAGCTCGGCGGAGACCCATCGCATCCCACCACCATGGCGCCCGAGCACGAGGACTGCCGCCTCGTGGCCGAGGTGGCGGGGATCCCGCTCAAGCAGGTCTATCACGAGGCGATCCACGCTTTCCTCGCCCGGCGCCACTCCGGGCGTTGATCCTCTTGCTAGCGGCGGTAGTCTGGTAAGTGAACGCATGGTACGCTAGGGTCGTCCCGAAGGCAGCGATCATGAACCTACGCCCACTCATCGCGCTCATCGACAGCAAGGAGTCCAGCGACCTCGGCTTGTTGGTGAAAGCGATCGAGGAGCTCGGTCACGATGTCCTCGCTGTTCAGGACTGCGCAGCGCTCAGGGAGCAGGCCTCATCCCTGGGCGTGATTCTCCTCGCGAATGGAGACCGTGCAGCCTGGCAGGCCGAGAAGCTCGCCTCCCATCCCGGCCTGGCTGAGCTACCCATCGTGGCCCTGCTGGTGGGAACCGATCGTGAGCCCTCCTTCGCCCCTGATGGCGTCCTCCAGCTTCCTTGCAGCCCGGAGCTCCTGCGCCTTACCCTGGAGCGCTACCTTGCGGAAGGCGCCTCCCGCAGAGCTCGGGCTCGAACGAGCGAGCTGCTCTCTGGCATCGCCTCGGCAGCGGAGCACCTTGGCGACCCTGCCGAGCTGGAACGAAACCTGGACAGCTTCGTGCAGTCGGTCTGCGGTCTGCTCAGGGCCCGTGATGGCGCCCTGCTCTTGTTTGGAAAGGCTGAACGAGAGATCTGGCTCGTGGCGAGCCAGGAGGGCAACGGCGGCTCGCCCGTGCCCCTGGAAGAAGGCGCTGCCTTGGCTCTCCAGAGTCGCATCGGCAGTGGCGGAACGGCCATATTCGACGACCCCGAGGGCGATGGGCTCCTGGCGAGCTGCCTGGGGCGGGAGTCCCCTGGTGCTTTCCCCAGATCCATGACCCTGTCGGTTCCCATACAGGGGCGCCCCGCCGGCGGGTTGCTGCTGGCGCTCCCAGACGATTGCCCGCTGGACGCGGGGGACCTTCGCAACCTGGGAACGCTGCTCGCCAGTCTCCTCGGAGGCGCGCTTCAGGGCTCGATGCTCTGGAAGCGCCTCAGGGAGCAGACGAAGCCCATCCACCTAGACCGCCTCGAGAGCGAGCTTCGAAACCGGACGCTCCGGCGATATCGCGAGTTCTTCGAGAGCTCATCTGATGGCGTCATTGTTGTGGACGCCCAGGGCCGGGTAGCACACATCAACCGGTCGGGCGCAATGATGACCGGCTACGCCGAGGGCTGGCTCCTCGGTCGCCCACTGACGGACATCGTGGAGTCCAGCCACCGAGAGGGCCTGGACGACATCATCAGGCAGGGAAACTCCGGTACGCCCTTGGCGAACTTCGACCTGCGGCTCGCCACTACCTCCGATGACGTAATCACCGTCGATGTGTCGGCGAGCAGCCTCATGCTGGATCAGCGGGTGATGGTGCTCACCTTTCGCGACGTGAGCGAGGCCCGCTCTATCGAGGACGAGCTCACCAAGACCAAGGAGTTCCTCGAGAGGCTCATTGACTCCGCCGTGGACGCGATAGTGGCGGCTGATGCGGCGACCGGGACGATCATCCTCTTCAACGAGGGGGCGGCGAACCTCTTCGGACGGCCAACAGAGCAGGTCGTTGGCCGATTGAACCTGACCGAGCTCTTTCCCGAGGAGGATTACGAGGACTTCATCAGGCAGCTTCACAGCCAGCAGTTTGGTGGTGAAGGCCGCCTGGAGAAGACGCACCTGCACGCTCGCGACTCCATGGGCCAGCACGTTCCAGTGACCTTGACCGCCTCCACTATCCACGAGGAAGAGCGCGAGGTGGCCATAGTAGCAATCCTCACCGACATGCGAGAGCAGATCCAGATTCAAGAGCGTCTGGCGATCACGGAGGAGAAGCTCGAGGTCACCGAGAAGCAGGCTCTCATCGCCGAGCTCGCTGGCACCACCGCTCATGAGCTGAATCAACCCCTCACATCTGTCATGGGCTACGCCGAGCTCCTCGTGCGCAAGGCTGGAGAAGACAGCCCACTTGCGGCCTCGCTCAAGGTGATCCTGCAGGAAGCGGGCCGCATGGCGGAGATCGTGCGCAAGATAGGCCAGATAACTCGCTACGAGACCAAGTCCTACGTGGGCAGTACTCAAATCCTCGACCTCGATCGGGCCACAGAGCAATGAAACGCGAACTGATGCTGGAAGAGTTGGAGCAGGCCGCCGAGGCTCTCGGAGTAAAGGTGCTCTACGAGCGCCTCTCCCCCGAGGCGAGCCCTGGAGGGCTCTGCCGCGTCGGCGGCGAGTACCGGATCATGGTCGATCGCCAGGTCCCGCTCCTCGAGCGGGTGAACGTGCTGCTGGGCGCCGTCGCCCGATTCCCAACCGAGGGCATCTTCCTCTCACCCGAGCTGCGCGAAGAGGTAGAGAAACGCGCCGCCAGCCTGGCGGCCTCGGAGGGCGCCCTCGACCGGAAAGCCCAGGAGTAGAGAGCCCCATGCACACAGCGCTCCTGTCGGCCCTTGTGAGCCTCACCTTTTCCGGGCAGGCCGACTCGCTCACCGCCAAGCAGATCGTGGACAAGGCCCTCGACCACACCTACCTGGGCTCCGATGGCTCCGAGGCGCAGGTCACCATGATCCTCACGAGCAGCCGCGGCACTCAGCGCGAGCGCCGCCTGATGGTCTGGTCCCAGCGTCTTGGAAAGCGGGTACGGAGCCTCGTTCGTATTGTCTCGCCGCCGGACGTGGCAGGGACCAGCTTCCTGCTGACCGAGAGAGCGGGGGGAGGCGACGACATGCACCTCTACATCCCGGCCCTCAAACGCGCCCGGAGGTTGGTTGGCAGGGCCCGGCGGGGGCAGTTTCTCGGCTCGGATTTCACCTACGCCGACCTGGAGACCAAGGAGCTCCGGGATGCCTCCCACCGCCGCTTGCCCGACGAGAAGATCGGGCGCTTTCCATGCCACGTCATAGAAGCGAAGCCCAGGCCGGGCGCCGATTCACAGTACGGCAAGGTCGTGGCCTTCGTCCGGAAGGACAACTTCGTGACCATCCGCCTGGAGATGTATGACGACAAAGGAGCGCTCCAGAAGCAGCTCTTCGTGCGCCGACTCGGCCGGACGGGAACCCGGACAGTCATCAAGGAGTCCCGGATGGTTAACAAGCGCGAGGGCTCCTCGACCCTGCTTCGCCTCGACTCCACGCGCAGCCTCACGAGCCGCCCCGACGAGATCTTCACTGTGCGAAACCTCGCGAGGGGGCTGTAGGCCCGGCCCTCCTGGCCAAACCCCACCAACAATCTCCAAACAGGCCTAGGCCTCCCCCCAGACGAATCCAGTCGTTCTCCCTTCGTGAGCCCGCCCAGGCTCTCAGAGACCGCTCCCCCTGCATCCTTCGGGGTTGCCTATGGTAGAACGAGCCTGATGCCTCCAGCTGCATGCTTGAGAATCGCCGCAACCTTGGCGTCGGCCAGTTGCCTGCTCTTCGGCCAGGGCCTCTCGGCCGCAAGTCCGGCTCTCTCGCCCGCTCCGACCCCGCGGACAGCCTCCTTTCGCGCTCCAGGAGCTGCACCGGATGGCAGGCCCGAGGCAAGACCAGCTGGCAGACCCGATCCTCGTCCACGGACGGCTCCACGGAGCGCGCCGCCCGAGTCACCTGGGGACGCCGACGAGGTCATCGACGATCCCGAGGACGCCACTCGAGTCCTGTTCCCAGGGGCAGCGCGCAGAGCAAGGCCCAACCAAGCCGAGGCGCCACAGGACCCAGAGGAAGTGGTCGAGGATCCCGAAGATCAGGACCCTCGCCCCAAACAGGCTGCGACGCCACGAGCGACGAGCCCCAAGCCTGGGCGCACGGGAGCAGAGGTCCAGGGAGCCAGGAGCGCCTCGAGAGATCCCTTCGTTCCGAGGGTTCTGGTTGGCGGTCTCATACAGATGATCGCGGCCTTCGACCTCGGGCACGAAGGACGGAGGCGGGGTGACGAAGGCGACCTGAGACCGAGCGAGGACGTCTTCGAGCTGACGATGCGGGCCCGCCTCCACGCCGAGGCTCGCTTCCTCCGTCATGTGAAGGCGCGCCTGGAGGCCCGCCTGGACTACTGGGTGACCTCGGAGAGGTCGAAACCTGGGAGCGTATACTGGCTCGGAAACGGCCAGGCCTGGGAGACCAGGGGCGAAGTGGAGCTTGGCGAGGCCTACGTGGATCTGACCCTGGGTCCCGTGGACCTGAGGCTGGGAAATCAGATCGTCGCCTGGGGCCTCTCCGAGCTGCTGAACCCCAACGACGTGGTGAACCCCATGGATCTGCGCCGAGGCCTATTCGGCTTCGACGAGGATCGCCGACTGCCCATTCTTGCAGCCAAGGCGGCCTGGCACTTCGGCTCCATGAAGCTGGAGGGCGTGTGGCTGCCGCTCTTTTCGCCCCACCGCTTCGAGCTCTGGGGCTCGGACTTCGCCATCTTCGGCCCGGGCTCCTCCTCGATTCTGGGCCAGGCCGAGGACCGACTGGATCGGCTGCTCCATCCGACCCACAGGGGCAGGGCCTCTGCATTGCTCTCGAGCACCCATCCCCCACCCCAGGATCCGAGCTCCTCGAGCCTGGGCCTGCGCTTCTCGGGCAGAAGCCGAGGATGGGACATTGGGGCCCAGTACTTCTTCGGCTGGGACCGCAGCCCTGGGCTCGGAGTGGACTCGGACTTCTACCGAGCGGCCATGGATGGCGAGCTATTCCAGAACGGCACTCTCAACATCGTGGCCCTAGGAGCCCTTCTAGTGGGAAACCCGCTCTTCGAAACGCGATACCACCATGGACACCAGGCTGGGCTGTCGGTGGGCAAGGCCTTCGATGACTTTGCCTTGAAGCTGGACATGGCCTACTTCCCAGACCGGGGCTACCTGCGGACCGACAGGTTGCCCGAGCCCTTGGGAGCAGGGCTGGTGGAGCTGCGCGTCGAGCACCACACCCTCGTCACCGCCCTGAGCGCCGAGTATGCCCACGGGAGCAGGTTCTTTATCCAGATCCAAGGGGTTCACGCCTTCCTCTTGGACCGCGAGGCCAACGACCCACGCGAGCTCATGGGCTTTCTCACCGAGCGCCAGCTTGCCCTCGCCGTTGCCACGATGCGTCTGCAGCTGCTGCGGGAGACCCTCTTGCTGTCCCTTACCGGAGCCGTGGACCTGCTCCATGGTTCCTTTGTCCTGGCTCCCACCGTGGCTTACAAAATCACCGACTCGGTGAAAGTGAGCCTTGGTGTCCTGTGGTTCGAAGGGAAGTCCAACTCTCTCTTTGGCTCATGGAACAAGAACGATCTCATCTGGTTAGATGTGAGCTGGCGGTGGTAGAGGGGCTTGCCTGAGAGCCATATGCCTGAAGCCTGGCGCCAAATCAACATTACAGATATTAAACTTTCGTTTATAAATACAGAATGCAATTCTGTTGTGCAAACACCTCGTCTGTGCTAACACCTCCTGCGAACTCGACGAAATCATGAGTTTTACGTTCAATCTTCTGAATTTATTGACATTGCACGCCGGCCCACCCTGGACGACCCATCAAGAGCCGACAGGAGCGCAGGCCCGATGCCAAAGGACAAGGCAGGAGGAGGTCACGAGATGCAAGAGACTATCCCGATTCATAGCTCCCGGATCCCAGGCTTTTACAAGATGACCGTGGAAGCACGGCTGGAAGCCTTGACGAGCGCGGCCGCGTTGACGATGGAAGACGCCTGCCTCCTCGGGGGCACGCAGGGGACCTCCCTCTCCGTGGAGGTAGCTGACCGCATGGTGGAGAACTGCGTCGGGGTCTTTGGCCTGCCCATCGGCATCGGCGTGAACCTCCTCGTGAACGGCATGGACCGCCTGGTGCCCATGGCGGTGGAGGAGCCCTCGATCATCGCGGGCTTCTCCCATGGCGCCAAGCTCCTCAGGGATGGGGGAGGCATCAGCACCGAGAGCACCGAGCCCCTCATGATCGGGCAGATCCAGGTGTTGGACGTGCCCGATCTCGAGGCTGCCATGGAGGCCATCGAGGCCTTCCGCCACAACCTGCTGGCGGATGCCAACTCCCTGGACCCGGCCCTCGTGCGCGCGGGTGGCGGAGCCAGGGACATCGAGCTCAGGGTGCTCGAGCCCACGGAGCCCGACGACCCCTTGGGCGCGATGCTCGTCCTCCACCTGGTGGTGGACGTGCGTGACGCCATGGGCGCAAACGCCATCAACACCATGGCAGAGAAGCTGGCTCCCCGAATCGAGTCCCTCACGGGTGGGCGTGTGCGGCTTCGCATCCTTTCGAACCTGGCCGACAAGCGCCTCACCACCGCCCGGGGGAAGGTGCCCTTCGCCTCGCTCGGCCAGGGAGATGGCCCGAGGGGCCGCGAGGTGGCCCTCGGAATCCAGGAGGCCTCGGTGCTCGCGGAGCGGGACCCCTACCGCGCCGCAACTCACAACAAGGGCATCATGAACGGGGTGGACGCATTTCTGGTGGCCACGGGTCAAGACTGGCGCGCGGTGGAGGCAGGGGCCCACTCCTTCGCCGCCAGGAAGGGGCGCTACACTGCCCTTGCCCGCTGGCGCGCTCACGAAGACGATGAAGCGCTCGAGGGTGAGATCACGCTGCCCATGGCCGTTGGGACCGTTGGGGGAGTCCTCAAGACCCACCCCTCCGTGCAGGTGGCCGTGCGCTCCCTGCTCAAGCTCCAGTCGGCCTCGGAGCTGGCCTCCCTGGCCGCCTCTGTGGGCCTGGCTCAGAACCTGGCCGCGCTGCGGGCTCTCTCCACCGAAGGCATCCAACGCGGCCACATGGGCCTCCACGCCAGAAACGTCGCCGCTGCAGCCGGAGCGAGGGGCGACGAGGTGGACGCCCTGGCAAAGGAGCTGGCGCGACAGGGCGCCTATGACGCGGCCTCGGCCGAGGCCCTGCTCGCCGAGCTGAGGCGCAGTGCGCCCGCCGCTCCCTCTGCGATGCTGCGCTCTGCCTAGAGTCGGGCGAGCCCCGCTCCGGGGCGCCTACCTGTTGCATGCCTGCCCGAGACTCCTCAGCTCGAGGATCAGCTCGCGGACGGGTGGCTTGCCCGGGATGGGACCGCTGACCCGGAGCTTGGCCAGGCTCGGGACAAGGGCGTCTATCCCATACTCCACCTCTCCCTGGAAACGCCTCAGGGAAGCCGCGGCAGCGGCGCTGGCGCCTCTCCCTTTCGTGCCGCCCTCCCCCCCGGTGACCCGCGCGCTTCCCTCGACGAGGTAGCGGCGTCCGTCGCCCGGCTTCGCTTTGGGATCCAGTCGCAGCTCGCGCCTCGGCTCTGACAAGCTGGGCAACAGGCCCTTGGGCATGGGCCGGCTGTCAACCAGGCGCCTCGGCCGAGGCGTTGCCGGCGCTGGCAGCTCGGGGGTCAGCCAAGCGACGAGGGACAGCGGATCGCCAACCAGATTCTGGGCCAGGGGCTCGCTGCGCAGCCCTCTCTCCATGACGAGGACGCCACTCGGCGCTCGCCCGAGCAGAGCGAGGGGCTGGCCCACGAGATCGGAGGGACGGAGACCAGGCGCGAAGCTCTCCTCGGGCCCATGCCGCACGAGCTTTCGCTTGCGCGGGTCGAGGAGGATCGCGCCTTCTGGCCCGAGCTGAAGGAAGGGCACCTCCTTTCCGCCGATCCGGATGGACTGCTTGACCTCGAGAAGCACCCACTCCAGCTTCGGCAGCGCTCCCGCGAGGAGGAACCGGTGCAAAGTGACCGAAGCCTCGGGCTGCGGTGGGGCACCCGGGCGGGCAGCGGGAGGCGACGTTGGGCGAGCTGCGGGAGACCGAGAGGAGGACGACGGAGCCATGGTCTCTCCAGACGCCGGAGGAGGACTGGCATTTTGGTCCTCGACGAACAGGACCTCCACCCTCAGCTCGAGCTTCTCGCCACATCGCCGCGGGGCCTGGGCCGGAGGCGGCGCCTGGCCTGGGCGGGAGGCCCCGAAGTGCCTCCCCGCGTCAGGTGAGGAGGAAGAAGCCCTGGGCGGCGGTGACTCCTGGCCAGCCCCGCCCCCGCGCTCCCCTGGATCGCCCCGCGAGCCGAACGCGAAGTAGAGCGCACCCAACCCGAGCACCACTCCGAGCGCGCCCAGGCCGAGCCAAGGGCCGTACCGCCTCAGACGGCCTCCTGGGTCGCGACGATTCCATCCCTTGCCTTGCCTTGGCGCGCTCTCGGGCCCGCGAGCAGAGGCCTTGGCCCGGGCCGCTACCCCGCTCGCCTCGGCCCCTGGCTCCCTTGGCACCAGAGTGCCTCGGCGATGGCACCGCGGGCAGACCCTGGCCAAGGCGGTCTCCACCTGGCAGTGGGTGCAGAAGTAGACGACTTTGACGCCCTTGGAGGTCATTTTTCCAATCGGGGTCGAAGCACCACTAGACGCTGAAAGCCCATTACCTCACCCTTCTCACGAGCCACGACCAGGATGTTGTTCAGCCCGGGCCACAGGGGCACCTTCGCGCTGAAGGGAAGGCGCCGGTAGGCCTCACCCTTGGGGGCGGCCGTATAGTAGGCCTTGTGGCGGATCTCTCCTGCGTCGTGGTTGGAAACCTCGATGAACAGATCACGCACCGCCAGCGGGTCGCTCGCCTCGCCCTTGATCTCCACGGTCTTCGTGCCTGGCTGCACCTCGAGGGGAGGCGGGTCGATCCTGATCTCTGGCGGGGATATCTCCCCCACCAGCCCAGGCGCAGTGGCCGTGGGCGGATCCAGCGGGATCTTCAGATGCTCCGAGAGCCCTTCCTGAACCTTCCCGTCGTAGGCAGAGATCTCCAGCTTCAAGATCTTCTCCTTGAAATCCGGCTCGATGCGGAAGGTCAGGTCCCGCTGGAGCTTCGCCCCCGAGGCCAGGGTCTTCACTGCCTGCCTGCCCGAGAGGACGAAGAGGCCGTGCCCAGAGAGGTTTCGGAGGGCGATCACCCCATCGGTCATGGGGCCCTCCCCCACGTTCCTCACCTCAACTTGCAGCCTGACCGTCTCGCCCTTCTCCGGTCGGCCGTCGCCGTTGCCCTTGACGTCGTCGTGGAGCCTGTAGGAAAGCTGGAACCTAGGTCGCATAAGCCCGCGAACGCCCAGACGGAGGTTGTACTCGAAGGAGCGATCCAGGCTCGGGCTCGTCAAGACGACTCGGATTGGTTGGACCGAGCTCCGGGTGTGGCTCGGGATCCGCACCTTCAGCTCGACTGAGCGGGCCTCTCCTGGCCCCACGCGACCCACCAGGATCTCCCGCTCGTCCAGGAAGTAGCTCGACGCCTCGGTGCGGCCCCGCAGGCGGAAGATCGGCGCCTGCCCGCGGTTGGTCACCTGAAGCCTCAAGCGTAGCTCCTCGCCCGCCAGAACGGGGGTGGACGGCGACATGGACGGGTTCACTTCCAGGGTGCCGAGGGGAGCAGGGGTCACGCCCGCAGGTGCCGGGCTCCAATCGACTCCACGAGCTCGCAACCTGGCCGCCACCTGCCTGGCCTGAGCCGCCTCCCACTCCTCGAGGTCTCTCTTGCTGGCTCGGAGCATCTCGTCCCTTGCGCCCCCATGCCGCGCGAGGAGCTGGCGTGCAAGCTCGATCACCGGCCCATCCGCAGCGTTCTCCGCCGATCCGTGCGAGTCGGATCCTTCCATGCTCTCCGGGCTCAAATAGTCCACTCGGCGAAATGGCCGCAGGGGCTTCTGGCTCCGGGCCGGCAGGAGATCCTTGCGCTTCTCGCGCCGGCGCTCGTCCGCCTCGTGCCCAAACATCCGGGTCCATTCCTTGTGGAGCACCACAGCGTTGGTCTCCACGTCCGGCACCACGCCGACGCCCTGGATGCTCTGGTTACCCGGGGTCAGATACTGGGCCACCGTCAGCTTCAAGGCCGAGCTGTCGTCGTTCTCGAAGAGCATCTGCACGGTCCCCTTGCCAAAGGTGCGCTCCCCGAGCACCACGGCCCGGCCCTGCTGTTTGAGTGCGCCGGCCACGATCTCCGCGGCGCTCGCCGAGCCCCGATTCACGAGCACCACCACGGGCCGCCTCCACCTCGTCGTGTCCGCGCTCGCCTTTCTCACCCTCAGCACCTCTCCGCGAGCGGCCTCGGTGATGACTATCTCTCCCTCCGACAGGAAGAGGTCGGCGACCTTCTCTGCCTGCTGGAGCAGGCCGCCCGGGTTGTTCCAGAGGTCCAAGACGATGCCCCGCGCATCTCCCTTGTCCAACTTGGCCAGGTGCTCCTGCAGCTCCTCGGTCGTGTTGTGGGAGAACCGGTTCACCCGCAGGTAGCCGATTTTCCCCGGGAGCATCTTGGAGTCCACGCTCTTGATCTCGATCTGCTCGCGGATGACCCGGAAGCTCCTGGCCTCTGGCCACCCCTCCCTCTCGACCCAGAAGACCACAGGCGTTCCGGGCTTTCCCCTGAGCATCTCGACGGCGTCCGTCAGCGGCATATTCACCGTGGACTCGTCCTCGATCTTCACAATGCGATCCCCCGCGCGAACGCCGGCCTTGGCCGCCGGGGTCCCGTCGATGGGAGAGATGACCGTGAGGGCCCCATCCCGGATGGAGATAACGATGCCGATGCCCCCAAAAGCGCCCTGGGTGCGAATGCGCATCTCGTCGTAGATCTTGGGGGGCATGAGCACGGAGTGGGGGTCCAGGGTAGAGGCCATACCGTTCACGGCGGCGTACTCCAGCTCGGCTATCTCCTTGGGGAGAGCCTTGCCCTCGGCCTCGAGGGCCTCACGCACGAATCCGAGCACCTGCTTGAGCTCCGTGTAGAGAATAGACAGGCTGTCCAGGGAGGCCTTCTCGAAGATCTTCTGACGATCTCCCACCTGGGCGATCACCTTCCTTCGCCGCCCCTCCTCGGTCCGGATCAGGATCTCGGGCCGCTCGGCCACCACGAACTCCAGCGCCTTGTCGAACATCTTCTCTGGATCGACGAGGGTCGGGGCCACGTACTTCTCGCCTATGGTGAGGATAGCCCCGCCCAGCACCTTCAGGGGAGGCGCACCTGAATCTCCTTCGGGCGCAAGGCGAGCCCCGGCCCTCGCCGCTCCCTCCCGGTCCGCTACCAGGCCCTGCCCGCCCGCCCGCCGCAGGCCCATGGCGCTCTCGTCGGTCTTGTGCCCGCTTTTTGACCGGCCCCCTCCCGCGCGGTCGCAGCCGCCCTGAGGGATGAACAGGGACGCCATGAAGACGAGGGTGGCGATAGGCCTGAGCACCAAGAGCGAATGGCCCGGGATCCTGTGCGGTTCGTTCTTCATGGGCTCCATCGTGCTGCTGCCGAACCTCGGCCATCTGCCCCCCATGCAGTGGAGATTTCGAGGGGGCAAGGGATTATACCGATTCCGCGCCGGGGGGCCAGGAGGCCGTGAAAAACGCCTCGAAAGCGCGAGAGACTCTTCAGCTCAATGAGATCTCTTTGGCACCATGAGCGCAATTGAGACGGGCTCCGCCGCGACAGAGGGCAGTGCCCAGCCGAGCGCCACCGGAGCCGGTCGATTCAAGACATCAGGCCTTCGGAGTCTTCCTACCCGGCCAGTACCAGGTCGTCGGGCCGAGGAGCTTGAGCACGGAGGGGAGGAGCATCATGCGGACCAGGGTGGCGTCGAGGGCCACGGCGAGGGCCAGGGCGAAGCCCATCTCCTTCATGGGCAGCACCGTGCCGCTGATGAAGGCCGCGAAGGTGATCACCATGATGAGGGCCGCGTTGGTGATGATGCCGCCCGTGCGGGACATTCCCTCGTGGATTGCGTCCAGGTGGGCCTGCTTCAGCTCCGCCTTGGTGGTGGCTCCCGCCGACCTGCGCTTGTAGGCCTCCTGGATGCGCGTCATGAGGAAGACCTCGTAGTCCATGGACACGCCAAAGACGATGCCGAAGAGCAGGATGGGCGTGGCCACGGCCAGCGCTCCTGGGGGCGGGCCGGAGTATCCCAGCAGCCAGAGCCCGTGGCCGTGCTGAAACACCAGCACCAGGATCCCGAAGGTGGAGAACAGCGACAAGACGTTGAGGAGCAGCGCCTTGATTGGGATCACCACGCTGCGGAAGAAGAAGGACATGAATATGAAGGCGCAAAGCGCCAGGGTCGGGAACATGATGGGGATGGCCGCGTTGATCCCCTTCATGGTCTCGTAGAAGGTAGCCTGCTGACCGCCCACGTAGGTGCGCAGCGACTTGTCGGCGCCGAACAGCCGGGGCAGCTCCTGGCGGAGCTTGCCCACCAGGAGGTTCATGGCGTCGTCCGAGCCGTCCTTGCCGTAGATGTCAACGTGGAGGACCTTCTTGTCCCGCGTGACGAAACGTTCGGCGATGCCGGTGCCCCAACCCATGAGCCCCGCCGTGAGCTCGGTCATCATCGAGGCCGAGTCAACCCTGTCTATCTCCGGCCACTTCCGGAGCTTGTCGACCACACCTAGCAGGAGCTTCTGCCGCCCCTTGTCGTCCCAGGTGCCCTCGCCGCGGATCTCCACCTGAATCTCCAGCCGATATACCTGCGCCTCGCCCAGGATGCTTATGAAGCGATCAATGCCCCTTCGGGACTCCAGGGTCTGGGGGACGGCCTCGTGCCTCGGGTTCTGGAGCTTGAGCTTGAAGAGGTGCGGTCCGCAGAGCCCCACCACGATCAGCCCGATGGCAGCCAGAACCAGCGGGATCTTCAGCACCGAGCGGCTCCACCACTCCCAGAACCGGTCCACCCGTCTGTGGCTCTCCAGGAACCAACGCCACTTGGGCCAGGCCATGGTCGGATGCCAGAAAGCGAGGAGAGCCGGGAGCAGGATCAAGGTCGAGCACAGGGTGAAGAACACCACCAGGATGCCTCCAATCCCGATGCTGCGCGTGAACTGAAGGACTGGTATGAGCAGGCCGCCAAAGCCCATCATCACCAGGATTCCCGAGCCAAGGATGGCCTTGCCCGCGGTCTGCGCCGAGGTGGAGATGGCGTCGTAGGGTTCGGCGCCCTTGTCACGCTCCTCCCTGAAACGCGAGACGTAGAGCAGCGCATAGTCGAGCCCTAGACCCAGCCCCGTCATCGAAGAGACTATGGCCACATACAGGGATAGCTCCATGTAATCCGCGAGGAAGAAGACGACCGTCAGGCTGCCCGATACTCCCAGCAGCGCCGTGATGAGAGGGAGGAACGCCGCGCTGGCGCTGCGGAACATCCAAACGAGGAGAAAGAGGGCCACGATCCCCACTATCGTCTCCGCCCGCTGGCTGTCCTTGCGGAGCAGCCTGCCCATGTCCACGTCGATGGCGGGAGGCCCCGACACCAGCACCTCCATGTCCTTGAGCTGCCAGTCCTTCCTGGACGCCTTCACCCCTGCTCGGAGGCTGTTGACGCAGTCACCCGCCTCGAAGTAGTCGTTCATTCGAACGTCCATCTCGATGAGGCTCACCTGCGAATGACCGTCCTTGGACATGAAGAGCTGCGGGAAGGGTAGATCTTCGTAGGCTGTCAGGGCCTTGACGCACTTGATGGGACGGAGCTGCTTGTGCACCGCCCTGGCGGTCTTGTCGAACTCGGAGTCGTCATACTTCTTGCCAGGGTGATGCAGGGTCACCAGCGCAAGGAACTGGGTCTGCTTGTCGAAGCGGTTAGCCTTGGTCTTGAAGACGAAGGTGGACTGAGCGTCGTCCGTGGTGTTGACGATGGTGAGCAGCTTCCGTCCGACGTTCGTGAAACCATAGATGAAAAGCGGGACGAGCAGCGCCCACAGGATGACGACCAGGTATCGGTGACGAACTATCGCGCGTGTCAGGCGATCGAGTATGGATTCCAGCATCGTATGGTGTCCTCGCTAGTCCAGGGCCATTACTTTATATTCCGCTTGGCAAAAATGGGGAGAGATTCCAGCGACTGCCAGAGAAATTGGACCAGGAGAGGAGCTGGCCGCGCCTTCGGGCTCTACCCCGCCATCGCAGGCCCAAAGCGCGGCACGGGCTGCCACTCCGTCCTGTCAGGCGGCCCCGTGGAAGGCCCTGTGGAGGAGCCTGTCTATTGGTTCCCAGAGGGCTGGGCCATGCTCTATGACACCGAAATGCGAGGCGTCGGGGAGCACGACGAGCTCTGCGTCTGGCAGGGACTGAACCATTCGCCTCGCTGCGGAGACCGGTGTGAGCGGATCCTTCTTGCCGGCAACCACCAGGGCAGGGCAACGCATGCCCGGAAGGACGTCATGGGCGTCGTGGGCCGAGAGCGCCAGGAGGGTCGTGAAGTAGGCGCGCCTGTCGGCGTTAGCAACCGAGCGCACGTTATAGTCGAAGTTCTCTCTATGAGCCCCTGGACCCACGAAGCCTACCGTGGTGAGGAGAGCCCAGGCCACCGAGGGGAGGGCCACTGCGGCGTCCAGGGCAAGCTGGCCCGGCGCGGGCGCCCTGGCGAGCCCCGCGACAGACAGGTGCACCAGCCTCGCGAGGGGCGCGCCAAAACCAGCCTCGAAGGGCCGGCCAGCCGCGCCGAACAGAGCGCCAAAACCAGCCACCATCTCAGGAGCGCTCCGGATCAGCTCGAGGCCCACCGGAACTCCCATCGACCAACCGAGCACCGCCGCCCGACGGACGCCCAGGTCCTCGAGGATCTCGCGCGCGTCCAGGGCATGCCGCTCGATGCTCAGGTCTGTCCTCGTCGAGTCCAGGCGACTCTCCCCGGCGCCGCGGTAGTCCCAGCAGATCACCTGGAAACTGGACGCGAGGTGTCCCGCCAGGAAGTCGAGCCCGGGCCGCGTCACGCCGATCCCGTTGGCGAGGAGCACGGATGGGCCCGAGCCGGTGACCTGCACGGCAAGGGAGACCCGGTCGCTCGTCTCCACGCGGCGGTTCTCGAAGTCGAGCTCTGGCAGGGCGCGGGGGAGATTGGGCATATGGTGCGGCCTCCTTCGACTGAGGTGGCAGGGTAACATGGCCAGGGGACGCAAGAAATCCCTTGGATCGGCCCTGGACCTAGCTACACTTCCGTCATGACCCCACGCATCCCTCCGACCGGCCCCGCTCTAGCCCTGAGCAGGCTGGTCCTCTCCTCGTCTGCGCTCGCGGTAGCCTTGGCGTGGGGCTGCAACCCGACACCCCCGCTGCCTGAGGGTCCCTGCGGCAACGGAGAGCTGAACCGCGGCGAGGGCTGTGACAACGGCGTCCTCAACAGCGACGTGGCGCCCAACGCCTGCCGCAGCAACTGCCAGAAGGCTCACTGCGGTGACCAGGTGATCGACTCGACGGAGGAGTGTGACAGCGAGAACCTGGCGGGAAAGAGCTGTCTCGATTTCGGCTTCGACGGCGGCTCGCTCATCTGCGACTACGCCTCCTGCATGTTCCTCACGCGCCACTGCACCCTCTGCGGAGACGACCTTCAGGAAGGCGCGGAGGAGTGTGACGGAGCTGATCTCGCCGGGCTAACCTGCTCGAATCTCGGATTTGGCGGAGGCACTCTCGACTGCGCGGCCTCCTGCCTCTTCGATTTCGGCGCCTGCACTGACGGCTGCGGCAACTCGGTCAGGGAGGGGACAGAGGAGTGCGACGGCCCGGACTTGGGAGAGACGAGCTGTCAGGAGATGGGCTTCGAAGGAGGAAACCTCGCGTGCACCCAGGACTGCCGCCTGGATCGGAGGGGCTGCGTCGGAGGCTGCGGAAATGGCGTGGTCGAGCCAGGCGAAACCTGTGACGATGGCAACGACGTCCCTGGCGATGGCTGCACCGACTGCCGCGCCGGGGACGGCACCTTCGAGGTG
Organism: Polyangia bacterium; assembly: GCA_034004785.1. Taxonomy (GTDB): domain Bacteria; phylum Myxococcota_A; class Polyangia; order HGW-17; family JAJRWW01; genus JAVEWA01. Next base: position 26,068 of record JAVEWA010000005.1, read on the forward strand.
GGCGTTCCGCTGCCCACCGGGATCTTCCCCACCGCGCTCAGGCTCTCTGACATGGACGGCGACGGCCTGGCGGATCTGGTGGTGGGCTATGCTGGGGAGAGCCCCCTGTGGGGAGGAGTTTCCGTTCATCGAAACCTGGGAAACAGGGCCTTCGGCCCCGCGGCCCCGACGCCCCTGGGCACCAGGGTCTCCGCCCTGGCCGTCTCGGACCTCGACCAGGACGGACAGGCAGACGTGGCGGCCACCTTCCTGGGAGATCCCGCGGTGGAGACCGACCCAGGCGGCATGACGGTGCTCTTCGGCTCGGGGACGGGCCTGCAAGGAGCGACGGCCTACAGCCCGGGGTCCCGCCCCATGGGAGTGGAGGCGGGGCTCTTGACCGGCCTGGACGCGGCTGAGGATCTGGTGGTCCTCTGCCTCGGGTCCAGCAACCTCGTCGTGTATGGAAACGACGGCTCAGGAGGGCTCACTGTGGCGTCCTCGCTGTACTCCTTCGGCTGGCCAGGTTACCTCATGCTCGGTGACGCCAACGGGGACGGTCTACTGGACCTGCTCCTATCCAGATCCCTGACGAGCACGGTGGCAGTATTCACCAACCTGGGAACCGGATTCTCTTCGGCCGTGTCCCGCTATGTCGGCTCCCAGCCTGCCGCCCTCGCGCTGGGCCTGGTGGACGGCAATCAAACCCTGGACCTCGTAGTGGCCCTCCCTGGCTCGGAGGCAGTGGCCACGCTACCGGGGGACGGCGTCGGAGGCTTCGGTTATCCAGTGACGACCGTCGTGGGCGGTGCACCGCGGCTCCTGGTGGCTGAGCGATTCAACGCCGATCCGCACCTGGACGTCGTCGTCACAGACGGATCCTCCGACACGGTCCGGCTGCTAGCTGGCGTGGGAGACGGCCGCTTCGTGCCGCAAGCTCCGTTTGCAACGGGAGACTCTCCATCGGCAATACGCGCCATGGATCTGGATGGCGACGGAATCCTCGATCTGGCGATCACCTGCTCCTTCTCCCACGACATCTGGCTCCTATGGGGCAACGAACAAACGCCCTGAGGACGCCTTGCCTCGCGCTCGTGTGTCTTGCCGCCTGCGGCGCACCCCAGGATCGGCTTGCCTCCCAGTCGCCCGGGACCCTCGACGACCCCTTCGAGGGTCTCCCTCCCCTTGCCCAGGAGGGCGCTCGACGTCATCCCAGGGAACAGGCCGGCCCCACACCGCCCCATCGGTTCGATCTGCAGCTCCCTCCACTGGCCCTCGAGCTTGATGGAAACTCCATCGCTAAGGAGCTTCGCGTAGTCTGCCATCCTCCCCTTGATGGTGACCCGTCCGGGGCAATAGCCTACGTGTTCAACCAGCCAATGGTTGACCCCGCAGGGGACAGCTCCGCCGCCCCTGGCAGCATAAAGGTCACGCCAACCACCGAGGGTGATGTCGGGTGGCTGGGTGATCGGACCCTGGTCTTCACTCCCAGGGACCGCTTCCGCTTCGCCACAACATATCGTGCCGTGCTGAGCCCCGGATTGGTGTCCTCCTCGGGAGCGAAGCTACGTGCTCCAGTGCAGACTGGCTTCACGACGAGAACACCCACCCTGCTGGAAGCGCGCCCGTCCCCTGGTGAGATCGTGGACCCCTGGCCCGTGTTCAGCCTCCGCTTCAACCAACCCGTGGATCCAACGGCGGTGCTGTCGCGCTTGAGGCTCCACGGCCCCAGGCCACCATCGCTCCGACTGGATCCGCGTCTGGGCTCGGAGCCTCATCTGGTCAGGGTCGAGCCGACCTCGCCCCTCAAGGTCTCCACGCACTATCGCCTCCAGCTCATGCCTGGGCTCAGCTCCGCCGAAGGGTCGCTCTCCAGCGAGCAGGCCCAGGAGATACCCTTCTCGGTGGCCGGGCCCCAGCGCCTTGCCGAGATACGCTGCCCCCACCACCCCTGCCTACCAGAAGACACTGTCCAGGTCGTGGTGCTGCCTGCGCGCCCGACGGACCAGACCTGCCGGCACCTTGATGTGACGCCTGCACCGCAGAATCTCCGCTGCGAGGCGCAGGGAGAGGTCTTGCTGCTCAGCGCCCGCTTTGCGCCGGGCGCGACCTACTTGCTCCGGCTAGCCGACTCGCCCCCGGAAGAGCCACCCCTCACCCTGGCCATCGGCCACCACCGCCGAATCACGTCGAGCCTTCCCGAGCGGCCTCTGATGCTGCTCCGGCCCGGACTTCCCATCGCCACCAGCGGCCCAAGGGAGGCCCGCATTGCCCGGGTACGCCCAGAGATGGTCGTTCCCGTGCTCCAGGCCATAGCCGCGCCCGACGCCCTGGCGCCCTTCCTCCTCGCCGAGACCCCCAGCACCATTGGCGCGATGCCCCCAAGGGCGGCTCTCGAGCTCCCCGCCGCCCAAGGGACAGCCGGAACCATCTGGCTCGTCTCCCTCGAAGGGGCCAAGGCGATAACCACCCCGTCAGGCCGGCGGGCGGCGCTGATCCAGGTGACCTCACTGGGGCTCACCCTGCGGTACGGTTGGGATTCGGGCGTCGCCCTAGTGACGGGCCCGGACGGTGAGGGAGCTTCGAAGGCTGCCATCGTTGTGCGAGACAGGCAGGGGACGGTGATCTGGCGCGGTCAGAGCAGCTCGAGCGGGCTCGCCCGATTTCCGGGCCGGAAAGCCCTTGCAGGCTCGCCCCCCTACACGCTCTGGGCCGAGCATGGCTCAGACCGCGCCTTCGTCGTACTGGACGGTGGCGGTGAGGACGGGATCTCGGCGCCAGGCTATCTCCCTCATCAGCCCGCCCCTCCCATGGAGAAGCTGGTCGGCACGGTTCTGACCGACAGAAGGCGCTACTCTCCCGGAGCCCAGGTGCGCGTCTTCGGCGTCCTGAGAGGCCAGACCCGCCTGCCCCTGGGGAACATAGGGCACATCCCATCGCGACACACCGAGATTGCGTTCAGGGTTACCGGACCCTCTGCGGAGGAGGTCTCAAGCGGAAGATCTCAGCTCAACTCCTCCGGCCTCTTCTCCGCCGCCTTCGCCCTGCCGGCGGAGGCGCCGCCCGGTCGTTATTCGGTCTGGATCAGCATCCCTGACGCGAGCCGGGACCTCGCGGACTGGGTTCTCGGGAGCTTCGTTGTGTCTCGACCCGACAGCGGCCTCCACCTCACCCTGTCCCAGACTGGAGCCCATCCACTCCTCGGGCAGACAGCGACTGTTACCTTGGGTCTCGTTGGCCTCGGACGGCACCCTGTGGCTGGCGCCTCCGTGCGCTGGCAGCTGTACAGGAGCCGTGGCGCAGCCAAGCCCGATGGCTTCTCGGAGTTCAGTTTCAGCCAATCCGAAAACCCCGGAGCCCCTCACCTCACTGAGCCTCCAACCAATTCGCGAGAGGCCATCTGGGTCGCCGACGGTCAAGGCCTAACCGACGCCTTGGGGTTGCTGAAGATCTCTCCTAGGCTCTCAGCCCCCGAGCTGCTAGGCAGAGCCAGCTTCCTCCTGGAGGTAGACGTCGAGACCCTGGACGGCCGCACCCTCGAAACCTCACGCCGGCTGAACGCACTCGGCGCGAGGGCTCAGCTCGGCCTCAGAGTGGAGCGGAACCTGGTCACCGCCCCGATGCCGGTGGAGGCCACTGTCGTTTCATTGGATTCCCTCGGCATGCCTGTCCAGGGGAGCCATGCAACTGTAGAGGCCAGCCTGGATGGCAGCCCGGGCCCGAGCTGTACGACTCGACTCGGGACGGGCACGGACAGCTGCTACATCTCCCTCCCTTCGCCCGGTCGCTGGACAGTCTGCGTCCGGCACCCCGGGGCCTTGCCAGCATGCACCCAGTTGCTCCAGGCTGCCAAAGACCCAGCCGAGGCCGCGCCCCCTGTCCGGCTGGAGGCGCTTCTGGCCGAGGACGTCCTGGACGGCCAGCGGCCCACCGAAATCCTCCTGAGGACACCGGCTGCCAGAGGATCGGCTCTGCTGACACTGGAGCAGGACGGCCTCGTGTGGGCCGACGCGATTCCACTGCGGGGTCACGAAGCCCGCGTAGTACTCCCCGCAGGCATCTCCACCACTTCCCAGGCTTGGTTGTCTGCCTCGGTGGTCTCTCCAATTCATGCGGGCAGGGCACTCCTTCACACGCGAAGGCGGGTTCGGGGAGCCAGGGCTACCGAGGAGCTTGCCGTGCGCGCGGTGGTGACCAAGAAGGCTTCCACCGCGTCATGGCTCCTGGACATCGCGGTGAGAGATCCGCACGGTGACCCAACAAGGGCGGCCATCTTCGTGATCGCTCACCCGACCAGCGCGGCGTTTCCTCCCCTCGGGGAAGGTCTCGCGAGGCCACCAGGCCCAGGCATGGCCCTCAGATCTACCGAGCTGCTCGCTCGAGATGCCCTTGGGGGAAGCGGCACGGCGTCCGATCCGGCGCCATCCAGGGCCGAGTGGCTGCCAGGTCCATGGCCCGCAGATGGCGACCGTGCCTCGACGACCGACCCGGACGACCTGGTTCGTTTCATTGGTCCACTGGTGACCGACCCCCTGGGACGACTGTCCCTTTCACTCGACCTGCCAAGGCTCCACCGACCCCACAAGCTCACCATCCTGGCCGCAGACACCACCTTTCCTTACCGGTTCGGGCGCCACCTGCAGGAGCTTCAATCGGAGCAAGCCCTCGAGCTCGTGGCGCAGCCGCCACAGCTCATGCGACAGGGAGACCGCGCGGTATTCCCAGTGACCCTGCACAACCAGACAGGTCGGGGCGGCCGCGCCGAGCTCATCGTGAGGAGCTCTGGAGCTCCAGTCAGCCCCAGATACGAGGCCTTCTACCTCTCGCCTGGGATCAGTAGAGACGTGAAGATGCTCCTCGGAGCCTCCCATCCCGGCCTCACCAGGATCCAGCTGGGCGCCCGGATGGGGAGTCACAGAAGCTCCATCGAGCGCCGGGTGGTCGTGCTCGACGAGCACCGGACGGGCGGCCCACGGGATCGCGCTGGCGCGCTGAGAGGAACGGCCAGGCTGCCCTTGATCTCGCCGTCCAATCAGCGATCACCCGGACGATTGACCCTGACCCTGGCCTCCAGACCCTACCTGGCCAGCCGGGAGATCCTGACCCGGCTGGCCCTGGCGGAGCGGCCCACTCTCGCCGGTACGGCCCTTGGGCTCATGGCGCTCGGGCTGCTTCGAGAGCCAAGCTTCAGGGACGCGCTATCTCCCTGGCTCGACGAGGCGTCCTTCCAATACCTGGGAGCCGGGGCCTTTGCCCGGCTACATGCTCTGAGGCTGCCAGGAGGCGGCTTTCGCCGTCATCCAGGTGGACCGCCCGCCGAGCTGAAGTACGTCGGCCTGGCTCTCATCGCCATGGAAGAGGCTCTGGCCTCTGGTTTGCGGATCCCTCGGCCGATCTCCACGGAGGCCCTCGAGCGGCTGAAGACCCTGGCCAGCAGCACCCACGTTCCGGCCCAGACGCGAACAGAGTCGTTGGTGGTTCTGCGAGCGACCAAGCAGTTCCTGCGGCCAACGATCCTCTCGAACCTCCTACACGCCAAGGAGGGGCTCTCACCTGAGACGAGGGCGCGCAGCCTCTGGCTCTTCAATGGCGCAGATCGGCCCAGAGACGGAGCTTCCCCACATGGTCGGACGACAATAGGACCGATGAACGCGGAGAGCCGCGCCTTCACCCTCCTCGCGCTAGCTGAGGCTCGGACGGATGCCTCCTCGAGACAGCCTGTGGCGACCCAGGTCTTCGAATCGCTTACCGGGCAAGAGGACCCTTGGATCATGGCCTGGTCGCTTCTGGCCCTTCGAGCCGAAGCTCGTCTGCCGGGATCAGGAGATCGACCTTCCTCGATATCGGTCTGGGTCGACTCTCGCCTCCTCGGCCGCTCCGATCAGGCCCGAGGCGACGCCTCGATCTTGCACCTCAGCTCCCCTCTGTCCGCGGGTCGGAATCACGAGGCCATCCTGGACACCCCAAAAGGAACTTGGACCTTCTATCATGCCCGCCTGCATGCCCAGCCGGATCGCCTGCACACCCATCCTGACGTCAGCCTCTCCGCATCCATGGAGCTGCCAAGGAGCCAGAGCCAGGGTGGTCAGCCTTCATCAGTCTCGGGATCCGGGGTTCGGCAGGTCGCCAAGGAGCTGGCGACAGCGTCCCTCGCCGTGGGAGAGACCGCGGTTGGCAGAATCACCCTCGTGACCACAGCCTCCCTCGGCGAATCCCGCCTGAAGGTGCCAATCCCGGCTGGAGCCAGGCTCGTGGACCCTGGCTGGCCGGTTCATTCATCGGAGCAGCCAAAGCCCCCCTGGCGACGGTTTCCGGCCCTGCCAGTCCTCGGGCTCACCCAGCAGGGTGACTCCCTCTTCCTTCAGCTCGACGCCATCCCCCCTGGGATCCACGAGTACAGATGGGTGATCCAGGCGACCATGGATGGGCACTATCGGTGTGACAGCGCCACCCTGCGACGAGCTTCGAATGACAGCCTCCTCGCCCTGGCAGCCCCCTGCGAGACGCTACGGATAGGGCAGCCGCCCTGAGGCGGGCCTCGCCTCCCCTCCTAGATGCGCGCCCGGACCGGTCCCTTCACCAGGGAGGAAACGGCGCCGTTCAGCCCGTCAAGGGTCAGGGGGAACATCGGGAAGAGATCCCTGATGGCGTTCACGGTTGGGTGGCGCCAGTAACGATCTGGCTCGGGGTTGAGCCAGGCGACCCTGGTGAAGTGGTCCGAGAGACGGCGCAGACACTCGATCCCTGGCCGGAAATTGTGCTGAGTCCAAGTAATGGCGCCGTTAGGCTGAAAGAGCTCCACCGGGTGCATGAGCGCGTCACCCACCATGACCAGCTTGGTCTCGGGTCCATGCTTCGCGAAGAGATCCGTGAGGGGCAGCCCCTTCCAGAACCCTGCGTCATGATAGACGTCGTCGTACACGCAGTTATGGAAGTAGTAGGCCTCGAATGCCTTGAAGTGCCGAGATGAGTGGGCCGCGGAGAAGAGACGCGAAACCAGCCGGCTATGGGGGTCCATGGATCCGCCCACGTCCATGAGAAGCACCAGGCGGACGTTGTTCCGACGAGGAGCGCGCCATACGAGGGTCAGCTCGCCTGCGTTCTTGCAGGTTGCCTCGATGCTCTCTTCGACGTCCAGCTCCTCCCGCGTTCCCTCCCGTGTGAGCTCCCTCAGCCTCGCAAGGGCCACCTTGATCTGCCGAACGTCGAGCTGCAGGTCCGTGCGGTAGCCCCTGAAGCGGCGAAGCTCGGCCACCTGCATCGCGCTCCGGCCCATGGATTGGCCGCCGATGCGGATCCCCGTGGGGTGGGCGCCGCCCCAGCCGAAAGGAGACGTGCCTCCAGTGCCGATCCAGCGGTTGCCGCCGTGGTGCTCACCGTCCTGCTCCCGCATCCTCTCCTCCAGTTGCCGCATCAGCTCGTCCAGGCCGAGCTTTTCCATGGCGGCCAGCTCCTCTGGAGAGATGTTCAAGTACCCAGCGGCCTGACGAAGCCAGCCGAGGATCTCCTCACTCAGCTCCCTCGCCTTCAGCGCCACCCCCTGGAAGTGATTCGCGAACACCTGATCGTAGGCGTCGAAGTCCGCCTCCGTGCGGCAAAGCAGCGACCTTGCCACGTTGTAGAAGCCGGTGAAGCGGCTCTCGTGCAGCCCCATGCCGATGGCCCTCATGAGGGCGAGCCACTCCTGAGGCCCCACCTTCAGCCCCTGGCGCCTCAGAGCGAACATGAAGCCCGTCAGCAAGGCGCTCCTCCTCAGCTCCTGGCTGCAGGGACCTTCTTCAGGTCCTGCTCCATCTTCAGCAGCGTGCCGACGAAGGGGAGCTCCTTCCCGAGGCGAGAGGTGTCAACCCCGGAGAAGCGCAGCGCAGCGATCCAGTCGATGAGCTCGGAGGTGGAAGGGCGCTTGCGCAGACCGGAGACCTCTCTGAGGCGGTAGAAAGTCTCCATGCACTGATCCACCACTTTTCTCTCGAGGTCCGGGTGATGCACCGCCACGATGCTGCGCATCTGCTCCTCGGTGGGAAACTCGATGTAGTGGAACACGCAGCGCCTCAGGAAGGCATCGGGCAGCTCCTTCTCGTTGTTGGAAGTGATGACCACCATGGGCCGGTGCTTGGCGGTGATCTCGTCCCCGGTCTCGGGGATGGTGAAGGTCATGTTGTCGAGCTCGTTCAGGAGGTCGTTTGGGAACTCCAGATCCGCCTTGTCCACCTCGTCGATGAGGAGCACGACCTGATCGTCCGCAGAGAATGCCTTCCCCAGCGGACCAAGCTTGATGTACTGGCGTATGTCCGAGACGTCCCTATCGCCAAAGCGGCTGTCGTGGAGGCGCTGCACCGTGTCGTAGACGTAGAGGCCCTCGGCGGCCTGGGTGGTTGACTTGACGAACCAGGTGATGAGGGGCATGCCGAGCCCCTCTGCTATGGCGTGTGCGAGCAAGGTCTTTCCTGTTCCCGGCTCGCCGCGGAGCAGCAGCGGTCGCTCCAGAGCCAGGGCCACGTTCACGGCGTCCTGGAGAGCTGGAGACGAGATGTAGGAGTCGGTGCCGGTGAACCGTCGGAAGTCCTGGGCGCGCCTGTCGGTGCTTCGTCGAAAGAGCTTCATGGCCTTCCATTCCTTTGCCCTGGAGGGAAACGGGCCTCGGGTGAACGCACAATGCATACGGCGAACGGGCGGGGGACGCAAGGAGGAGCCGGGCTCGGACCTCGTTCTCCCGGGCATGAGTTGCGCCTGGGTGCGATCGGAGGGATTCTGTGATATGTGAGTTCCTTGGCTCTCCAGGCCCCGGGGCCGAGTGAGATCGCCAACCAAGACGGAGGTTCTTCTTGGCCTACTACTGCTGGAAATGCGGCAACGAGCTCGAGTTCGTGGTGAAGGTCGGAGTGAAGGTGGGACGTCAGGACACCTGCCCGCACTGCCGCGCGGATCTTCACGTGTGCAAGAACTGCGAGCTTTGGGATCCCAACATCCACAACGAGTGCAGGGAGACCCACGCGCCCTTCATCCGGGACCGGGAGGGAGCGAACTTCTGCTCACATTTCAACTTCGTGTCCCGCTCCCAGGCCCCCCGGCAGGACAGCTCCACCGAGGAGGCGAAAAACAAGCTCGAGGCTTTGTTCAAGAACCTTAAATAGGTTATCGTCAGGCGGCAATGGACCGGCTTGAGCTCGACAGCGAATTCGATCCAGAGAAGAGGGAGCTCTGCCCAGACGGCGCCTGCCTCGGAGTGATCGGACCCGATGGCCGATGCGGGGAATGCGGCGCTCTGTCTCCCAATCCCCCCAAGGCGCCCAGCGGCCAGGCGACCGGGGCGGTGAGCGCGTCGCCCAAGACGGAGGCGGAGCAGAAGAAGCCACCAGGGCCCAGGGAGACCGAAGAAGACGACTTCGATCCTGACCGGAGAGAGCTCTGCTCAGACGGCGCCTGCCTTGGGGTGATTGGGCCCGATGGCCGATGCAAGCTCTGCGGCCGGGCCGGGCACGGCTCGGTGGGGGACAGCAGGTAAGAGAGCCGGGACGAGCCAAGCCATCAATACCGCCCCGCGCCAAGACGAGGGGCGGCAGTTGAGGGCGTGAAACAGAAGGAACGCCCCCTCTACTTGGCTAGTAAGCCAGACGACGCGAGCGCAGTGGAGCAAAACGAAAAACAGATCCGGAAGCTCCGGGAGCAGGCCGACAAGGCGAGGCAGAGCGGCAACACCCGCAGGGCGCTGGAACTCTACCACGATCTCTGCAAGGCGGAGCCAACGGAGCCTCGCTGGCCTCAGCAGTGCGGAGAGCTTCACCGCAAGCTGGGACAGCTCGAGGAGTCGCTCGAACACTTCGTGGCAGCGGCACAGATCTACAAGGAGCAGGGGTTCGACGTGAAGGCAGTGGCCATGTGCAAGGTGGTCCTGGGCCTCGACCCCCTGAACACGCTCGGGCTGAATCTGCTCGAGGAGATCACCTCCACGCCCAAACAGGGCCTTGGGGGAGCTTCTCCGCAGTCCCTTTCCCGCCTGCAGGCGGCGCCTCCCCCCCAGGTTGGGTCGAGCCCCCCGACTGGCCCCTCCACGCCTAGCGAGCCCAGGCCATCGGGCCGCCAGACCTGCCAGCCCGCTGGTCAACGGGCGGTCGAGGCTGCTCTGGCAAGCCCTGGTGTTGATCTGGATCTCCTGGAGGACGACCCCTTCTCACCCACTGGCACCACGGCTCAATCGGAGAGCCTCGGTGGGCGTGGCCCAGCTTCCTCCCCGGGAATGGCGACTGTAGCCACGCCTCACCAGGTGAAGCCTCCAGCGTCGCTTGCGCCGCGAAGAGCCACCAAAGAAACCTCCCCCAAGGAGCTGCAGGCGCTGAACCTCTCGGAGCTGGAGGAGCTCCTCCAACCGAGCTCCCAGGGGGCCGGCTCGCCGCGGACGGGTGGTGCAGTGTATGGGGGAGATCTCCCAGGGCTCGACGCCGTGCCCGCTCGCGTTTCACCTGTGAAAGCCAGTGCACCATCGCCGCGAGCTACCCTGGATCTCGACATCGAGATCGAGGGCTTCGACAGCGTGTTGGGCCCGGCCCAGGTTGCCAAGGGCGCCGCCCCGACTCCGACCCAGGCGGCCACTCAGGCCCCTGCTTTATCCAGGCCTCCTCGCTCGATGGCAAGGGAGACCCTGACGCTGTCGGAGGACGAGCTGGAGATCCTCGAGCAGGGCCCCATGTCCCTCGAAGATGAGGCGTTGGTGGCCTTGGATGCCCCTCTGCAAACGCCCGCTGCCCAGGCGACGCCTTCCCGACCCCTGACGGCCCAGACCGACGCAGGCCAGGTGCCCAAGGCACACTCGCCCCAGGCATTGAGCATCTCCGAGACGGAGCTCGAGATCCTGGACGACTCTGACCTCGCCTTCATGGAGGCCCTCGAGAAGAGCACCACAGGGGAGCAGAAGCAGGCCAAGAAGCGGCCCACCCTCACGCCCAACGCACCGCTCGAGAGCCTCGAGCTCAAGGACGTGATGCCCCGCATGGAGCGCCTCCCCAGCCAGCCCGACATGGAGGAGCTCTACGAGATCGAGCTGGGAGAGATCGAGCCCGAGACTCCCACCAGCCGCCCGGTGGAGACATCCGACTACCAGCGGCGCCTCACGCCTGCCAAGCCTCCACCGGACATGACGCCGCCCGGGCTCTTCCGCGCTCTCGGCATCGACGCCACCAAGAGCCTGGTCACTCGTATGAGCTTCGTGGAAAAGAAGCCAGGCGAGGTCGTCATCAAACAGGGCGATGTCGGAGGCTCCCTCTATGTGATCGTTCGGGGCGAAGTCCGCATCGTGAAGGAGCTCGGAGAAAAACGCGTGGAGATCTCCCGCCTCGGCGAGGGAGAGTTCTTCGGGGAGATGGCCCTGGTGACCGACACTCCCCGCGTGGCGACCGTCGAGGCAGTGACAGAGCTGGATCTGCTGGAGGTATCCAGGGAGACCCTCCGGCTCCTCATCCAGGACTTCCCGCAGGTGGTGCCCAACCTCATAAAGTTCCTCAAGGATCGCTTGCTCGAGGTCTTCGTGAAGACCTCGGATCTGCTGCGTCCGGTGCCGGAGAAGTATCGCTGGCAGCTCGCCCGCAAGTTCAAGCTGTACGAGATTCCCGAGAACAAGGTGATCCTGCGCGAGGGCAAGCCCTCTGGGGGCATGTTCATCTTCTTGGCCGGCCAGGCCTCGGTCACCAGGCAGCGCCGGGGAAAGACCTTGAGGCTCGCGGATCTCGGGCCAGGAGCCCTCATAGGCGAGATCTCCCTGCTGACCGGCGGGGCAGCCGTGGCGACCGTGACTGCCAGCACGAAGTGCTGGCTCCTAGCGGTTTCCCAGAAGCAGTTCGAGGTGCTCTGCCAGTCCTTCCCCCAGATGCGCTCCTTCGTGGAGGAGGTCGCCGAGCAGCGCAGGAAAGAGAACGCGCAGCTTCTGTCGGGAGACATTAGCTTCGTGTCGCAGGAGCTTCGGCTGGTCTAGACTCGAGGGTCCCACTTGCATCCCTTTCGGGAATAGGACAGCATGAATGGGCGTAGTTGATCTTGGACCAGCCGGACCTGGGTCTCGTTTTGTCCTTTCAGCCCGAGGTGTTGCCCATGTCTAACCTGACCGAGCACCCGACCTTCCGCCAGGTGGCCTGGATCGGCGCAGGCGTCGGGGGCCTTTTGACCTTTGTGGGCGCTTTGTGGCTCGCGGTGTCGGCCCAATCCAGCGATCCCGTGCCCAAAATCAAGGAATCCTCCGCTGCTATCAGGACCGGCAAGACCGCCAGGCGCCCCCCCCTCCCAAGCCGGCCCGGAGTGGCCGCTCCCGCAGAGCCCAGCGCTCCGGAGCCAGCGGAACGGATGGCCGCCCCGGAGCCTCCGCCCTCTCCCGAGCTCCGGAAGGCAGATGCCAGGCCTCCGTTCCAACCGGCTGATGCGATAAAGCCCAGCCTGTCCCGGCCACCGATCCCCCGGATCGAACCCCCTGGGTTGGCTGGAATGGCCGCGCCGCCCCTTGGAGGACGCCTCTCCCAGGAGGAGCTCGAGAAGCGGCGCGAGGACCGCAAGAACCGCCAGGAAGACCGGCTCAAGAACCGCATCAAGACCTTGGAGGAGAGGATCCAGTCCTACCGAAAGGACGGCACCCGTACCGAGGCCCAGATCGAGCGGATGGAGCGGAGCCTCGAGCGGATGAAGCAGCGCCTCGAGCGCATGGACTCGCCAGACGGCGCTCAACCCCACTAGGCAGGAACCGACCTTCCCGCGAAGGTCCCCACCAGCGACGGCCAAAGAACTATTTGCTCGCCCGTGCGTTTTCACGCGCCATGCCGACCTCTCGGTCGGCCCGAAGGAGCAACATGAAGACGCTTGCCACACTGCTCACGGCCATCTGGCTCGCGGCCCTGGTGACCCCGGCCCTGGCGGCTCCCAACCGGCCCAAGATCCAGCACTTCAACCTCAAGGGAAGCGACATCGAGGGGGCAATCATCCAGCCGGACGGGCGCTGGATCCAGGCGAGCCCAACCAAGATCCTCGAGTCACTGATCGAAGTTCGCCTGGACTTCAACCCCGAGATGGTGAAGCTCACCGAGGAGCTCTGATCTCCTCGCCCGAAGCCGAGTCCATCGAGGGATCCGGTCTCGACCTTCCTCTATCGGCGCAGCCGGGAGCCGCGCCGTAGATCCACGACCATCTCGAAGTGCGCCGTCTGTGGGAGAGTGTCCAGGGCCTCCACCCGCGTGGGCAGATAGCCCTCGCAGGCCAGTATCGCCACATCTCTCGCCAAGGTCATGGCGTCGCAGGACACGTACAAGATCCGCTGCGGCGCCAGGGCGGAGAGGCCATCGAGGAGCTCACGCGCGCCGCTGCGTGGGGGATCCAGCACCACCAGCGACGGGGGTCCTTGGGGACTCAACCCAGATTTCAGAGCCTCGGCAGCCTCCTGCTGACGCCAGGTTATGCTCCGATCCTCCAGGTTCAGCCTCCCCAGCGCCACGGCCCGAGGATCGCTCTCGACGGCCACCACGGATCCCAGCGAGGCGAGCTCGCGGGTCAGGTTGCCCGAACCTGCGAACAGCTCGACGAGCCTCGGCTCCTCGGTCACCTCCTCCGTTCGATCGGCGAGGGCTTCGCTCGCCCAGGCGCGCACCCGCGCCCTCAAGGCCTCGTTCAGCTCCAGGTTGGCCTGAGAGAAGCAATGTGGAGCGGCCCAAAATGGCGGCTCACCTTCCGCAGCCAGATCCAGCCACTGGGCCCCCCAACGCTCCCTGCTCATGCCCCGGTCATCGAGCAGCTCCACAAGGACGAGCGCTCCCTCCAAGGCCTCGCCGAGCCTAGCCGCTGCCCCCGATGCCAGGCCCTCTCCCCGCAGGGCTGCCCCGCACTGTCCCGAGGGTGCCGAGAGCAGCATCGCCTCGCCACGTGAACCCACTGGCAGATGCCGCGCTAGTAGGCCAAGGACCGGCTCCAGAGACGGGACTAGCACTGGACAGCGATCCGTTTCAACCAGGCGATGGCTCCGCCTGGCCCTGAAACCCACCCTGATCTCGCCCTTGGGGCTCGTCTCCCACCTGACCCTCGCCCGGCTCCTGTACCCGACCTGACGCGGGGATGGCACGAGCGGTGGAGGCACGAGCGGGAGCCTCGCCTGGCGGAAGGCTCGACCGAGGATCTCCTGCTTGGCGAGGAGCTGCGCTTCCTCGAGGAGATGGTGCCACTGGCACCCTCCGCAAAGCAACGAAACGCCACAGCGGGGCTCCCTGCGGTCCGGCCCCCCTTCCAAAACCTCCACGAGCCGCCCACGCCTCCATCGCCTGCGACCCCCGGGTGACGAATCGAGGACGACGCGCACCCGGTCCCCTGGGGCCGTGTCTGGCACGAACACGACTCCAGCTCCCAGCGCTGGCGGCAGGCAGCCGACGCCGTCTCCACCTCCGGCGAGCCCGTTAATTACGACCTCTACGGTGCTTTCCTCGGCGGCGATGCCGCGCCCCTCGGAGCCTGGCCGCACAGAGTCCTCCCTAGGGGAATTCCTGGGCCACCTGTCCGCGGCGGACCTCGAAATTGAACGTGCCCCTGAGCATACCCTGCCCGCGAGAGAGGCTGCAGTCGCTCTCGTCAACCACGCCGTCCTGGTCGTTGTCGATGCCATCCGAGCAGACCTCGACGCCCTCGGTGTAAAGCCTCAGATCCAGCAGATTGACCTGGAAGAAACCCTGGACCTCGTCGCCAAACTCCACGGAGAATCCCCTAGGAACCACCTCTCCCCGCCGGGCGTTTCCAAGACGGCAGAAAACCACGCATGAATGGCCTTGGGCCAGGGGTGAAAAGTCCCCCTCGGGATCGAGCTTCGCGTTGAAGTCCATGGCTGTGCAGCGCTCTACCGTCTCGGTCGCGTCGAGCGTGGGGCAGGCCTCCATTCCCGGTCTCGGAGCGGCGACGAGGCCCCCGAAGAACGTTGGGCAGGTGACGTAGAGCAGGAGCGCGGCGCGCGCCTCGAGACCGGGGCCGATGGGGCTTCCCTGGCCCTCGGCAAAGCGCTCCGCGGCGGCGGCTACGTCCCAGATCTGTAAAAACAGGCTGTCCCCATCCTCTATGTTGTTCCCCCCCTTCTGCAGGCGAAGGTCGAGACCGTGCCTCGGGCCCCACTCGGTTTCGTCCAGGACAGGCTCCCCAACGAAGAAATTCACACCCAGGTCAAAGAAGGCGGGGGTCCCCAGGGAACCGAAGTTGTATTCCTCGTCACAGCCGAGCACGTAGAAGCGACCCACTACCCGCCCCTCTCCCTCGCCGGTTGGGCAGCCCGCGACCGCTGCCGCCACAAGCAGCAGGAGGACGGCCAGCGCGAAGCGGCTTCCAGGTCTCGTCATCCCGGGATCTCCACAGTGAGGTCCATGGACCTCCCAGTGAGTTTACACCAAAGCGAGGAGGTCTTCCCGGCTAGAACCACACGAAGGTAAAGACCACGAACAGAGGCACCAGGATGATGAAGGCGTAGAACATGTACCCGAAGAAGCTGGGCATGCGGATCCCCCGCTCGTCCGCGATTGCCTTCACCATGAAGTTCGGGCCGTTTCCGATGTAGGTGTTGGCCCCCATGAACACCGCCCCGAGGCTGATGGCCACGAGGATCTTCTCTGGCACGCCAGCCACGAGCGTAGAGGTCAGGGACGAATCGAACAGGGAGAGGTCCCCCCCCGCCAGGCTGAAGAACACCACGTAGGTCGGTGTGTTATCAAGGAAGGACGACAGTGCGCCCGTGGCCCAGAAGAACTGCCAGGGCTCGGTCACGCCCAGATCTCCACCTCGAACCTGGAGAAGAGCCACCGCCGGGATCATCGTGAGGAAGATGCCCAGGAACAGGGCGGCGACCTCGATTATCGGGTGGAACGTGAACTCGTTGTCACTCCGGACCTTCTTCGAGGTTGCGAGCCAGGAAACGATCGCCAGGCCTATCATGGCGACCTCTCTGACAGTGAACCCTGCCGCGCTGCTGCCGATCAGTATGGGGAACTTCGCGCCGAAGGCCACGCAGAGCACCACTCCGGCGAGCAGAGGGAAGTTCACCGTGCCAGACAGCGAGAGGGGCTCTCGCTCGGTGGCCTTGCGGAAGGCCTCCTGCGCCTCGGTGTCCCGCTTCCACAGGATCGAATCCCATATGAAATACACGCCCAGGAGGGTCCCTACCAAGGCCGCCCATTGGGGCAAGAGGCCGAAGGTCCAGGTGAAGGGGACGCCCCTCAGATACCCCATGAAAAGCGGAGGATCCCCGAGCGGCGTCAGCAGGCCGCCAATATTGGCCACGAGGAAGGTGAAAAAGATCACGGTGTGGACGCGGTGCTTTCGCCGAGTGTTGATGCTGATCACCGGCCTGATGAGGAGCATGGCCGCGCCGGTGGTGCCCATGAAGGAGGCCAGCACCGCTCCGAGGGCCAAGAACCCGGTGTTCACCGTCGGGCTTGGTGTCAGATCCCCCTTGAGCAGGATGCCGCCAGAGATGACGTAGAGCGAGCCCAGGAGACACATGAATGCCACATACTCGAACAAAGTATGGGTGAGGTAATGCTGGTTCACCGTTCCAGTTACCCCGAAGTAGATGGCTATGGGCACCCCTAGCACGAGCGCGATGATCAGCTTGTTGAGGTTCGACTCCCAGAAGTGCTCCAAGGTCAGCGGGAGGATCGCTATGGCCAGGAGCATCAGGATGAACGGGATGACGAGCCAGATCGAAGGCGCTGACTTGGCGGCCCCCGGTTTCTTCGCTGGCTTGGCGACGGTCTGATCCCGCGGCGCCTCGTCACCTGCGGCCATGGGCGCCATGGCCACCTGTTCCCCCTTGCTGGAGTTCCCACCGGAGACCTCTGGCGCAGCAAGAGCAGAGGCGGAGGGCGCGGCGGTAGAAAGAAGCACCAGGCCAAACAGGAAAGAGTGCAGGGAGAGAGACTTGATCATTGGAGGATCTCCACCTGGAACCTGCTTGTTCCCTGACCGGGAAGAGACCCTAACACAGCCGGAAAGCGCCACCAATACGTAGGTCAGGGATCGACGGCAGCCGATCCGAGGATCGGGGCCACTTGGACGAGCGGGCTAAGAGAT
>JAVEWA010000252.1:0-9192 GCA_034004785.1 Polyangia bacterium
GAACCCCCGCACCGAGGGGCAGGGGCCCGTCTCCATCTACACGCCCAGCGCGGTGGTGAACGTGCAGGGCACTACCCTGGCAGTGGGCGTGGGGCTCTCTGGCGCCGCCCGGGTCGCGGTGGAGGCCGGCAAGGTGGACTTGGTGCCGGTCACCAAGGCCGACGGGGCGGCCGTCGAGGTGCCCCAGGGCAAGGTGGTGGTGGTGCCCTTCGGCCAGCCGCCAGCCGCTCCTGCCGCCTATCAGGCAGCCAACGCTGGCTGGGACGAGTGGCTGGAGACCGAGGACAAGCAGGCCGCCGACAAGGCCGAGGCAGTGGCGGACGTGCACGCGGGGCAGGTGGAGGCTCTTCAGAAGGACGCCGAGACCCTCGACCAGGCCGCTGCAACGGCCGACGGGGAGGCTGAGAAGCTGGCTGCCGACGCCGCCGCTGCCGAGAAGAAGGCAGACGACAAGGCCTACGTGGTGGTCCAACCGAAGATCGCCACGACCCTGGATACCCAGGTGGCGGCGAGGGATCACCGGATGCTGGTGGACTCCCGCCTGCTGGCTCACGCCTATCTGCTCGCGCTCCTCCGCGCCCGCATCAAGGGCGGGGTGTACAAGGTGCCCGCGCCTGTCCTTGCCAAGATCGAGACCCGCTACGAGAACAGCTACAAGCTCTCCCATCAGCGCAGGATACGCGCCCTTCAGCGCTACCGCGCCGAGCGAGCCCACATGAAGCGCTGGCAGAAGCACTACTACATCCATCACCCGAGGGGCCGCGCCGTCGCTCCCAAGCTGAAGGTGGTGGTGCCGCCCTTCTACATGAAGGCCAAGATCCGGCCCATGGTCCGGCCCGCCCCGGTCCGCCTGGTGGGCTATGATCGCCCCGTTTATCGCCGCCCGGCATATCGCGGCAAGTTCCAGCCCTACAGGCCCGTGGTGGTCGCCGCCAGGCCGGGCGTCCGGCCGCCCGTGGTGCCCGTGTTCAGGCCCAAGGCTTGGCATAACAACGACAACTGGCGGAAGGAGCATCAAGCCCGCGTGGTGAGGATGGCGCCCCAGAGGGCGGTGTGGAAGAAGGCCGTGATCGAGAAGCGCCAGGTGCGCTGGGCGAAGCGGCCCGACACCCGGACCTTCCACCGTGGCCCGATGGGGGTTCGTGGCCCGATGCACGACGCCATGGGCCCTCACGGCCCCGGCCCCGTTGGCCCCGGCCCCATGCTCCGTGATCCCCATGGCATGGGCCCCGTTGGCCCCGGCCCCGTTGGCCCCGGCCCCATGCTGCGTGAGCCCCATGGTATGGGCCCCGTTGGCCCCGGCCCCATGCTGCGTGATCCCCATGGCATGGGCCCCCACGGCCCTGGCCCCCGCGGCCCCGGCCCCATGCTTCGCGAGCCCCGCGGCATGGACGGCCCCGGCCATCGCGGCCCCGGCCCCATGCTCCGCGAGCCCATGGGCATGGGACGCGAGCGCTAGTCGGTCTTTACCTTCCCACTCGCTACCCGGCCTGCCGGCCGGGGTCCCTTCGTGGACAGCCTGCTAATCAAGTGATATGGTAGCCTCTGGCTCCGGGGCGGAGATCCGTCTTGGCTGGAGCTTGTAGCGATTCAAAAATACATAATGAAATAGAAATGTTGAGTGTTATCGAGCAAGAAATGTATAAGGGCGAGCGTACACTCATGGCGTGCGCCCGGGTCTTGAACACTTGAGGAGTCCGGCATCGGGACCATAAGGAGGAGTCGATGCGATATCCACGTACCTTGCTAGTCGTAATGGCCGGGGCCTTGCTTGCCCTGGGAGCGTCGGCTCAGTCGGCGCAGGCGGCTCCTGACGAAAAGGCCGCGCAGGTCGCCAAGGCCTACGACAACGCTCGCCAGCTCTACCGGCAGGGCAAGTACGAGGCGGCCATCAAGGCCTTCGACGAGGTCAAGGACCTGAAATATCACCCCATCCTCGATTATGGTATCGCCAACTGCTACGAGGGGCTCCGAGACTTCACCAAGGCGGTCTACTACCTCAAGAAGTACATCCGAAATCACCCCAGCCACAGCATGAGCCCCAAGCACCCCAGCGTCGCCGACGTGGAGGAGAAGATCAAGGTGCTGGAGCAGCGGGCCACTTCGGGCGGAGGGGCCGCTCCACCCGTGGCTGGTGGCACTCCTACCCATGGCACTCCCGCCTCTGGTGGCGGGGCCGATCCCGCGGGGATGCCCGGGGACCCTGTGCCAGGTCCTGACCCCTACGCCGTCCCGCCTCCTCCTGGCGGCGGCTCCACAGGAGCGGTGTACGGTGGTGGCGGCGCTCCTCCGCCCGGACACGGCGTCCACCATGTGGCTGCCGGGCCGACCCGCAGATCCCTCATCGTCTCGCTGGACTTCGGCGCGGCGTCCTTTGCGGGAGGCGGCGCCAGCTCCTGGGTGGCCAGCACCGGCGGCGGGGTCTATGCAACGGTGCTGTGGCGGTTCATCCCCTGGCTCGCCCTGGGCCTCCACACCGGCGTCTCCGCCATGGACGCCGAGTATTCCACTTACTCTGGCAGCGCCATGTACTTCGCCCTCGGCATGCTGGAGGCGCGCGGGATCCTGCCCCTCGGCCCCTTCGATTTCTGGGGCAGCTTCGGCATCGGCTACGCCAGCGCCGGGCAGGCCTTGGACGCCTACGATACCTTGACCATATCTGGCCCCGCTATTGGCGTCGGGTTGGGGATTGACTGGTTCCTAGCCCGGACCTTCTCCCTCGGCCTGGTGACCAGGATCTACAGGATGTTCCCGTCCCAGGAGTGCTGCGACGCGTTGCACGGCGGCTGCGTGGACCTCTCCGCGGACTCCGATCCGGGCGTCTCCTGGTACGCCGGCCTCTCCGTGACCTGGCACTACCCGCTCTTCTTCGGCCGTCCCCGCTAGGGTGCAAGGGGGCCAGGTGCCCCCTCTTCGCTCCCGGCCGCAGCCCGACTTGCTTCAGCCCATCAGCCAATTCAGGGTCCGACCAGCTCGACGGTGAAGGCCGCTGGCTCCCGGCCCTTGAGGGCGCCAGCCCACCTCACGAGCCCCAGCTCCTTCTGAAGGCAGGCCTGGGCAGCAGCTCGAACCTCGCCCACCAAGGGGCTCACCTTGAACTGGGCGGCCTTCCCCTGCTGCAAGGTGATCGCCAGGGAGACTCCCTTCAGCTCCTGGAGCGCCCATCGCTCCGGCAGGGTTCCAAGGCATGCGCGGAGCGAGCTCTGTCGCCCAGATATGGCCAGGGCCGCTTTCTCGGCGTCCAGCGGCCCCCTTTGGGCCTGCAGCTCCAGCGCCTCCACCGGGCGAGAGCGCAGCCCCTCCCCGCGGAGCCGCATCACGAAGCGCCAGGGGCTCCGTGGCGCGGCCTGGTGGAACTTCAGGTAGTGATCCAGGGCCTGGGCCCGGGCTCCTCTCGCAAGGTGGATGAGGGCCCGGTAGTAGAGGTGTTCGTAGGGGGGCAGCCACAGGATGTCGCTCGAGTCCAGGCTCTTGCCCGCGGGATCCAACCCAAGGGCCACCTTCATCCGCCGGTTCGAGGCCTCCCACTGCCCCTGCCTGTCCAGGGCGACTGCGAGGGCGAAGTGCAGCACCTGGCGCATCGGGTTCAGTTGGAGCGCCGCCTGGTAGCGTGAGATGGCCTCCTCCAGCCGGCCGAGGGCCATGAGGCTGTCTCCCAGGTTCCAGTTGAGCACCTCCCCTCCCACTCCCCCGGTCGCCGTGACCTTCCGGTACTCCCGGATGCCCTCGGCGATCCGCCCGGACAGGCTCAGACACAGGCCGAGGCGGAAGGACACCAGGTTCGACTGGAACTTCGGATCCAGGCTTCTCGACTTCCTGAGAGCCTCCACGCAGTCGCCGAAGCGCTCGGCGTGGGAGTGGACCGTTCCCAGGGCGAACCATAGCTCGGCGGCGAATGGGCGGCTCGAGATGGCCTTCTCGAGCAGGGCCGCGGCCTGGGCGAACTGCTGCTTGGTGAGCAGGGCGTCGGCCTGCCCGAGGAGCCGATCGGTCATCTTCCTGCGGTCGCTCATCACCCGTTCCCAGAGCGGCGCGCGCGAGGCCTTGGACGCGGGGGCGGCCTCGGCCCGAGGTGCATCATCCAGCCAGAGAGACGCGGGCAAGAAAACCAGCACACACAGGATGAAGACCAGGCCGAAGGTCAGCTTCATGGCGCGCGCTCCAGGTGGAAGGTGACGAACACTCGCTCGGACGACTGCGCGGCGAGAGGGCGACCCCGAAGGGCCTGGGCCACGCACTTGGAGAGGGCAGGATCCCTGAGGGCCCTTGGAGCCCAGGAGGCCTCGACGCCCCGGACTCGGCCGGCGCGGATGGAGAGGAGCAGCGGAAGCTCTCCCTCGGGCAGCGGCGGGCGCCGGCCTCGCACGAGGTAGCAGCGTTCCACGAGGGGCTGGAGAGCGGCAACTTCCCGCGAGGCCGAAGGGGGTATGACTCGGCCAAGCCAGGCCCGGGGCCGGAAGCGGGCAACCTGGGCGGAGACGGCCCTCACGTGCTCGCGCGCCCGCTCGGCATGAGGGCTCTCGGGAAGGCGCTCGAGGAAGCGTTCCCATTCCCGCAGAGACTCGCGGGCCCTGCCGCCCGCCTGGTGTGCCAGGGCGAGGTAATAGTGCACGTCTCCAGGAGGCACGAAGAACACGTCCGGGCCCCGCAGGCCATCGAGGCCCGGATCCCTCATGAGGGCCTCCCGAGCGGCCTGCTCCGCCGCGAAGGTCCGCCCGCGGCGATCCAGGGCGACCATCAGGCCCCACCAGGCCGCGCTGTTTGAGCGAGGCCGGAGGATCAGAGACTCCCGGTAGAGGCGCTCGGCCATGGCCAGGTCCCCCGTGGCCATGGCAGACTCGGCTGCGTTGGATGCCATGATCCCGCGGGTGGAGAGCTGCACCGCTCTCGGCATGCCGCGTTCGTAGATGCGCACCGACTCGGCGTAGCGGCCCTCCTTGGCGAGGATGATGCCGAGGAGGAAGGCGGTGTCCGGGGAGCTCCAGTGATCGGGCTGGAGCGCCCAGACCTTGAGCCAGGCACTCAGGGTCTCGCGCTCGTCTCGGGCGATGTGGGCGGCGTGGCCGTGCCAGTACCAGAGGTCCGCGTCCCGGGGGTGTGAGGTGGCGAGGCGCCTGAGTGCGTATCGGGCCTGGGCGAAGAGGACCTGGTCCACCACGGAGGTGCGAGACGAGAGCGGGTTCAAGGAGCGACGGAGCAGGGCGAGTGCCTCGCGAAGCTCGCGGTCCCGAGCCGCCTTGGCGGGAGATGGCCTCCAGAAGTCGGCGATGTCCACCCTGCGCTCACCTGGGAGTCGATCGGGTGTCCGGCCGTGGCCGGGTGCTCCCAAGACTAGCAGTCCGGCGGCCAGCGCCGTGCCTGCTGTCCACTCGAGGCTCACCTCTGGCCTCTCGGGGCGCCCGGTCTGGGCGCGCCAGGAGGGGTCCCTGTCGAGGCTCTCGATCCGGCCTTGTCACGGACTCGCCCCAGGCGCTCGAGGGCAGCCTCGACCTGAGGGCGCCATGGGGAGCGCGGGGCCTCCTTCAGGAAAATGCTCCAGGCACGGGTCGCCGATGCAAGCTCCCCCCTCGCCTCGAGGGACAGGGCCAGGTGGTAGTGGCGGGAGGCCTGGGGCACGAACAGGGCATGCTCGGAAGAGAGGAACCTCGCCTCCGGATCCAGGAGCAGCGCGACCCTGGCCAGGTTCTCTGCGCGCTTCGGGTGAGCTGCCATGTGGCTCGCGACTGCCAAACCCCAGCGGGGCGGCGCGTAGCCCGGATCCTTGTCGATGGCGGCCTGGAAAAGGGCGAGGGCGGTCTTGAGGTGTCCGGCGGCGAGGTAGGCGTTGGCCGCGTTCCCGAGGAGCGAAGCTGCCATGCGGGGTGGGTCCTTCGGCCTGGCCAGGGCGCGGAAGACGATGGCGGAGGCCAGGTGGCGCCCCGCTCGGAGCAGGGCCATCGCCCTTGCGTACCCGAGGGTCCTCGGCAGATAGCTCGGGTCCAGCCGGCTGGCCTTGCCGTAGGCCTCCGCGGCGCCGTCGTACTGCCGGGCGGCCTCCCTGAGCCTCCCGAGGGCCACCCAGGCCTGGGGCCTACCCGGGCTCAGCCGGATGGCCGCGGCGAGGTCCGCCTGGGCCTTGGCGAGCGTCTCGGCGCTTTGGGCGCGGTTGGCTATTGCGAGCTCCGAGCGGCTCACCAGGTCGAAGTAGTCGCCCGCCGCAGGATACCGCAGGCTGTCCCAGAGCTGGCTCTTCTCGCTCGGGCCCTCGGCTCTTACCTTGGCGGGCCACGAGGCGTGCGCCAGAATGAGGCCCACGAGGACGACGAGCGATCTGTCTGGGCTGGGAGCGGGCATGGCCGCTCGCAGTATAGCGCCCGCCGGGGCCGAGAGCCACAGGATGAAGGGCAGGATGAAGGGCAGGATGAGAGCCGGATTGAAGGGCAGGATAGCGCTGGGATGAAGGGCAGGGTGAGGGCAGGGTGAGGGCTGGATGAAGGGTGCGGCTGCGGCTCAGAGGACGCCGTCGCTTCTCAGCAGGCGGCCGTCCTCCATTCCGACATAGACGCTGCGCTGCCAGAAGGCCGCGCTTAGGGGGAGGTCCTCCAGGGTCTCTTGAAGCACGAGGTGCAGCGCGGCATCGGGGCCGAGCACCCACACCGTGATCTCGTGGGGGCCAGCGGGTGGGGTGGGGTAGGCGTCTCCCGCCGTCGCGAGGAGGAGCGCGCGGCCCTCGGGGAGGGGGAAGGCGTCGAGCACGGTCATGCCGCCTAGAGCTGGGATCTGGGACGCGCCCCCTTGGGTGACGAGCCTCGCTCCCCAGGTGAGGCTCGAGCCTATGTTCACGCCGATCACCAGGCCGGCCGCCTCGCCCAAGCTCTGAGTGGAGAAGACGAAGAAGTCCTCGAGCTCGCTCCACGGCTCGAGGGCTCCGCTCACGAGACGGTAGCGCAGGCCGTAGGAGACGCCCTCGGAGCTGTAGTAGCCGAAGGCGTGGAGGGTGCCATCCACAACGAGGAGGTTCGTGAGGCGGTGGTCCCCGGGCGGCGCCGGGTGCTCGAGGGACGAAAACACCGAGAAGGGCTCGTCACCCACGCTCTGCCACAGGAAGGCGCGCACCGTGGACTGGTTGTAGTCCTCCATGGAGCCGCCGCTTCCCACGGCGTACAGGGCGCCGTCGAGGTGGGCGACGTCATGGACATGCCAGGCCCACTGGAGGCTCCGCCGCTTGGTCCAGCCGGTGGCGTCCAGGGTGTAGACGTTGCCGAGGAGGCCGTCCTCGGTGGCGTCCACTCCAGGGACCACCAGGCGGTCGCCCGAGACGCGGAAGTGGGAGATCTGCTCCTCGTCGGTGACGAGCTCGTCGGCGAAGGCGCCCGGCTCCGGTCTCGTGTAGGCACGCACGTTGATTGGCACCAGGCGGCCGATGTTGATGTTGGCGTCCCCATAGCCCAGATACAGGCGATCCTGCCAGAGGGCGAGGTCGTGGATCCCATGTAGAAAGTTCCGGTGCCCCAGGGCGGCCGTGGCCTGGGCGTGGTAGTCGGCCAGGGGCTCGTCCCAGAGGGCGAGGGTTTCGAAGACCAGGTCCGTCACGTCCCGGGCGGGCAGGACCTCCAGCGCCACCTCTTGAAGCGCCTCGGAGCCCTCGGAGTCGCTGCAGCGGACCGAGAGCATGCACGAGGAGACGTCGGCGCCCGGGGTGAAGGAGTAGGTGGCCTGCCGGTTGCCGTGGTCTTGAATAGCGCCGCCGCAGGTGTCCCCGGGGCCCAGGCCAAGCGTGACCAGGTCGCCGTCGGGATCTGCGCAGGCGGCCTCGTAGGTGTAGGGTTGGTAGGTCGTCGCCGCGGGCGGCGGTGTGGTGAGGATCGTGGGCGCGCGGTTCTTTGGCGAGGGATCCTGGCAGGCAAAGAAGGCTCCAAGTAGGAGGATCCCGGCGCACCAAGGCGCCGGGCGGGCGCGGAGATCGAAGGTCACTTCTCTGCCTTCGCCGGCACGGGCGATCGATCGGGGAATCTCGTGTCCAGGATAGCGACGAACAGGTCAACGATCCTCGGATCGAACTGGCCGCCCTTGTTCCGGACGAGCTCGGCGATGGCGTCCGTGCGGGCGAGGGCGGGGCGGTAGGGACGATCCGAGGTCATGGCGTCGAAGGAGTCGGCCACGCAGATTATGCGGGCCGCGAGCGGGATTGCCTCACCCGCCAGGCCGTCGGGGTATCCGCCGCCGTCGAAGTGCTCGTGGTGGTGCTTGACCACGAGCTGCACCCGGTGGAGGAACTGGATGGGGCCGAGGATGGTATCTCCGAAGATGGGGTGGTGCTCGATGATCTTCCGGTCCTCGGCGGAGAGCCGGCTGGTCTTGTTGAGGATCGTGTCGCTGATCCCGATCTTTCCGATGTCGTGCAGCAGCCCTGCGTGCTCGATGATCTTGCGCTCGTCCTCGGGGAGGCCCAGCGCTACGGCGATCGACAGGGCGTACCTCGTCACGCGCTCCGAGTGGCCGCGCGTGTAGGAGTCCCGGGCCTCGAGGGCCTCCGCCAAGGCGCGGATCGTCTCGTAGTAGGTGCGCTGGGTCCGCTCGAAGAGCCTGGAGTTCTCGATGGCGATTGCGGCCTGGCTGGCGAGGGTCCTGAGCATCCGCCTGTCTTCGTCGTTGAACTCCCCCGTGTCCCTGCCGAGCTCGAAGATCCCGATGGTGCGGTCGCCGATCCTGAGGGGTGTCTCGATGTGGGAGCCGGGCAGGTCGAGGGCGAGATCGCCCGCTGGCGGTTGGGCGGTGGACGGAACCGAAGCCTCATCTCCGCCCAAGCTGGCGCCCTTGCCCCTCAGCTCCTCCGACTCCTCGTCCAGGAGCCGGATGGCGCTCGTCGAGGCGTTGATGATCACCCGGGTCATCTCGACGATGGTCTTGAGGGTCTCGCTGAGGTCCAAGCTGGAGGTGATGGTCTGCGAGGCCTCGTAGATGGTTCCGAGCTCTCTCACGCGCCGCTCTAGATCCTGGTTGGTGCGGCTGATCTGCTCTGCATAGGCGCTGAGCTCCTTGTTCATGCGCTCGATCTCGGCGACATGCTCCTCGAGGGTGGCGTTGGCGCGGCCGAGGCTGGCGAACTGCCTGGCGTTCCTTATGGCCACGGCCACGTCCGAGGCGAAGATCTGGAAGAGAGAAAGATCCTCCACGTCGAAGCCGCCGACGGTGTCCGCCACGGCGTCCAGC
>JAVEWA010000253.1:0-6164 GCA_034004785.1 Polyangia bacterium
GCCGTGCCGCGGGGTCACAAACAGGTTCGGGCGGCGGAGATCAGCTGGAGCTGGACCATGGTACTGCACCAAGGGACTCCAGGGCCCCAGCTCGCCAAAGACCGAGACCGGGGCCCGCTCGCCGCCTCCGAGCACGTTGCGGCTGCCGTCGAGCCCTCCGGCGACGTAGATGTAGCTCTCTCCGACCGCGTCGAACCCCGTGACCCCGCCCGCGCGTTGCCGCCCCACCGAGAGGGGCTGTGGCACGTTTACAAAGGACTCGTTCAGATGCGCGGTGGCGCTCTCGGTGATCGTCAGGAAGAAGAAATCTCCGAGCTGGCCGTCCGGGTTCCGGACCCGGATGGGGTAGAAGCCCTTGGCAGGACAGCTCGACAGGTCCGCCGCGATGCGGGTGCCCGAGCACTGTGCGGGGTTCTCGGCGTCGGCGCAGGCCGCGCTGAGCCGGCACTCGCCCACCACCGTCTGGGTCGTTCCCGTGGGACAGTTCGTGCCACTTGGAACCAGGATGAAGGCCTCCGACCCGGTCACGAAGCCAGTTCCAATGATCTCCAATGTAAGGGGGCAGGCGTTGGACGTGGGTCGCGCAGGGCTGATGTAGTCGATGATCGGCGGAGGCACGGACATGATGGTGAAGAGGCCAGGCTCGTCTCCCACCCCGTCGTTGTCGGTGTCCACCAGCCACTGCCCCTGCAAGAGATCCGGGTTCATCACATAGACCCAGTAGTCCCCGGGAGGCATCTGTCGCGACTCGGAAGGCACCACCGCCGTGATGGTCCCTGCGTTCACGAAGGAGACCATGGTGGACTCGTACTGGAGGCTCGGGGTGTCGGCGCTGATGAGCTTGACCGAGGGAGTGGACCGGAAGCCCTCTCCCGTGATGGTCACCAGGCGATCCGACAGGATGCCGTCCAGCGGATCCCCGGCGTAGGCGTAGGGTGGGCTCACGTCGGTCACGATGGGCGGCTCGAACGCCGAGAGGTAGATGCCACAGGGAGACGCGAGGGTCCCCTCTGGCCCGCTCAGCTCCACCCGGTAGAGGCCCTGGAGCTCCGCGCAGTCCGGCTGGGCGGGCAAGGTGAAGGAATACTGCGTGTTGCCCGTCGCCGTGACGCTCTCCACCTCGAGCACCTCGCCCGTGTCGCAGTTCACGAGCACCACCGTGGCGTCCGCGGGCAGGAGCACGCCGAAGACCGAGACCTGGGTGTCCTGGGTGCAGGGGATGCCAGAGGGCTCCACCGAGGTGATGTGCGGCAGGAGCGGCGCGGTGGCGTCCGTGGTGCCTCCCCCGTCCGTGGTGGCGTCCGGGTCCACCCACCCGTCGGGATGCGGGCCGGCGTCGTTGTCGTTCTTGTGCTTGTCGCCGCAGCCGGCGATGAGCAGGCAGGACAGGGCGCCGAGCAGGGCGCCTCTCCATGGCGCAGCAGCGATTTCCCGGGACATGGCAAACCTCCTGGTGGCGAAACGAGCCAATATTCTACATTGAACGGCGCACCGGGGCGTCGCTTTGTTTTTGGTAAGCGGCGCGACCTTTCCTTCCGGGCAGAATCGAGAACCAAGCGGTGCCGCCGGGCTCTTCAGGGGCTTGTCAAGGACCGATCCCGCGGCTACTGTCCCCACGCAAAGAACCGGCCACAAGGAAGGGAACGCGATGGCCATAGCCGTGATGCGATTCTGGTCGACCTCCGTGGGCAAGAAGATGGTGATGGCGGTGTCGGGCGTGGTGGTGTTCGGCTTCGTGCTGGGCCACATGCTCGGCAACCTCCAGATCTACGCCGGCCCTGAGAAGCTGAACGCCTACGCAGCCTTCTTGCAGGGCAACAAGGCGCTCCTCTGGGCCGTCCGGCTCACCATGCTCACCGCCGTCATCCTGCACGTCCTCTCGGCGGCGCAGCTCTGGCTGCAGGGCCGCAGGGCCAGGCCCGTGGCCTACCACCGGCAGGAGCTGGTGGTCACCACCTACGCCGCCCGAACCATGGTGATCGGCGGCCCCATCATCGCCGCCTTCGTGATCTATCACCTGCTTCACCTCACGACCGGTCACGCCCACGCCAGCTTCGTGCCTGGGGATGTCTACTCCAACGTGATCGCCGGCTTCCAGGTCTGGTGGATCTCGGCCTTCTACATCCTTGGAAACCTCATGGTGGGCCTGCACCTCTACCACGGGGTCTGGTCCATGCTTCAGACCCTCGGGGCGAGCCACCCCAGGTTCGATCCCTGGCGAAAGCGTGGCGCTATCGCCTTCGCCCTGGCTGTGACCATCGGTAACGTCTCCTTCCCGGTGTCGGTGCTCACCGGCCTGGTCCCCTAGCCCAAGGAGCTCTTTCCATGGATCTGGATTCCAGAGTCCCGTCTGGTCCCCTCGAGGAGAAGTGGGACAGGCACAAGTTCAAGCTCAAGCTCGTCAACCCCGCCAACAAGCGGAAGTTCAAGATCCTCGTCGTTGGCAGCGGGCTGGCGGGCGCCTCCGCCGCTGCTTCGCTATCCGAGCTCGGCTACCAGGTGGAGGTGTTCTGCTACCAGGACTCTCCCCGGCGTGCCCACTCCATCGCCGCGCAGGGGGGCATCAACGCCTCCAAGAACTACCAGAACGACGGCGACAGCGACTTCCGCCTGTTCTACGACACGATCAAGGGCGGGGACTACCGGGCGAGAGAGGCCAACGTCTATAGGCTGGCGCAGCTCTCGGGCAACATCATCGATCAGTGCGTGGCTCAGGGAGTGCCCTTCGCCAGGGAGTACGGCGGCCTGCTGGACAACCGGTCCTTTGGCGGCGCGCAGGTCTCTCGCACCTTCTACGCCAGGGGGCAGACCGGGCAGCAGCTCCTCCTCGGAGCCTACTCGGCCCTCAACAAGGAGGTCGCCGGAGGCTCGGTCCGAGTGTATCCGAGAACCGAAATGCTGGATCTCGTCGTCAAGGACGGACGCGCAAGGGGGATCGTCCTGCGGGATCTCGTGACGGGCGAGGTTCGTTCCCACGCGGGAGACGCGGTGCTCCTGGCAACTGGGGGCTACTCCAACGTCTTCTACCTCTCCACCAACGCCAAGGGCTGCAGCGTGACGGCGGCCTGGCGGGCGCACCGGCGCGGGGCAGCCTTTGCAAACCCCTGCTTCACGCAGATCCACCCCACCTGTATCCCAGTCGCCGGCGACCACCAGTCCAAGCTCACCCTGATGAGCGAGTCGCTGCGGAACGACGGCCGGATCTGGGTCCCCAAGACGCCTGGTGACAAGCGGACCCCAGGCCAGATCCCAGCCGAGGAGCGAGACTACTACCTGGAGCGGCGCTACCCGAGCTTCGGGAACCTGGTGCCAAGGGACGTGGCCTCCAGGGCCGCCAAGGCGGTGTGCGACGAGGGACGGGGCGTGGGCGCCTCGGGCCTGGGGGTGTACCTCGACTTCGCCGACGCCATCGAGCGCCTGGGCGAGGACTCGATCCGGGACAAGTACGGCAACCTCTTCCACATGTACGCCAAGATCACCGCCGAGGACCCCTACAAGATCCCGATGAGGATCTTCCCGGCGCTGCACTACACCATGGGCGGGCTCTGGGTGGACTACAACCTGATGAGCACGATCCCCGGGCTCTACGTCCTCGGTGAGGCGAACTTCTCGGACCACGGCGCCAACCGCCTGGGCGCGAGCGCCCTGATGCAAGGCCTCGCAGACGGCTACTTCGTCATCCCTTACACCGTTGGCGACTACCTGGCGAGCGCCGGCCCCTCGAAGGTGGACAGGGACGACAAGTCCTTCAAGGACGTCGAGGCCGAGGTCGGCGAGCGGGTGCGAAAGCTGCTCGCGATCAAGGGCGAGAAGAGCCCCGACCACTTCCACAAGAGGCTTGGAAAGCTGCTCTGGGACAACTGCGGCATGGGGCGGAACGAAGAGCGGCTCAAGAAGGCCCTCGAGGAGATCCCGCGGCTCAGGGCGGAGTTCTGGCAGGACCTGAGGGTGCTC
Organism: Polyangia bacterium; assembly: GCA_034004785.1. Classification (GTDB taxonomy): domain Bacteria; phylum Myxococcota_A; class Polyangia; order HGW-17; family JAJRWW01; genus JAVEWA01. Next base: position 3,955 of record JAVEWA010000253.1, read on the forward strand.
CCCGACCGGGGAGAGGAGCTGAACCAGAGCTTGGAGAAGGCCGGGCGCGTGGCGGACTTCCTGGAGTTTGGCGAGCTCCTGGTGAGAGACGCGCTGCACCGGACCGAGTCCTGCGGCGGACACTTCAGGGAGGAGAGCCAGAGCCCGGAGGGAGAGGCCATACGGGACGACGAGCGCTTCGCCTACGTGGCCGCCTGGGAGTGGACGGGCCCCGACTCCGAGCCCAACATGCACAAGGAGTCACTCGTTTTCGAGAACGTCTCCCCGAGCACCAGGAGCTACAAGTAGCGGCGCGCGCCCCCGCGAGGAGGCGGCAAGCGAGGCACCCATGAACTTCACCCTCAAGGTATGGCGGCAAAATGGCCCCGAGGAAAGAGGAGGCTTCGACACCCTCCCGGCCGAGGACATCAGCTCGGACACCTCCTTCCTGGAGATGCTCGACATAGTGAACGAGCGTCTGATCGAGGGGGGCAAGGAGCCCTTCGCCTTCGACCACGACTGCCGCGAAGGGATCTGCGGGACCTGCGGCTGCATGGTGAACGGCCAGGCCCATGGCCACGAGCGCGGCACGACCCTCTGTCAGCTCCACATGCGATCATTCAGGGATGGAGAGACCATCTGGATCGAGCCTTTTCGAGCCAAGGCCTTCCCCATAATCCGGGATCTGGTGGTGGATCGATCTGCCCTCGACAGGATCCAGCAGGCTGGGGGGTTCATCTCGGTGCGCACCGGGGCCGCGCCCGACGGCAACGCCATCCCCATCTCGAAGGAGAAGGCCGATCTCGCGATGGACGCGGCGGCCTGCATCGGCTGCGGCGCCTGCGTGGCCGCCTGCCCGAACGCCTCGGCCATGCTCTTTGCCTCGGCCAAGCTGAGCCAGTTCGCCCTCCTGCCACAGGGCCAGCCCGAGCGCTGGGACCGCGCCCAGAAGATGGTGGCGGCCATGGAGCGGGCGGGCTTCGGTTACTGCACGAACCACGGCGAGTGCGAGGCCGCCTGCCCCAAGGAGGTCAGCCTCAGGTTCATAGCCCAGCTCAACCGCGACTACCTCAGATCCTCGGTCACGCGCTGAGCGCCGAGCTTCACTGTCCCAGGCGGGCGCCGGCGGGGGCGGAAGATCCACCACCGGATCCGGCCTCGGCTACTTCCTTCAGGGAGACGACCACTATCCTCGTGCGCTCGTCGGGGGGAAACGAGTAGGTCCCCTCGTGGGGCCTGTAGCCCTTGAGGGTCAGCTTGAGCTTGAACTTCTTCTTGGGGTCGAGCTTGCGCACGCGGCAGGGGGTCACGCAGCTCTCTGGCTTGCCGTTCACGGTGATGGCGGCGCCAACCGGAGCCGTGCGTACCGCCACCTGACCGAGCCGATCTTCGGCCAGGGCGATTGGCTTGGTCTCCACGCGCTGCCCGGGCTGAGTCTGGATGAGCTGCACATGGTCCTCGTAGCCGAGGAGGGACACGCGCAGAGAAACGGTCTTGCCTCCGGGCACCTCGATGGGCTTGCCAAGCTTCTCCTGAGAAAGGAGCAGGTCGTCCAGGCTGACCTCGGCGTCCCTGAACATGTCCGAGAGCTGGATCACGAGGGTGGCCGGCCGAGGCGCCTCCTCGAGGCGTTCCAGCGCATAGGGGCCAAGCAGGACGGCCTGGCCCTCCTCGAGCTCGAAGGCGGCTTTCTGCGGCTTGAAGCCCGCGGCTTCGAACGCCAGCTTGTGCTTCCCCGGGGCGAGGCCCTCGATGATGACAGCGCCGCGGCTGCCGGTACGGAGCTTGTGCTTGCCGTCCACCGTCACGGCGACGTCTGCGTCGGCCTTGACCAGGACGGCCGCCACCGCCGGAGGCGGCTGCGGCTTCGCGGGCTTGGCCGGGCCACCCGACTTGACCAGGCCCATCACCAGGGCGCCGAGCCCGATGCCGAGGGCTCCCACCAGGGCTAGCATGAGCCCCCCCCTTCGCGCGGGGGGGGCGGGCGCGCGGGTCTTGGCGGTGCCGCCCGTCGAGTGGGGCGTAGCCACCGGGGAGAGCGAGCCCTGCGGTCCCGGCGCCACTCCCCCCTGAGCCGCCACCCCGAAGATGTCCTCCTCTGGCCTGGGGGGAGGAAGGTCCGGACGGAAGAGCGGCTGCGGCCCGCCCGGCGCCGCGCCCGGGCCCATGGGACGGGAGAAGGCAGCGTCTTGCCGAAGCTGGGCGAGGGGGATCCCATCCACCACGTCGTC
>JAVEWA010000006.1:0-42834 GCA_034004785.1 Polyangia bacterium
GCAGCATCAGCATCTACACGCAGGAGAGCCTCGTCCTCGCGGGCTACGTTGCAGCGCGCGGGGGCGCTGCCACCACGGGCGCCTCGGGCGGGTCCTCGGGCGCGACGACCCAGGAGGGCGGCAGCATTACGCTCCAGGCCGCAGCGGGCGACGGTAGCGGACAGACCGCGGCCCTCATCGTGCTGGCGCCGACCTCGGTGCTGGACCTCTCCTCGGCGGATTTGGGCGGCACGCTGACTATCGTCGCGTTCGGGGATCTATTCGTGGAGGGCAGGATCGAGAGCCAGGCCCTCGCCACGGCTGGCAAGGCGCCTCAGAACGGAGGCACCTTGGACCTCATGGCCACGGGCGCTCTCCTTGTGAGTGGCACTATCGACGTCTCAGGCGACGAGAACCTGGCCTCTGTTGGTGGCCAGACCTCACCCACTGGCGCGAGCATCACGCTGAAGGCCCAGGACCTCACCCTCACTGAATCCTCCGACCTCCGCGCCGAGACCTCGACCAGGCCGGGCGAGCGCTACGGCGGAACCGTCGATCTACTGGCCACATCCCACCTGGCCATGGCCGGAATCCTCTCGGTGCAGAACCCCATGGCTCCCACCTTGTCGGGCAGCGTCTGGCTCACCTACTGCACCAAGGACATCGGCGGTGCATCGTTCCTGCCGGAGCTGATGCCCCTGAATGAGACGGTGAGCTGTGACACCCCGATCTCCTGCTCTCCATCTGAGGTCTGCCTGGGCTGGTCTCCTAGTGGCACCGAGTGTCATGACGAGCGAACGGTCAGGACTTGGTATCTGGGCTGTGCTTTTTCGACATGCTTCTACGGCATGAACATGGTCTCCTGCCCGGATCTCACGACCTGTGATAGCGGCACGGGCCGCTGCACCCAGTGCACTCCTGGTCCCGACTCCCCCTGCTGCTCACGCCTAGGCATACTCGAGCCCTATGGCCATGTATGTGAGCTGGGCCCCGTGGTTTACGGCTGCTCAGCGGACGGCGGCGACTCGGTCGCCCAGGTCCAGAGGCACGGCTCCCTTTGCGGCGGATACACCTACCGGCGCAGCGAGGACCTCATATGCAGGGGCGATTCCGCGGAGTGCACCCTGGTGGCTCCTGGCTCGTTGAACCCATGGCAACGCTACAACCCCAGTCATCCCGACGCGGACCCGTGCGGTCCGAACTGGCTCTGCACCAAGCCGTCCGGAGCAGCACCCTACTGCGAGGAGTGCCAATCGAGGGCTTGCACCCCAGGGTCCAGCGAGTGCAGGGACCCCTGTGAGGTCGTCTCGGCGTGCGAGCCTCTCCCCTGGACCTGCAGCACGGGGACCACCCTCACTCAGGTCCCACGATTTTGTGAACCGAGCCTCGTGGACATCGATAACCCTGATCCCGACGCCTACTGTGTGGAAGACCCAGGCAGCGCTTCCACAGTCGACTGCGGGACCTTCGGTTTGATCTGCCAGGTTGACAACTGCGTTCCCTGCACCACGGACAGCGATTGCAGCGTGATTCCCGAAAGGCCAATATGCGACCCGAATGCTCAAAACGGGGCTCGCTGCGTGCAGTGCCTGTCCGAGCAGCCCTGCTGCAGAGCTGACGGCACCTTCGTCGGATATCAGGATCCCAACATCCCAGGCGCCCAACCCTGCGATGCCGCGCCCGTCGAGACGCGGCATCAGTGCTCTTCGGTGTGCGAAGGCACATTGCAGAGGGATCTGCTGCTTCGCTACTGTGCTTCAGACAGAGCCGACTGTCCTGATGACAATCGACACTGGATGTCAGAGGACGTTCGGCCTTGCCCAGCCGGCCTGATGTGCGACGAGGACTCGGGAACATGCCATCCCTGTGGCTTCCCGCAGCCCGAGTGCAGCGCTGAAGGCGATCTTGTCTTCTATGATCCAGCGGGGGCGACCTGTGACGTTGCAGAGGGTCGCTGCGTCTATTCCGAGCTGAGCACCGTATCGTGTCATGGCTTCGGATGCGATGACGGCTACTGCCTGCCGAATCCTGCAACAGCCATTCCCCAAGACGGAGCTCCATGCACTGACGGAGATCAGTGCATATTGGACAAGCACTACTTTGGCGGCCAGTGTATTGGACGAAGCAAGAATTGCATTGATGATGAATTATCTGATGACGGCTGCAATGTTTTTTGCCCATATTCTGAGTTGAGCTTGATAGAAGTTTCCCAGGAATCGCCTGCGATCGCATTTTCAATGGTCGGTAATCGTTTGGTCCTCAGAATGGCAGACTCATACTCTTGGAGTGACGTTGTCCAGGTGGCCAGCAGCCTTACAGATGGTCAGACCGCTGGTAGGATTGTTGGCAAAATACCATTGGCGAAGATATTTCAGATCGAAGTTCCAGCTTCATCCAGAGAGGCTCTCGATTCCTTCATCGAGCAGGCAATGACCTACCCAATGGTTGAGGCGGCATTCTACAATGTTGTTGCGAAACCGACCATGTGCATGAGCCCCGACGACAACTACCAGGCGAAGGCACCGGGCGACAAGAGCGACTGTGCGTGGCTCGACATCCAGTATCCTCAAGCTCTTGCGCTCTTCAAGAGACTCGAAAAAGTCATCGCCGCCATGTCAGGCAATTTCCGCCAGGCTGAAAACGCTCAACGTGCGGCAGGCTCGAGGCCGGTCACCGTAATGCTGATTGATTCTGGGCTCAACTATTTGAACGGTCGTTTCACGACTCTTGCAAACAACATCGAGAGAGTTGGCTGGACGTATGAACCTTCCGATGCAACCGGATTTGATCCTTATAATGATGGCAAGCAGCTTGGTCATGGCACGTCCGTTGGTCACATAATTGCAGGTGATTCGGATGGATACTCTGGAAACGGGCTGACATCTGCTTTTCTCGGCAGGGATCTGCGTCTATTGGTCGCTCCTCCTGACTTAGACGTAGTTGCGGTGCTGGTCGCTCTGGCGACTTATGGAGGGAATGCCGACGTCGTAAACATAAGTATGGGGGAACACCTGTTCGGTTCGGAGGGATCCGAATACGAGCTGATATTTCGTACAATAATGGAGAATACTCCAGACCTCGACAACACTCTGATAGTAGCGAGCGCGCCCAACACACCATACCTGTTCGGCAGCGGGTCTCCGATGGGTCTTTTTACCCTGTACAGTGGCATCCTTAGGGAGGATCTTTCGCCTTATGACAACATCCTCCCTGTCACCGGAACGGAATGGTGCAATCCGAGTAAGCTGTGCATGCCAGGTAATTGCCTGAACCTCCAAAGCACGGCAATCTGGACACCCACTGGGTCATACTATGGAATGTCGGCGGCGCCATCTGAGCAGATCCCGACGGTCAATAGAGATGGTATCCAACCCGATTCCCCACCTTCCGGCGCTTCCTTAGCCACCGCCCAGATTACCGCCTTGGCTGCAATAATGAAATGGGTTTCACCGACGCTGACTCCGCGAGAGATACGGGATATGGTCAGAGGAACCATATCGTCTCCTTTGTCGTCATACAATTACTATTTGCCGCAAGACTCTTTCGGGAAGCACTACTTTTTTCCTAACTTCCTCGGCGCGCTTGGCGCGAATATTTGGCAGACCTCCCAGGGTACAGCTTTCGAGTGGTTGATGGAGTACTACACTAGCTTCATGCCTCCGACATATGTCGCTCCAGAGAGGACTGAGCTGGTCATGGGACGAGTATGTGGCGAGTTCTTTGCGTTTCAGCCTGAATGCTCGGCTGCTCCCTGTGCCCCCATTGTCTATACGCACGAGCATTTGAGCCATTGGGCCCCAAACGAATACCTTGCCATGATAAATATCCAGGATGCTCCACCAAGCTGGCAAATTGTAGCACGTATTCCTAGCGCAACTTATCTGGACTACAGCTTGAAGGTGGGATGCCCGGATCTCTGTGAGATTAGGCTCAACGAGCCTTACCTGATAGGTCAACATATTTCTGTTTCCTACGAGACTGGTGACGGAGATATGTTTGCTCAAGAGCTTCCAGGAGGGTATGTAGAGTTCACGCAGTGCGAGATCGTCGCGAGAAATCAAGACCAGCATCGTCCTTATGCCGTTCTGTTTTGGGGAGAGCTGTCAAACCTGGAGCTGGGTATTGACTATAACCTCAACTCAGTACCTTATGACCCTAAATACGAGAGGGCACCAGTAGCCGGTTCTATCTTCTCGCTTACAGCATATGTGAGCTGTGGAACCAACCCCCAAGTATGCAATGACTTGGAGGATAATTGCTACGGCGGAAGGCCATAACAGGCGAGCACCGGCGTGTTAGAATGAGCAGCACCAAGCATACATTCCCGCCCAAGCGCATTGCAGCGTTACTCGCTTTCCCTGCGGGGAGCAACCTGGAGAGCCTGGGGCCGCCTGCCTGCTTTCCTCTGTCGTCGAGGAAACCTGACGGCCGAGCTGGTTGGGTATTGAATATCATGCTCTTCGCCGTTCTTGTGGCGGCTATTTGGAGCTGCCAATGCACGGAAGATAATAGAGCTCGAAGCAGTGTGAAAAATTTTCAGCCATCCCCAGAGTACCAAGTGGAGATGTTCTCGTGGCACAGTTTGCGTCCATGGGTGCGAAGACGACATCTCACGAACTTTCCAATGGTGCAGAGGCTGCCGGTTCCGGTCTGTCAGAGGAGATCAGGGCGTAACCTGTGGGACGTCATGAGGACTTTTCGCTGTTGGAACTGCGCACCTGGTGAGTGCGTTGACTACAGGACTTGTACCTTGGGAATGGAATGGAAGACGAGCTGGTCCCTGTGCGACCTCCGGGCGCTGCAGGACTATGCCCGAGGGTGGCCACCAGGGTATGGTCGACGCAGAATGCATGCGGATTTCTTTATCTGCCTCGCTTATCTAGGAAATGAGCACGCTGCGCCTGCGCGTCTCCGCGCCATAGGCCGAGAATTGGGAGTGGAGGCCAGACTCTTCGATGCGCTTCCAAGGAGACTTGGCAGCCTTCGATATGCCAATCATAAGTACCCTGGCCTATTTATTGAGGGGCAGAAGGGCGGGCTGCCGAAGTACCGCGTGGACTTGAGCAAGGCGCCACCGAGCGAGAGAAAGAATTTGGAGCAGGACTGGATGTACTTTCAAGACGTCATCGAGGGGCGCTGTGCGCAGGCGTGCGCTTCCTACACCAAGAGGCGCTATACGCACGACGAGCAGTGCGCGTTTCTCGACATTCTTTACGAGCCCGGCCTCGTGAGATTCCAACCTGGTTTCCGGCCTGTTGGGATGCCAACCTGGTCTAGGTGAGCTTTCAAAACCGAACCGCCCACATCTTACGATGAGGAGCACTGACCTGACCATCAGAAATGAAATTCATCAAGGAGTGACGGAACGATGAGATTGAGCTTCGGGATTATGAGTGTTGGTATCCTGGCCTCCGGATACATCGTCTCCCCCGGCTGCGACTGGCCGAGCGTAGGCGAGAGCGTGGCGAGCGAGGAGCCCTGCGAGAAGTTTGCGCGGAGATTCGAGATCTGTGTTGATGAATTTCGCCCCAAATATTCACAGGATGAGCATGGCGGCAAGGAGAGGTTCCTCGCCGAGTGCAAGAAGTCCGGCAGGCTCAGACAGAAGTCCAAGGAATGCGCGAACGAGACAGGCTGCAAAGAGATGATGGAGTGTTTTTTCAAAGACTGACGTCTTGGGAGTGGATCCAGACGGATCCCCTTCTTTCGACCCCACACTCTCGGTCCAGAGGTGAGTGTCACTTGACACCGTCTGCAGCCTGCTCGAAGCGGCGCCGGATGAGCATCCCACAGGCCACTGGGTGTTACGCCCTCGACCGGGAAGGGGAATCAGCTTGACAAGGTTTTTCGAGTCCAGTAGAAAACCTGCCGACCTCGCGGGAGTAACTCAGTGGTAGAGTGCAACCTTGCCAAGGTTGACGTCGCGGGTTCAAGTCCCGTCTCCCGCTCTCCCCACCGGCAGCCCTAGGGCTGCCGGCTGCTTTTTGGGGGCCCCGCCGCCATATACCGTCTCGGGAGACCGTCTCGGGCGCCTGTCCGAGCGGCCGCAACAGGGCCCTCGCCCGGCTCCGCGCGGAGAAGCCCTTCAGAGGTGACACGGAGATGTCTGTGGGTTGACTTGCCAAGAGAGGCGCGTCTATACTCCACGCGCAAAGCAGGCATCGCAAATGCGCCTATACAAAACCAAAATCCCGCAGGTCGCCGCCAGGATCATCGAGAGGCTGGTCAAGGACGGCGACATCTTGGTGGCGAGCGGCCCGGAGGCTGGGCTGGACGTGGAGGCCGTGCTGGGGGAGTACCTGCGGCTCGAGCGCCAGATGACCGAGGAGGCCAAGGACCGCCTCGAGAGGCAGAAGCTCTCCTACAGCAACTTCGGAAGGCTCAAAAGGGACCTGTCCGAACAGCGGGGAATCGGGGCGGGAGACGAAGCCCTCTCCTGGATCGCCAACCAGATCCTCGAGACCTTCATGCACTCGTCGCACATCGAGGAAGTCTTTGCCGAGGACTCGGACATGCGCCGCAAGATCAAGGAGATCCTGCAAGGCGCCATGTCGATGGACACCGAGCTCGACCAGGAGGTGCGAAGGCGCATCAAGAACATCCAGGAAGGCACGGAGGCGTGGGACGTGGAGTACCGCGCCAAGATGGACGAGATCCGGCGAAAGCACGGTCTGGATTCCTGATCCGGGGGAAGCTAGTCCGGATCCCGCAATGACGGTTTGGCCAACATCCTCTCATATATCGAGCTGGTAGACGAGCAGGCGAGCTGGGCGTCCCTGCTCACGCTGCGCCAGGGCCGGAACCTGGCGACCCGCCTCGGCGCCACGCTCTATGCGGTGCTCCCTTGCGCCTCCCCTCCCCTCTACGGGGACAACGACATCATCGCCGTGCTTTCCCGTCAGGGCGCAGACAAGGTCATCCTGATGACCCACGCCGCCCTTGCGGAGCCCGCGCTCTTCCGGAGACACGGGGAAGCGCTCCTCACGGCGGCCTCGCAGTTCCCACCCGCGCTCCTCCTCCTTCCAAGGGGCCCGGCCGCCTCTGACCTGGCGCCCCGTGTGGCCGCCCGGCTCGGGGCACTCTTTCTACAGGACCCCTTGCTGGATGTGGACTCGGGCCACCACCTCGTCCTCGAGCAGCCCACACACGAGCGCACCCAGGTCCGCCGCTTCTCCACCGCCGACCTGGAACACTCGGTGGTCGCCGTCGTCACCCCTGACCCTCAACGCTTCTCCCAGGCCGCGGGGAGCGAGGAGGCCGAGGTCGTCGTGCTCTCGCCCGTGTTCAAGAGCCCGGCCGATGGAGCTGACCCAGAGGACGCTGGCGAGCTCGAGAGCTGCCTGCCCGAGCGGCTGATCCTCGTGGGCGGCGGCGTGGATAGCGCCGAGGCATGGGACTTGGCGCGGCGGCTCGCCGAGAGGCTGGGGGCCGCCCTGCGCCAGACCCGGGCGAGCGCGGAGCTGGGCTTGGCAAAGGACGTACCCCTGCTCGACCCTCCCTGCAGCGGGGGATTGCCAGGGTTCGTGCTGAGCCTTGGCATAGGCGGAGACGAGGACATCCTGGCTTCGCTCCCCGCCTCGAGCTACCTGATCGCCGTGCACCCCGACCGTGACGCCCCGGCCCTAGCCCAAGCCAAGCTCGCGCTGGTCGCCGATGTGACCAAGGCGGTCGGGGAGATGCTCTCCGCTGCCGGCCCCAGGCTTGCTCCAAGGACACCCATTCAAACCGAGGCCCCTGGCGGGCTATCTGAGCCGGGCGCTCCAGTCGCAAGTGTCTCAACAAGGGAAGAGCAGGCATCCGAAGGCAACAGGGACAGCTCCAACGCTCCCACTGTGGAGCTCCACGTTGTGGAGCCGGCCAAGGAGGAGCCATGAAGATCGTCGTGCTCCTCCGTAGCAGCCCCGTTTCCAATACCCCTGCCCCCCAGGCGAGCCGTCTCGGCTGTCACGAGGCGGCCGCACTCGTCCAGGGGATCCGGCTCAGGGACTCCTTCCCCGGGGCCACGCTCACGGCGCTCTGCGTCGGGGAGGAGAGCGAGGATTCAGGGCTCCTCGACGCCCTGGCCCTGGGCGCCGACCGGGCGCATCGTCTGTGGGATCCGCTCCTTGGGAAGGTGGATTCACTGGGGGTGGCGCGGGCCCTCGCCGCAGCCACCGAGCACCTGGGCTTCGACCTGGTGCTCGGTGGCGCAAGGAGCCCAGACGAGTCCCTTGGCTTCGTGGGCCCAGCGCTGGCGGAGTCATTGAGCATCTCCCATCTGGCAGACGCCGATGAGCTCCGCTGGGCCGAGGGACAGACCGCGGTGGTTGCCCAGCGGTGCGCCGCCACCCGCCGCTTCAGCCACCTGCTCCAGATCCCCTGCCTGATCACGCTGCAGAGCACGGCCGAGGCTGCCATCCAGGTGTCCGCACCCCGGCGCAAGGATCTGGTTCCAGGCTCACTTTCGCTGGCCGACGTGGGCCTGGATGAGGCCGTCCTGCGTCCTCGTTGCCGGCTCAGCGGAGAGCTGCGCCCCTTCAGCGCCCCCCCCTACGTCACCGCCTGGGCAGAGGACTCCGCCGCAGTGGTGGAGCATCTGCGGGACCTGGATCTCCTCTAGAACTGCCTTCAGGCCCGTCCGGCGGCCGCGAGGAGCCGCTGCCGGATCTCCTTGGCGCTCGCCCTGAGCTTGGCGGTCTTGTCGGTGCCCCCGGTGGATTCATAGAAGGCGGCCATCGCCTCGCAGCACCTGGCCACCTCCAGGTGATTACCCATGTCCGAGAAGATGGACATGGCCCTCTCGTAGCGCTCCTCCGCTTCGTGCACGAAGCTCCTGAGGACCGCCAGGCCAGCCAGAGCGCGCTCCGCCGCGCCCACGAGCCCTCGATCCTTGGATGTCTCGGCCAGCTTCAAGGCTTGCAGCAGGAGATCACGGCCAGCCTCGAGCTGCCCCGCGGCGGCGGCGAGCTGCCCCTTGACCCGCAAGACCCTGGAGCGGAGCCTGTCGTCTCCGAGGGCCGTCGCGATCTCCTCGGCTTCGTCCAGACGCTCGCGCGCCTCCTCGGGCTGCCTGCGCCTCCAACAGTTCTCTCCTAGCGCCACAAGCAGCCACCCCTCCTGCAGCCTGTCCCCGGTGGCCCTGGCCAGCTCCAACCCCTCGTCCCAAAGAGAGCCAGCTCGCTCGTCCTCGCCCAGCTCATGGAACACCGCGCCCACCGACCGCAGTGACTCCACGACCCCTATGCGGTCGTCGATCTTGCGCCGGATGGAGAGGGACTCCTCGTAGGCCCCGAGGGCCTCCTTGAACTCGCCGGTGGCCTCGAAGACCATCCCGAGGTTCGCAAGGGTGAAGGCCGTAGAGCGGCTGTCCCCCATGGTCCTCCGCATCTCGAGGGCGCGCTTGTGCCTGCTCAGCGCCTCGGCGTACTCGCCTCGTAGAAAGTGTACCTTGCCCACATCGTCCAGAATGGACGCCACGCCCCGGCGATCATTCGAACGGCGGAAGAGCGCCTCAGCCGCCTGGTATCGCTCCATCGCCGCGTCGTACTCGCCGAGCTCCCGGTGGATGCGGCCGATGCGGCCGAGGGCGGCTCCTCCCTTGGACACCGCGTCCAGCAGCCAGGCCAGCCTCAGCATCTCCTGGAAGTGCCCGAGGGCCTCCCTGTGCCTGCCCACCAGGGCGCACACCGCGCCCAGGCTGTGCAGGGCCTCCATACGAGGCAGGACGCTCGGTGGCTCGAGAAGCGCAATGCCGCGCTCATAGCTCTTGATCGCCTGCTCATTGGCGAACTTGGCCCTGCTGAGATCCCCGGCGTGGATGTAGGAGAACGCCGCTCGCTTCAGGTCTCCACCCGCCTCGTACTGCTGGCCGATGAACTCCAGGTGCTCGGCGGAGGGCGCGCTCACGCGGCTCTCCATCCACTGGGCCACGTAGAGGTGATGGCTGGCCACCCGCTTGGTGTCCAGCGCCGCCTCTATCAGCGAGAACTCGAGGTTGTGCTTGAAGAGGTACTCCTCCTCTCCAGGAATCCACGCGTCGGGCATGTGCAGGATGTACTCGCGCTCGACGAGGGCGTCCACGATGCCGCGCAGGCGATCCGCGACCTGGTCCGAGGCCCAAGACGAGCTGCTCTCCTCCTCGATTCGAACCCTGGTGAGCATCACGAGGGCTCCGAACCAGAAGACGTTCCCCAGGGTGGCCGCCATCTCGAGCACCTGGCGCTCCTCCACGGACAGGGCCAGGATCCGCGCCTCGATGGCGTCCTCCACGCTGAGGGGCAGCTTCGTGGCGGCGAATCGCTCGAGGTCGAGCGTCCAGCGCTCCCGGGAGGTGTCCAGGATGCCCTGCTCGGCCAGCATCCAGAGGAGCTGCTGCAAAAAGAGCGGGTTGCCGCCGCTCATTCGGACGGCGTCCTCCACGAAGGCTGGCGGGAGCTGGCCTGCCCGCCTCAGGAGGGCCTGCAGGAGACGCGCCGCGTCCTGGTGTGGCAGCGGGCCCACGGTGATCTCCCGCAGGTCTCCATCCCGAAAGCCCCAACCCGGCCTGCGAACGCGCAGCCTGGGCTGGCAAACCGCCACGATCACGATGCGCGCCCCCTCGAGGGACTCTCCCACCTGCTGAAGCAGATCGAGGGAGGCGTCGTCGGCGTCGTGGAGATCCTCCATCACCAGCACGAGGGGCGCCCTCTTGCTGTCTGCCTCCAGGAACCTCCTGAGCACCGTCACAGCGATCCGGTCGTGCTCCCAAAGGTCCTCCTCCAGGAGACGGAGGAAGGGGTTGTCGGGGTACCTGAGCCCCATGAAGGAGCCGAGGAAGTGTAGGATCTCGGCCATCCTCCGGTCCTCGAACACCTCCTGGCACTGCCGCCTGAGCTCGGCGCGGGCTTCCTCGGGATCCTGCCCGGACTGAATGCCGAACCTTGCCCTCAGGAGCCTGGCCCAGAGCTCGCGGTCCCCGTCACCAGGCTCTGCGCGGCAGGTATACACCGACACAGGGAGCGGGCGGTGGGTGACCTCTTCGGCCCACGCGGCGACCAAGCGGCTCTTGCCCGTCCCCCGCTCTCCCTGGACGATCACGAGCTGCGGGGCCAGGTAGGTTTGGGCCTGATCCAGAGCCTGATCCAGGATCTCCCGCTCCGCCTGTCGCCCCACGAGGGGCAGATCGCTCGGGAAGATAGACCCTTCAGGGCCACGCGCGGTGCTCTCGACGACTCCGTCTTCGGTCATTGATCTCTCCGCTACCTGTGTCCATGCCTCTTGAGGAGGCGATGCAGATGTTTGCGGTCCATGTCGGCCGCCCTGGCCGCCCTCGAGACATTGCCACGGTGCAGCTGCATGAGCCAGGCGACATACTGGCGCTCGAAGTCCTCCACCCAGCGCCCCTTCTGCTCCCCAAAGGACAGGGACTGGTCGAAAGGAAGCCCGCTTTCGCCTGAAGGCGCGCCGAGACCCTGGACCAGGCCACCAGCCCCATGAGCTTGGCCTCCGCTCCCGCCCAGCCTCCCGACCAGGGCATCGACCTGCGCCCTGAGACCACGGAGGTTGCCCGGCCACCCTGCCGCCTCGCCCAAGGAGAGCAACCACTCGAGCTGCCTGTGGACGAAGGGGAGCAGGCGGACGCCTTCCTGTGCGAGCCAACTCTCGGCCACCAGGGCCGCTTCCCCTGGACGGCTGGCCAGGGGCGGTAGTTTCACGACCACGCGATCCAGGACCGCGTGCAGCTCGGGATCCAGGCGTCCCCGAGCCAGCTCATCCCTGAGGGGCCTGGAGGTAACGGCGACCAAGCGCCTGACCCCGGGTGGAACCTCCTTGGCCTTCCCCGTGGACGACGAGGGAGAGCGCCTGCTACGGATGGCCTCCGCAAGCGGCCCCTGCAAGGCCGCGGGGAGCTCCCAGGGCTCCAGGAGCAGAACGGTGCCCCCGTGCCGTCGGCCCAGGGCGCCGCCCTCAGGCGCCAGGAGCGCAGCCTCCAGCCGCGCAGCGGGCAGCTCAGCGCAGTTCACCACCACCAGGGGGGCGCTTCTGAGTGCGCTGCGCTGATGCAGCACCCTGGCCAGGCTGCGCCGTCCGCTCCCCTCAGGGCCCTCGATGACCACCGTCAGCCCAGTGGGCGCCACGGCCCTCACTAGACCGAAGGCCTGGCGCATCTCAGGAGACCGGCCCACCAAGCCGTCGAAATCCCCCTCCTCCCAGGGCGGCGCGGCGACCCTCCGCTCCACCGCCCTGAACCTGAACCGCGTCTGCCCCAGGGTGACCTGCGCCCCGTTCCTCAGGAATGCCTCGCGGATCTCCGAGCCGTCCAGGAAGGTCCCGTTGGTGGAGCCCATGTCCCTGAGGAGGAAGCCGCGCCCCTCCCGGACAATCTCGAGGTGACGACGGGAGACAGTCTCGTCCGGCAAGGGGATGTCGTTCTCCGGAGACTTCCCCGCGGTGACCACATCGCCAGTGAAGGTGAGCTCTCGTCCCTGGTAGGGACCTTGGACAACAGTGAGCACCATCTCCAAGTAACGGAACCCCGGCTCGGTGTCGCTGCCCTCTGCCTTCATGGAGGGACGGTAGCCCGGTGGGAACCCGCCGGTCAACTGGGAGGAGGGAGAAGCGGGGGAGGAGGGCACTATTCGTACAGCCTATCTATCTCGAGGCCGTATTTCTGCTGAATCACGCGCCTCTTGAGCTTCAAGGTCGGCGTGAGCTCCCCACCCTCCACCGTGAGCTCTCCAGGGAGCAGGGTCCAGCGTTTGATCTGCTCCACCCGCGAGACCCGCTCGTTCACCCCGTCGATCTGGCGCTGAAGGAGCTCGCGAAAGGCCGGGAGCCCAAGGGCCGCCAGAGGATCCCTCGTGACCCTCTCGACCTCACCTTGCAGACCGGCCTCGGCCAGCGCAAGTGGGAGCTGCTCCGGATCCAGCACCAGGAGGGCCGAGAGGTACTTCTTGCCATCGCCGATGGCCACGGCCTGCATGACCACCGGGATGGACTTCAGCAACGCCTCGAGGACCTGGGGCGCCACGTTCTTTCCACCGGCGGTGACGAACAGCTCCTTCTTCCGGTCGGTAATCTGAAGGAACCCGTCTTCGTCCAGGAAGCCGACGTCTCCAGAGCGCAGCCAACCATCCTCGGTCATGGCCTCCCGGGTCGCCTCCTCGTCCTTGAAGTACCCGAGGAACAGGTGTGGGCCGCGGATCAGGATCTCCCCGTCGGGCTCGATGCGCAGCTCCGTGCCCGGGATGGCGAAACCAGCCTTCCCAGTCCGGTACCGGCTGGGAAGTGAGAGGGTAGTTGGTCCCGTGGCCTCACTCATCCCATAGACCTCGCAAAGGGGAAGACCGAGGCTTAGATAGAACTCCAGGGTCGAAATGGCGATGGGCGCTGCCGAGGTGACGGCGAGCCGGCACCTGTCCAGTCCGAGGCGCCTGCGCACCTTGCGGAACACGAGGGCGTCGGCGAGAGGCCACCCGAGAGGGCGTCGCTCACCGCGTTGCTCGGCGTACCCGCCGGCGAGCCCCACGCCCCTCGCCCAGCGAGCGATGGCGGAGCGCACCCGCGACGGGTTCTCCCTTGCCGCCGCGACGATTCGAGCCTGGATCTTCTCCCATACCCTGGGCACCGCGAAGAAGATGGCTGGTCTCGCCTCCCGCAGGGTCTCCCCGAGCCGCTCCAGATCCCCGACGAACCACACGCACCCGCCGAACTGCATGGGCGCGTGGACCGACACGACCTGCTCCGCGACGTGGGAGAGCGGCAGGTAGGACACCATCTGGTCCTCGGGCCCGAAGGGGACGCCTCCGATCTCCTTCAGAAGGCGCTCCACGAGCCAGGTGAAGCTCGCGTGCGAGATCATCACCGCTTTCGGCGGGCCGGTGGTGCCAGATGTGTAGATGAGGGTGCAGCAGTCTTCTGGCCTCTGCGTCGCCACCCGCTCGCTCAAGGCGCCCGGGGGCGAGTCGTCTCCCAGCCTGAGGAGCTCCTGCCAGGAGATGACCCTCGGCAGAGCCTCCCCTGCTGGCAAGGGCTCCGGCTGCCTCTCCAGCAAGACGATCGTCTTGAGCAGGGGCATGGAGCCGGCCCGCCCGAGGATCTTCCCGAGGGCCGGAATGTCCTCGACGACTGCCACCGCTGCCTCGGAGTGGTGGATGACGTACGAGCACTGCTCCGGGCTGGCAGTGACGTAGATTCCCGCTGGGAAGCCGCCCGCATGAATTGCCGCCAGATCGGCGATGAACCACTCCGGCCGATTCGAGCCGAGGATGGCCACCCCCGTTCCGGGAGCCACACCCAGGGAGATGAACCCCCGGGCCACCCTCAGGACCTCCTCGCGGCACTCCCGATAGGAGGTCTCCCGCCAGCCTCCCTCCCCGAGCACCTTATAGGCAGGGGAATCGCCGAACCGGTTCACCGCCTCATCCAAGACCTGCATCACTGTCCTCTCCATGGACCCACACCTCCTCGCAGATCGGGGGTTCCCTCCTCCCGACGAGACCAGGATGCCCGAAGTCGCTCCCGGGGACCAGCAGCACGATGGTTGGCAGCAGGGTGGTTGGCGCGGGCCGGAGACCTCTACCCGCCGGAACGCCCCACCCCACGCCTTGTGCCTCCGAGAGCCGCGGCCGCGAGGCGCAGCCGCGCGACGGTCTCCCGAAAGACCTCGCAGGGGGCGCCGGGGACGAGGGCGAGGAGCGCCCCGCCGCACTCCCGTCTCGCATCGCAAGAACCGCAGGCGGTTGCTGGCAATGCCTCGCCCCGCAGCATGGCCCGCAGCTCCGAGTGCGCCCTGGACGCCCGCCAGACCTCGGGAGGATCCTCGCGCCTCCCGTAGCGTCTTCGCTCCTGGGCAGCCCAACTGGCGCAAAGGCTCACCTCCCCGCCGTCGCCCACGAAGAAGCAGTCCTCGGCCCGCCCGAACCAGAGCTCCCAGAGAGAGCGAGGGCAGCGCCCAAGGAGCGCGATGAGCAGGCTGTTCAAGGGCTCGACGGGCACGGCGAGCCCTGGGTGGAACAGGTAGAAGTCCAGGACTCGGAGGAGCTCGTCACCAGCGCAGAGTTGCTCGGGCGAGAGCTCCACCGGCCAGCCCGCGGCGCCGGCCCGCCGGACGCTCTCCGTCAGCTCCGCGCCGCCAGGGGACGCAGGCGCAGCCCAGGGGATCACCGCCCTGGGCCTCCACGAGCTCGGCGCAACCGCAAGCAGCGCTCTGGCCGCCTCGGGGTCCACCACCCAGTCCACTCGCAAGCCTTCCCCCAATGCGCCCAGCGCCTCCCCGGGATCCCCTTTTGCAGGAAGGCGCAGCCGGCACAGCCGCGAGTGAGCACGCCAGGGCGTCAGGAGCTCCTTCAGCTCTGCCGGGCTCTCCCAGCGCTCCACCCGCAGTGACACCTGGCCCCAGGCCCGCAGCGTCTCCGGGCGAGGCGCCTCCTCGATGGGGGCATCTACCAAGTGCGCCGCAAAGCCGAGCGGCAGCGATCCCGCCCTAGTCATCCTCGACACCAGGGGCGGTCTCACCAGCCCCGCCCTGCCCTTCGCCACCGACGTCGAAGAGGTAGTCGCCGCAGTCTGGAGCGGGCCCGGCCTCCCCTAACCCGGCAGCCGCGGCGGCGCCGAAGGCCCGCTCCAGGAAGCTCCGGCGCCCCTGGCAGAACCCGGTGGGGCGGAGGGGATCGCCATGGGCCAGCAGCGCGTCGTTCGGACATCCTCCGTGGCAGAAAACCCACCAGCGGCAACCCGAGCACTCGTGCTGCCTGAGCCAGGCCGTCCGGTTCAGGAGGGCGCGGCGGGTCTCGCATCCCAGGATCTTCTGGAGCGGCTCCTCGAAGAGGTTCCCGAACTGGGCCAGGTCGCTGTCCATCGAGCGTCCACAGGAGAACACGGCGCCGTCGGCGCGCACCCCTGTGAACCCCTCTGTGCAGTGACCCGAGAAGGCGCAGGCGAGCCGGGTGGGCTCTCCCCTCGCCATCCTGTCCCAGCTCTGTAGAGGGTCCACCCTGAGGGGCCTTCCGAGCCGGTTCCAGGCCCCCCACAGCTCCCAGAGGAAGTCACCCCACTCTTCCGGCGTGATGTGCAGGGAGTGATCCAGCGCCGCGAGGCCGGCGGCGTAGAGCGGGTTCAACCTCAGACCTCCATCGTATCCCATGTCCAGGAAGGCCTCGAGGAGCTCGCCTGCTCGGCCGAGGTGCCCGCGATGAACCACGCAGACGACCCCGACCCTGATCCCGGCGGCGCGCAGGATCCCATAGCCCCTCCGCCATTCGGCCTCGTAGTCCCCCCCTCCCCGCAGAAGCCGGACCCCGGGGAAGGGATCAAAGGAGCTGCCGATCCGCCTTCCCTCCAGCAGCTCTCCGAGCAGGCTCGCCCACTCTTCGTCCACGAGCGTGATGTTGGACTGCATCAAATGACGCAGCTCGAGGCCTCGGCTTTGCGCCAGCTCTCTGCCCAGGTAGAGCGCCCTCCTGAAGAAAGCCTTTCCCATCATGAGGGGCTCGCCCCCGTGCCACAGGAGTGACAACCGGCTCGGCCTCGCGCTCGCGGCCCATTCCCCGATGCGCCCGAGGAGCTGCTCGAGATCGCCCTGGGACATGCGGTGCCGATCCTCCGGGTCCTCCTTCCAGGCGCTGCAGTACACGCAGGCGCCGTTGCAGGACGAGGTGGGCTTCAGGACGAAGAGCATCAGGGCGCAACTTCGAGCGGCGAGGGCCGAGGCCAGGCAGGTGGAGCTACTGCGGGGCCGACCGCGGAGAAGGAGACCGGCCCCCCCATGGGATCAGTCATCGTCGTAGTCGTCGTAGTCGTCGTAGTCGCTGTAATCGTCGTAGTCGTCGTAGTCGGCGTAGGAGTCCGAATAGTCGGCGTAGGAGTCGAAGTAGCTGTCGGAGTAGTCGTAGTAGGAGTCCAGATAGCCGTCGGAGTAGCTGTCCGAGTAGTCGTAGTAGGAATCGCCGTAATCGGCGTAGTCGGCGTAGTTGACGTAGTCATGGTAGTCGGAGTAGCCGTTCTGGTAATCTCCGTACCCATCGCCGTAGTCTGAGTAGTCCCAGTAGTCGTCGTATCCGCCGAGGCAGGAGGCGCCTGCGCCCGCGGCGAGCACGGCTCCTCCTGCCACGCAGGAGAACTTGCCCAGCTTCGCGAGGAAGGCTCGTCGATCCATCCTGGCCTCCGCTTGCCCGGCCGTCTCTGCCGACCGGTCGGCGCAATTCAGAAATCCTGTTCATTATGGATGCAAGATTCGAGCAACATGCAAGAGCAAGTGATCTCAAAACAATAGCAGCGCCATGGCCCCGGAGGCAGTGAAGAAGCGTTCACAGGGGTATCCAGCCGTTCACGATGGAGGCGAACCGCACAAGAGCCCATCTGGGGCCCTAGGGCTTCTCTTCTTCCCCGTCGAGGGCCTCCTCCTCCTCGGCGCGACGAATGTTCTCCACTATCTCTGGCAAGAGGTTGTGACGCTCCGCCAGCGCCATCATCCGCTCCCTCGCCCTGGCGAGGGCGGCCTGGGCCTCGGGCCGCTCGATGGCGAGAACCTCGCACAGGCGCATGATGACGCCCCACTCCTGGAGGTCGGAGCGGCCGTCGATCATTGCCATCAGGCAGGCGACCTCGAAGAGCTCCATCTGATCCCTGCGCTCTGGAAACTCCAGCGGCAGGCTGGCCCAGTCCAGATCGCCGGCCTCTTTCCGTAGCCTCTCGAGCTCCTGCCGCGTGGCCTTCAGCCCCTCCCCGAGCAGGTGCAGGATGAGCGTCTCGTTGGCCGAGAGCTCGCCGTCGGCCATGGCCATGCGGTAGGCCATCCGAAAGATCATGTGGTCCTTGCGCGACATCGCTCTCCTCGTTCTCGGCATACTATCTTCCTTGCCCCGCGGGTGTTCAAGGGCGATCTGACCGGCCCAGGAGGAGGACGTGAAGATTGGACGCCTCCGGGGGAGCCGCACCGGGTATACTAGGAGGCCGCGCACTGTTCCCGGTCGGCTCGATGCCTCAGGTGGAGGTTCCAATGCGTCCGCGCTCCCTCGCCCTGCTCGTCTTGGTGGCCCTGTCTGCAACCGCGGGTTGCTCTCGTCCCCTGGGCGCGGTCTTTCGCCAGGGCCGGGACGGAGGCCCTTTGCCGGATGGAGCGCCCCCCCCGGACGGCGCGGTCCCGGACGGCGCAGTCCCGGACGGTGGTCGCCCGGACGGCGCTATCCCGGACGGCGCGGTGAACGAGCCTCCGCTTGCCATCTGCGACGAGGACCGGGACACCGCCCCGGGCAGGACCATCACCCTCTACGGAGACGGCGAGGACGACTGGGGAATTGTGAGCTGGAGCTGGGACGTCGTCTCCCTGCCCCAGGGCAGCTCTCCATCGCTGGGCACTCCCCTCGCCAGGAACACCACCTTCGAAACCGACGCCATCGGCGACTACACCGTGCAGCTAACGGTGCGGGATCTAGGCGGCCTCGGCGACACCTGCTCGACCCTGGTGCGCTCCCGGGTGAACCCCCCAACCGCCATCTGCCCTCCCGACATGACCGTGCCGACCCGCACGCCCGTCACGCTCCACGGAGACGCGCAGGACGACGGCTACATCGTTTCATGGCGCTGGCAGGTGGTGTCCCACAACGCCGACACCGATCCCGTGCTGGGCACTCCCAACGCCCAGAACACCTCCTTCCAGGCCCTCAGGGTGGCCCAGTACCAGATGAGGCTGACCGTCACCGACGAGCACGGGCTCACCGACATCTGCCAGTTCCTCATCACCACTACGCCCACGCCTCCCACGGTCACCTGCCCCGCCGACATCTACACCGTGCCCCTGGTGCCAGTTCAGTGGACCGGGAGCGCCATCGACGACGGGGCCATCGCCTCGGTGAGATGGGACATGATCAGCCAGCCGGCAGGGTCCTCCGCCCCGGGCCCGTCCCCGGCGACCCAGCTCTCGACCGGCTTCACCCCGGACCTGGTGGGCACGTACCTGATGCGCCTGACCGTGACGGACGACCAGGGCAACCCGGCGAGCTGCCAGTTCTCGGTCAACGCCACAACCGGCGAAGGCCTCCGGGTGGAGATGTACTGGAACCCTCCCGAGAGCCCCTACGACAACTCGGACGTGGACCTCCACCTGCTCCACCCCTCCGCCTCCGCCTGGGCCGGAGGCTCGGCCGACCTGGACTGCTACTACGCAAACTGCCAGGTGCCCCAGATCCTGGACTGGGACGTGCTGAACTACACCCCGGACAACCCCCACCTGGACCTCGACGACACCATGGGATACGGGCCGGAGAACATCAACGTCGGCAGCCCGGTGATCGGCCACAGCTACGCAGTGGGCGTTCACTACTACTCGAACAACGGCTCCTCGGCCACGGCCCAGGTGTACGTGAAGATCTACTGCGGCATAACGAACATGAACCCGGTGTACGAGGTCGGCCCGTTCGCCATCCAAGGCTCCTCCGATCCCAGCAACAACGACTTCTGGAAGGTAGCCTCGGTAACCTGGAACGGCTTCACCTGCGCCGTGACTCCCATCGGCCAGGTGGTCCGGCACTGGCAGGCAGAGCAGGCACGCTGAGCACGCTGAGCACGCTGAGCACGCTGAGCACGCCTCTCATCGTCTCCCAAACCCTGCCGTCATTGGGTACCTGCTCCTCCCCATTTTTTTACGCGACAATCCGAGTGTCCCGCCGATAACCCATCCATCGAGCCGCCCCAGGGCCAGGGGCGCCAAGCGCCAGGAGCCGCCATGAGCCCCGAGAGCACCAGCACCGACCAACTGACAGGACGAGAGACGCCCCCAGGTCCCTCGGCAACCAGGGCCCCAGACGCCCTCACCGCCTATATTGGCCCCCCCTCGAAGATCCCCATGGAGGCCCGCTGGAGTCTGACCCCAGTCGCCATGAGCGCCCACCCGAATGGTCCCGAGGGGCACTGCCACCGGGCCTCCCGGGCCGCGCCTCGATTCCCACCCGCTTCGCCCTCTCCGCCCTCTCCACAGTTCCCATCCTCCCCACCCTTCGCACACTTCCCTCCCCTCCTCGACCCCGAGACCCGCCTGCGCGCCCAGGCCAGGAGGCTCGGCCTGGGAGAGCGGGCCCTCGGCGCGCTCCTCGCTGCAGCGCGAAGCCCCCTGTCCAGGCCCTGCAGGGAGGCGCTCTTTGCCGTGGCCCTCGCGCGCACTGCCCAGCCAGGGCTGCGTCGCGCGAGCCTGGACTCCTTCGTCGAGGATTGGGTCCGGTGCCGGAAGCGGCCTGGCGCCCAGGAGGCCTGGGCCGCCCTCGCTACCCTCGGGACCTTCTGGCGCCACCTGGAGGACCCGCACCGGCGCCTGGTCTCCAGGCTGCTCGGTAGCGCCAGCCCTCCCCCGGCAGAGCTCGGCCGCCAACTGGAGCGACTTCTGGCGACTCCTCGGTTCCAAAGCTCGGCCCAGGACTCCAAGAAAGGAGCCCTGGCCGCCCTGGGCTCCTGCTGCTCTCCCATCCCTCCTCCCTCGCCCTTCAGCCCTTACCCGCCCGAGCCTCCTGCCCCCTGCCCCCACCCCGCCTCCGCAGGGAGAGCCGCCGAGGACAGACTTCGAAGCGCCTAGCGAACCTCGAAGGTCACGTAGGTGATCTCCCGGCCCTGGGAGTCGGTGTCGTGCATCCTGAGATCGTAGCGGCCGGCCTGCGATGGCGCCGTGAAAGTGAGCTGGCCCTGAGCCCTGCGGCTCAGGTAGCGGTACTCGAGGTCGTGCTGATCGTTCACCTCCTCGCTCCCGTGGGGGATCCCCGAGGGCACCACCCCCACCCATGCCGATGGATCCCATGTACCGGGAGCCTGGAAGGAGACCGTCACGGCCTGCCCGGCGGCGAACAGGGTCTGCTTGAGCTTGAGGCTCGCCTGGCTCCGAGTCGCAGGAGCGCCCCTCGACTGGGGCGGGGGCGGCGGAGGCTTGACGACCTCGAAGCTCACGAAGGCGATCTCCCGGCCGCTGGAGTCGGTGTCGTGCATCCTGAGATCGTAGAGCCCGGGCTGACCTGGGGCCCGGAAGACGAGCACCCCCCCGGTCCGGCCGTTCAGGTAGTGGTACTCGAGGTCGTGCCGATCGTTCACCTCCTCGCTCCCGTGGGGGATCCCAGCGGGCACCACCCCCACCCAGGCGTCCTTGGGCCAGGCGGGGGAGGCCGTGAAGGAGACCTTGAGGGCGGCGCCAGGCGCCAAGACGCTCGACTGCAGCTTCAGCGAGGGCTTGGCCGCGGGCCGCGCCCCCTGGCGGGGCGCCGGTCTCGCCGCCGGCGCCGCCAGGCCCTGGGACGCGCCAAGCACAGCCAGGAGATGGGGCGCAAGCAGCAAAGGGACTCTAGGCACCAGGCACCTCTCGGAGAAGCAGCCCCTGCCTCGGGCAGGGGGTCGTCGGGGGTACACGCACCAGCCCGCCCGGAGATCCAGAAGCGACCGGAGTATTCGAAGCGCATCCGAAGCACGCACGAAGCGCGACCCAGATGTCGCGCTGGACCTCGAAAACCCTTGCTCCCCATAAGAAAGACCAATCGTTCGGGCCACCTTCCCTTGGGGTAATTTCAACGTAAAGTCAACATGTTCCTTGCAAGACACCAATCACCTGCACTATGCTGGCACGGTGATTGAATAGGTAAGGGCCATCGGAGGTGCACCATGGCACAGAGACCCAAGAGCCCGGTACAAGGCTACGGCGGTGACTATCCCAGCCTGGCCGAGCACCAGCAGAGCCGGCGAGCCTTCCTCGGAGCGGGCCTCTGCGTCGCGGGCGCTGGCGCCCTCGCCGCTGGCTGCCCTGGGTTCTTCACCGGCCAGATCCAGGGGAGCATCGCCGAGCCAACCTGGGCCCGGATCCGTTTCCCAAGGGATCCCGATGAGCAGGGCGTGTACCTCATCGACAACGGCTACGCCGAGTTCCACGCCGTGGCGGTGACCTACACCGAGGACGTGGCCATCTTCGCCCAGGATCAGCACCCAGCCCTGCTCGCGCGCCTGGTCACTGCCCTGTCCGAGTCCACCTACGAGGATCTCCGCACGAGCGCCGGAGTGTCGGCCGCGGCCGAGCGCATGCGCGCCGTCCTTGACGCCGCCTACAACGAGGACACCGGCGATATCGGTGAGAACTGGTTCGAGTGGGTGGAGCTCACAATCAGCCGCCTCGACGCCCCCGTGGAGATCGGCGGCGTGATGCCCGAGCCCTCCTACCCATAGCCCGCCGCCTCTCACCGCCTCTCACTGTCGCTCGCCGTCCTCAGCGGTCACACGCCGCCTTTCGCCGCCTCTCACCGCCTCTCACTGTCGCTCGCCGTCCTCAGCGGTCACGCGCCGCCATTCCCCGCATCTGCCGACGCTCGACGCCTCTCGCAGTCGCTGGTGGTCACTCTCCTCGAACAGGGGGCTGGGCGACCCCGGCCGCCAGGCGCACCGTGGCAGGCAGATCCACCGTGGGATGCACGACCAGGCGCAGGTAGGGGCCTAGGGACACCCGGATGGGGCCCGAGGTGTTGGGGATGATCTCCGCGTCAACCGTGTAGAAGGGCTCCGCGGTCTCGATCTCCATGACCGAGGCCAGGTCGTTCACGTAGCGCGGATCGGCGTGGAATACCTCCTGGCCAATCAGCGACAGGCCCAGGTGCTTCCAGGTGGAGATCGGCGCTATCAGCGACTTCGGATCGATTGGCAGCCTGCCGCGGGCCAGCATGGGCAGGAGAAGCGCCACCTCCTGCTTGGTGATGGCGTAGGCTGCCATGTAGAAGGTCTCGCGGGTGCGCTTCTTCACGAAGGGCTGCACTCCGATGTGCAGCTTGCCCGTGGTGTTGGCGAAGAGGATGCTGAACTGGCTGTAGGGAAGAGCCTCTCCGTCCCTTCGCACTGTGGCCACGAGGGGATCCAGCATCCTGTGGAAGTGGCTCCCGGGCAGCCGCGCCATGGCGCTGCCCAGGGCACCGAAGAGCACCTCCAGGGCCGCAAGGGCCCCCTTGCGGCCGTTCTCGTACTCGTTGAGGACCCGGATGATCGGCCCCAGCCCGAAGATGAACCCGAACCGCCGCGAGCCATTCTGCTCCACGGCGAGGAGGGGCACCTCCTTGGTGAGGAGCCGTCCGGCCCGGTAGGCCTGCACCACCTGGCGGAAGTTCTTGCCTGGCGAGCGGCCCCAACCACACCAGCCAGCGGTGACGTTCATGGTGCCGCCGCCGATGAAGGCCATGGTGGGCCCGGTGTCGCGATCCGCGAAGAGCTGCTCGATGACCCGCTGGATGGTGCCGTCCCCGCCGTACACGCAAAGTAGCTCGGTGTCGTCCCCCATGGAGGCCAGGGCCGGGCCGATGTCCTCGATGGAGTCGGTGACGATCCAGCGCACGTGCTTGGCCTCGGGTGAGTCCAGGATCGTGGCGAGCTCCTTCCAGCGCCCCCCAGCGCGGACATTGCAAAGGAGCAGGATCTTTCTTTGACCGCCCTCCCCCTTGGGGGAGCGGTCGCCCTCGGTGCCAGCTGTGGTTGGGGACGGCATGGCCAGGGATCCTCGCCCGGCCCGCCCGATCCGTCAAGGGCCGATGGATCCCAACAGGGCCGATGGATCCGGAAAAACGACCAGGCCGGGCCGGGCTGCCCACGCCGCCCTTCCAGGCGGACCCTGTCCGGGATACACCTTGGGGCCATGGAGGATCCGACCCTCACCGCGGCTCTCGGGCGCCTGTTTGGCCACCGCTCCTTTCGGGAGGGGCAGCGGGAGGTGATCGACGCGGTCCTAGCCGGGAGGGACTGCCTGGCCGTGATGCCCACAGGCGGAGGCAAATCCCTCTGCTACCAGCTCCCCGCCCTGCTGCGACCGGGCGTGACCATCGTGGTCTCGCCGCTCATCGCCCTCATGCAGGATCAGGTGGCCGCCTTGGTAGCGCGCGGGATCCCGGCCACCTTCCTGAACTCCACCCTGAGCGGTTACGAGATGTCGGAGCGGCTGGGCGCCGTGGCCTCTGGGCGCTATCGCCTGGTGTACGTCGCCCCGGAGCGCTTCCGGAGCCAGGCATTCCAGGCTGTCCTCGACGGCCTCGAGATCTCGCTCTTCGCGGTGGACGAGGCCCACTGCGTGTCGCTCTGGGGCCACGACTTCCGGCCAGACTACCTGCGCCTCAGGGAGGCGCTGGCGCGCCTCGGGGAGCCACAGGTCCTCGCGCTGACGGCCACCGCGACCCCTGAGGTGCGCAAGGACATCGCCGCCCAGCTCGGCTTCGGCGCGCCGCCCCGCGCAACCGCCGAGGTGGTGGTGCGCGGCTTCGGCCGCCCGGGCCTGACCCTCGCCGTCACCCGCACGAGGGGCCGGGAGCAGAAGCTCGCCCGCCTCCTCGCCCTGCTCCCGGAGCACCCGGTGGCCATCGTGTACTGCGCCACCCGCAAGAGCGTGGAGTGGGTGGCCGCCGAGCTCCGGAACCGGGGGCTGCGGTGTCTGCCCTACCACGCGGGCCTGCCGGACGAGAGGCGCCGGGAGACCCAGGAGCGCTTCACCTCTGGCTGGACGGACGTGGTTGTGGCTACGAACGCCTTCGGCATGGGCATCGACCGGGCGGACGTGCGGGCCATCGTTCACTGGGAGGTACCGGGGAGCCTCGAGGCCTATTACCAGGAGGCTGGCCGAGCCGGGAGGGACGGCCAGCCCGCGCGCTGCGAGCTCTTGTTCTCCTGGGCCGATGTTCGAACCCAGGAGTTCTTTCTACTGGGCTCCAACCCGCCCAAGGCTCTCGTCCTGGAGGTCGCCAAGGCCATCAGAGGCGCCCCCGCGGGCAGGCCCCTCGGGCTCGGGGAGATCATCGCCCAGGCGAGCGACGGCAGCAGCGCCGGCGCCATGGCGGTGGAGACCGCCCTCGGCCTGCTCCTGCGCCTGGGCGCCATCGAGCGCTTGCAGGATCCACAGGGCCCCGACGCCTGGCGGGCGGGCCCCGACCCGGAAGCGCCGAGGGCCGAGGATCTCGCGCGCCTCGACGCCAAGGCCCAAAGGGACGACGCGCGCCTCCGGAGGCTCCTCGCCTACGCCGGGAGCCCTGGCTGCCGGCACGCCACGATCCTCGGCTATTTCGGGGATCCCCAGAGCCAGGGGATCTGCCTCGACCGCTGCGACAACTGCCTCGGGCGCAGGGCGCGGCTGGGGCCAGGCCCCCATGCCTCGGGCGCAGGCCTCGGCATCCCAGGCTCCCCTCCCCCTGGCCGCGAGCCCACCGAGGCCGAGTGGGTCCAGATCCAGAAGACCCTCTCGGTCGTGGCCCGCATGGGAGGCCGCTTCGGACGCCACCGGGTGGCCCAGGTGCTCTCCGGCTCCAAGGATCAGGCCGTGACCAGGGCCGGCCTCGACGCCCTGCCCACCCACGGCGCCCTCTCCGGACTCACCATTGCCAAGATCCGCGCCCTCCTCGACCTCCTCGAGGAGGCCGGTTGCGTCGAGACCGTGGGCGAGGACTATCCCGTGCTGAGGATTACTCCGTTTGGCGCCGACGTGATGCAGCGACGCGAGAGCATCCAGCTGCCCTCCAGGGCTCCCAAGGCCCCCAAGGCCCCCAAGGCCCCCAAGGCCCCCAAGGCCCCCAAGGCCCCCAAGACCCCGAGGGACCAGGCGACCTCGGGAGCGCCGAGAGCGCCGAGGGAAAAGCCGTCATCAAAGCCATCGGCGCCAGATGGCATCGTGGCGCGCTTCGACGCCCTGCGGGCCTGGCGCCTGGAAGAGGCCCGCTCGAGGGGCCTGCCCGCCTTCCGGATCCTGCCCGACCGGACCCTCATGGAGATCGCGAGGGCGCGCCCCCGCCAGAGGGACGACCTCATCGCCGTGAAGGGCATCGGCCCAGCCACCCTGACCAAGTACGCCGACACCATCCTCGCCCTGCTCGCCCGGATCAAGTGACCCGGCCGTGGCGAACCCGGAATCAGCCGCCGGGGTCGTTTGGTGCTATGCTCCGCCCCCAGCGCAGTCATGGCGAGCTGGAGACATGAACCCATGCAGATCAGGGAGCTCACCTTCCATCTCGACCGCCTCAGGGACGACACCGAGCTGCTCCAGAAGGCCCTCCTCTTCCTGGGAGGAGCCCTGTTTCTGGCCTACTTCCTGCCATGGGGCTTCCCAGGCCTCGGGGCCCGCTGGGAGATGGACCTCTTCGTGGACATCTGGCCCTTCCTCTGGGCCTTCGGCTTCGGCGCAATCGGCGCCGCGAAGCTCCTGCGCCTCCCGTTTCGACCGAGGCCCTTCGGAATGGGCGTGGCCCTCCTCGGCTTCGGCGCCATCGGGCTCATGGTGGTGTCCCTGAAGCTCGCGGGCGACGGCCCCGGCTTCGTAAACGCCCTGGTCCTCGGCACCCTGCCCTTTCTGGTGACCGGGGCCATGGGCCACCTCGGGCTCTTCACCATCCTCGGCGCCCTCTTTCTTCAGGGCCGCCATCCAGACTGGAAGCCGGCTCGCTACCTGGCCTTCGCGGGCGCCGGCCTGCTCGTCCTCGGCCTGCTTGTCCCGGGCAAGACCACTGGAGACACCTTCCCGCTCACAGCGCTCTTCAGGCAGGCGAGCGGCCTCGAGATCCTGCTCAGCCTCTACGCCCTGCTGACGATCGCCGCCACGATAGCCCTCGCGCTGCTGCCCCTCGGCCCAAAGGACCTCCTGCCCCCGGCGGTCACCGCCTTTGGCCCCCTGCTCATCCTGGCCCTCTTGCCCCCGGCCTGGCTGCTCTACTGGATCCTGGGGCAGAGCGGCTCCTGGCAGGACCTCTACTCCATTCCCCACCGGGTGCTCACCCTCGGGGGTCTCCTGGGCGCCCTCCTCGTGGGCGCCGACCTCGTGGTCGCGGCGCTCCGGAGCGAGCTGCCGAACCGCTTCGTGCCCTGGGACCTCGGGCCCGGGGCCGCGGCCCAGCCGGAGACGCCTTCGGCCCCAAACTCGCAGCAGCCCTACGGCGGTCAGCAGCAGCCCTACGGTGGTCAGCAGCAGCCCTACGGTGGTCAGCAGCAGCAGGGAGACGTCACGCCAGTGGAGCAGGCCGGGTCGCCCTGCCCCATGTGCGGCGAGGGCATGGAGTGGGTGGCCCAGTACGAGCGCTGGTACTGCCACCGCTGCTCGCAGTACCTGTAGTTCGCGGTCTCTTCTCTACTCGTGGATCACGCCGCCGGGGTGGACGCGCTCTTGGGCGCACCAGCGGTCACTCCCCTACTCGTGGATCACGCAGCCGGGGTGGACGCGCTCTAGGGCGCCAGGGGTCACTCCCCTACTTGTGGATCACGCAGCCAGGGTGAGTGCCTTGGAATTCGGTGAGGAGCTTCGGGTTGACCTTGGTCTCCTTCACGTTGAGGTAGCGCAGGGCGGGCTTGGGACCGAGCATCGCGAGGCCCCGGCCCGTCAGGAGGGTGTTCCTGAGGTCCAGGGCCTCGAGGCCGGCCATGTCCCTCAGGAAACGGAGGTCCGAGTCGGTGGTGTTGGTGGGGGCGAGATCCAGGAAGCGGAGACGCTTCAGGTGCTTGATGGGCCCG
Source organism: Polyangia bacterium (assembly GCA_034004785.1). Lineage (GTDB taxonomy): Bacteria > Myxococcota_A > Polyangia > HGW-17 > JAJRWW01 > JAVEWA01. The sequence continues at coordinate 27,409 of JAVEWA010000006.1, forward strand.
AAGCCCAACACGGACAGGCGCGCGCCCCCGAGGTTCAGGTGCTCGAGGGTCTGGATCTTGGAGATGGCGTGGACCCCGTGGTCGTCCACGCTGGTGGTGTTCAGGTTCAGCGAGCGCAGCTTGGTGAGGGCCTGGAGGCGCTGGAGGCCGCGGTGGCTGACCTTGGTCCACTCCAGATCCAGGTGCTCGAGCTGCTCGAGGCCGGCCACCAGCGCGAGGGTGGCGTCGGTGATGGGCGTCCTGCGCAGCTTCAGGGAGCGCAGGCCCTTGACGGTGAGGAGGGCCGCCGCGCCCTTGTCGTCCAGGGAGGAGCGCGTGAGATCCAGGCTGCGGAGCCTCGTGAGCTGGGCGAGGTGGCCCCAGCCCGCCGCCGTGGCCTTGGTGGTCTGGAGGCGTAGGCGGCGGAGGGCGCGGAGATGGGCAAGGCGGGCGAGGCCCACGTCGGAGAGCTCCGCCCAGGTCAGGTGGAGAGTCCGCAGGCCGGTGAGGAAGGCGATGTGCGGCACCCCTGCGTCGGAGAGGGCGGTGTCCACCAGCAGGAGGGCCCGCAGCGACTGCAGGGACCTCAGGTGCTGGAAGTCGTCGTCGGTCACGAGAGCCGCCACCAGCACGAGGCCGTGGAGCTTCTCTCCCAGCTTGGCGAGGCGTGGGAGCTGGGAGGCGAGGCCCTTGATGCGGTGGAGCTGGAGCACGAGGCGCTTGGCCCTGACCCGGCCGAGGGCGGAGAGCACCTCGGGTGAGAGGGCAGCGGGGCCGTCGTCCAGGATCGAATCCACCGTGTCACGGTGCTTGGTCACCAGGGCCGCGGCCTGGGCTGGGGTCAGGTCCTTCAGCCAGAGGGCTCGTACCTGTCCGTTCACCAGCAGGGTCTTTCCCTGCAAGGTCCAGCGCAGCTCGCGCTCCCCGCCGTAGGGGATTGCGTACTTGACCGCCCCGTCGGGCAGGGCTCCTAGGCCCATGGCTATGACGTCACCGGGCTCGGCCCACATCGGCTCGCGGGTCCCGTCGGGCCGCACCAGGGCCACGAGACGGCCGCCGGTCTGGGGAGAAGCGGCCGCCCGAGCAGGGCCAGGCGCTCCGGGAGCGCCTCGAGCGCCCGGGGCCTGCCGCTCGCCCTCCGTGGCCGGGGAGAGGACCGCTCCCCGAGCTGCCTCTGCGCCCGGTCGCTCCGCCCCGCCGCCCGGGGAGGCCGCCGGATCTCCGGAGGTGGCCGGCCGGGCGACGCCGCCCTGGGCTGGCGCCGCGGAGGCGCAGCCTGGCAGGGCCAGGCACAGGCCTGTCACCATAACCGCAAGAGTTTCGTGCTTCACTGGAGTTCCTCCACCTCGACCCAGTGTAGGTAAGGCCGCGCGGGAATACAATGAAATGGACGCGCCCCAGGGCCGCGGGCTGCAACCCTTTGCCTTTGCACCGCCTTTCGAATATCGTGCAGGGCAGTAATCGCGCAGGGCTGCCGTATGGCAGGGCTGCCGTCCAAAGGGAGCGGCCTCCAGGGACGCCACTAGATTCCAGGAACGGAACGAACCAAATGCTCTACGAGAAGCTCCTAGCACTCAACGAGACCTGGGTGGAGCTCCAGTCCACCATCGCGAGCTCGAGCCGCGTGGTGCTGTGCATGGAGGCAGGCCCCACGAGGACGCGCCTCGCCACCCTCTCGAGGGACCCAGGCTTCACAGTCGAGGAGTTGGACTCCGCCGAGGGCGTGGTTCAGCTCCTTGCCAAGGACGAGGTGGACCTCCTGCTCGTGGCGGAAGATCCACCCGACATGAGCGCCCTCGCCCTATGCCGCTATGCGCGTGGCCGCCCGGTGACTCCCAAGATCATCGTGCTCGCCCAGCGCCCGAACCCGCGCAAGGTGCTGGAGGCCATCCGGCTCGGTATCACAGACTACCTGCTGGAGCCCGAGCAAGGCGTTGACGAGATCTTCGCGAAGATCCAGCGCCGGATCGAGCAGCTCAACCGGCAGAAGCTCCAGGTAGCGATGCTGACCGACCTCAGGAGGCTCCTGCAGGAGAAGCCCTCGGAGGAGCGGACCGCCCTTGTTGCCGCTCTCAAGGAACGCCTGGACGAGCACCGCCAGCGGCTCGGCCACATGAACCGGGTGCTCTGCGCCGACGCCGATCCCATGCTCAGAAAGCACCTCTGCGGCTCCATGGCCGGCCTCGGCCTCTTGCCCATGGAGGCCACCAGCGCCCAGACGACCATCGACATGCTCTTCGAGGACGGGGCCGACCTGGTGCTCCTCTCAGGCCAGTTCCCCGACCTTGGGCTGAAGGACACCCTCGAGCGGATCCACAAGTTGGCGGGCCCCATCCCGGTCTGGCTCCTGGCCTCGGTGGACGAGGAGGATGCGGCCATGACGGCCCTGCGCCTCGGCTTCGCCGACACTATTCGAAAGCCCATCGCCAGCCCCGAGCAAGCGGCTCACCGCGTCGCCAGGACCCTCAAGGACCACCGCCGGGAGCTGCTGGCGGAGAACCTGGTCAGGGAGCTCTACCGCCTCATGCGCGCGGCGTCCGCCGCAAGAGGCCCCAAGGCTATGGAGCAGGTCGCCTCGGTCTTCGATGACATCGTGGTGCTCTCCGCCGAGGAGATGGAAGACAAGGCGACTGCGCCGATCCCGAAGACGGCAAATGCTGGAGGGAGCAAGGCCGCCCAGGCGATCCTCGCCATGGAGGCCGAGGAGGAGGCCGCGGATAAGGCCGCGCAGGCAGCAAGCGCGGGTCGCAACGCCGATCAGGTGGATCGCTCGGTGCCTGAGACGCCCCAGCGCCTCCTCTCCGGCGAGTTCCAGATAATCTCGGATGGGAGGCACCCCGACGTGCTCGAGGCAGAGAGCCTGCCCGACACGGTGGTCATACAGTACATAGACGACCTCCTCTTCCCAGAGGCGGCAAAGCAGTTCGGCGCCGCCCTTGGCGCTGGGCAGCGCCTCACGCCGAGGGTGGAGCGCTCGACCTTCGTGCGCTACGGCGCCACCGGCACGGAGCAGGCTTCCCTCGGCTACGCCCACGATCTCAGCCTGGGCGGGATGTTCATCCTCTCTGACTCTCCCCCCCCGGTGGGCACGGATCTTCGCATCGAGCTCCAGCTCCCCAACCAGGACCGCCTGGAGCGCATCCGAGTCCAGGGGCGGGTCATGTGGCACACCAACCCGGATCGCCGCCCCCCGCAAGGGGACGGCTTCGGCGTCCAGTTTACCGTGGTGGACAAGGCGGCGTCCGCCGCCATCCTGCGCATCCTGCACGACGAAAGCCCGTCCCGGCGGCTCTAGGACCTGCTCGAGAGCTGGGGTCCTCCCCGCTCAGAAGAACTGCTGCGTGGCGATTATGAAGTCGTAGCTCCTGTAGGGCGAGACGACATAGGCGAAGTCGAGCCTCAGAACGGCCTTGTAGAGCTTGACCGCCGCGAAGCGCAGACCTGCTCCCACGGACATGAGCAGCTCCCCCGACTCCCGCGGCCGCCAGGGACCGCCGCCCGCCACCGAGCCGAGATCGATGAACGCGGCCCCCTGGATCCGGAGCGCCTTGCCCCTGAAGTATGGGATGATCCAGGCGACGGGGAACTCCATCGGCAAGAGGCCGGTGCGGTACTCCAGGGTCCCCGCCACGTAGGCTCGCGCTACCAGCTGATCGGTGTAGAAGCCCCTGAGCCCTGTCCAGCTCCCCACCCGGAACATGTGCACGAGGTCGCCCCCCTTCATGTAACCCCCGTGCACCCATAGGCCCAGGTTGCCCCCACGCGGCCCGAACCGGTAGAAGGCGCGCAGCTCTGCGCTCGCCCGCAGGTAGGAGAAGTCGCTGCCCAGCCAGTCGGCTGCGCCCTCCAGACTGGCCCACAGCCGCAGGCCGTGCATGAGGTAGTCGGTGTAGCTCAGGTAGCCGAGCCTCATCGACATGCCTATTGCGTGAGTCAGGCCCTTGCGGGGAGTCGGCAGGATCGCGGGCGAGCCCCCCGCGGCCTCGCCGAACCGATCCCAGTAAAGCGTCTCCTGAAGATAGACCTGGAGCCAGGGCCAGGGCTCCACGCTCAGGTAATGGTATCCACCGTAGCGCTCCGAGAGGAAGCTGCCCCCGACAGTGCGATGATCCAAGAGCAGGGTACGGATCGAGGTGACCGCGCGTACGTCCAGGTCGTAGCCAAGGGGCCCGCCGAAGAGTCGCGGCAGCCCGAGGGACAGGATTCCCCCGGGTTTGATGGAGTCGGCAGTGAGGGGAAGATAGGAGAAGAGCAGGAGCTGAAGATCCACGTAGGAGAGAGTCCCGAGGAAGTTCACGTCGTAAACGCCCGCGATTACGCTCACGCTCCCCAGGTTGAAGAACGTGTTGAAGAAGGGGAGGAGGGACCACTTGTCGGACATCTGGAAGAGGATCGACACGCCGTCCTCGAAGGGAGCCACCGAGACTCGGATGTTCCTGAAGAGCTCGAGGTTTCGCACCCTGCGGAGGTCGTGGGCGAGGCGCTCGGCGTCGAAGGGCCGCCCGATCTTGGTGTAGAGGTGGTGCCGCAGGCGGAAGAGGCGAGTCCTCGCCAGACCCTTGGCGCGGATGTCCCGGACGATCTTTCCCTGGTGCCGGCGCCAGAGGGCGGGATCGCCGTCATCATGACCCTCGGCGGCCCGAGGCATCCTGCTCGTTGCTGGACGCCGCGGAGCGGCTCGGGCCGGTACAGGAGGCGTTGCGCCCCCTTGGGCGTCCCTCGCCGAAGGCTGCGCGGGGCCTCCGGCCGCGAGGACCCGGGTGTGACCAGCCCGTTCGAATGCGCCGCAGGCGACCAGCAGGGAGAGCGAGAGGGCGAGCAGGCCGTAGCGCGATTCGCCCGAGCCTGCTCGGCGCCCGCGGCGCTCAGGACGTGGAGCCATCCGAGTCCACTCCCGAGGCCCCGCCCAGCGGCTCGGCCAGGTCGCCCGGGGGCTCGTCGAGCGGCGTCATGGTGAGGCCGGTGTAGCCGTAGAAAGCCGAGACAAGGGGGTTCACGAGGTTCAGGAACGCGAACGGGAGGTAGGCGAAGGTAGCCACCCCGAGGGTGCTAGACATGTAGGCTCCGCAGGTGTTCCAGGGCACCAGGGCCGAGGTCATGGTCCCGGCGTCCTCCAGGGTCCTGGAGAGGTTCTTCGGGTGCAGCCTCCTTGTCTTGTAGGCCTCCTTGAACATCCTGCCGGGGATCACGATCGCCATGTACTGGTCGGCGGCGATGAGGTTCATGCCGATGCATGTCAGCAGGGTGCGAAGCACCAGGCTCCCAGTGCTGCGGGCGCCCCGGAGGATGGCCGCCGCCAGGCTGTGGAGGAGGCCGGTCCGTTCCATGACCCCGCCGAAGGCGAGGGCGCACATGATGAGGGCCACCGTCTTCATCATGCTCAGGAGGCCACCCCTCGACAGGAGCTCGTCCACCGCCTTCACGCCGGACTCGGAGACGTAGCCAGACTGGGCCGCGCCGAGGATGGCCTTCGCGCCAGCGCCCTGGGCGAGCCAGGCGCAGAGGGCGCCGAGGAGGGCGCCCAGGAGGAGCGCGGGTAAGGCCGGCACACGCAAGGCCACGAGCGCGATCACCGCGACGGGAGGCAGAAGCAGCGCCCAGTGCACCAGGAAGCGAGATCGGATGCTGGAGACCATCGCGTCCAGGGCGGTCGAGTCCGCGGTCTGCCCGCCGAACCTCAGGCCCAGGAAGAAGAAGATGATCAGCGCAATCACCAGGCTTGGGCCGGTGGTGTAGGCCATGTGCCTGACGTGGGCCATCAGGTCCGCCCCCGCCACCGCCGGGGCCAGGTTCGTGGTGTCGGAGAGGGGGGACATCTTGTCTCCGAAGTACGCGCCGCTGATGATCGCGCCGGCGGTCATGCCAGCGGGTATGCCCAGGGCCGTGCCAATCCCCACCAGGGCGATGCCCACCGTACCGGCGGTGGACCAGGAGCTTCCGGTCGCCAGGGACACCACCGCGCACACGAAGCAGGAGGTGAACAGGAAAAACGCTGGAGATACTACCTTCAGGCCATAAACGATGAGGGTCGGGACGATCCCCGAGAGGATCCAGGTGCCTATGAGGACGCCTATGATCATCAGGATCAGGCACGCGGGGATCGCCACCACGATGCCGCTCGTGATCCCACCGAGCAGGTCCTCCCAGCGAAGCCCCAGGGACCAGCCGATCAACCCAGCGAGGGCCGTCGCAAGCACCAGGGGGAGGTGCGGATCCTGCTCGAGAAACGGGATCGCCACCAGGAGGAACGCCACCAGGAAGATGACGGGCACCAGGGCCACCACCAGGGGTGCACGCGGCCTGGGCGCCGCTCCCCCCTGGCTCGAAGGACCGCCTGCGGCCGATCCGGCGACCGTTCCAGAGCCCGAGCCACGGCTCGCAACCTCGGAGGGAGAGACCTCGCCCTCGGGAAGGCGGCTGCTCCCATCGAGGCGCATGGCCGCCGGGCTCTCGCCCGGGCCAGGCTCACCAGGAGCCCTGGGGTGGTGGTGACTGGTCAAGACGGGTGCATCCTAACCCCAAGGGAGGGCCATGGCAAAGGCCTGCCGACCGAAAAAAACCGAAGCAATCTGGCGGTTCCGGGTAGCGCCCTCCCCCTTGCCGCGTTCCAGGCCCGAGCATCCTGCCCGGCGCCTCGCCCACGTCCGGAGCCTCGCCCGGAAAAAAACCTACCATTTTGGACAAAAGCAGTCTTGTCACGGCAGACGCTTGTGTTATTTGTCCCTGGACCAAGGCGACCGCTGGCCGCGCCAAGCCCCTACGCTGGGCGCGGCGGGAAAGCTCTCGACTCCAGCAGGCTCGCATTTGGCCTGCCTGGGCTTAGCGAACCAAGAGGGATTTCGACCATGAGCATGGAAATCACCAAGGCCGCGGACTACGGGCTGAGAGCGATGTATCGCCTCGGGCAAACCCCAAAGGACACCAGCGCCCTGATCGGTGACATCGCAACCGAGATGCAAATCCCGGCCCAGTTCCTCCACAAGGTGATGCCGAGGCTGGTCAAGGCTGGGCTCGTGCGCTCCAGGCGCGGAGCGCGGGGCGGCTACCGCCTGGCCAAGGATCCCTGCGAAATCTCCCTGCTCCAGATTGTGCAGGCCATAGACGGACCGATCTTCCTGAACCGCTGCCTCTTCGACCACGACGACTGCAGCCGGAACGAGGACTGCACCATCCGCCCGGTATTTGCAAAGGCCCAGGATGCCCTCAGGAGAGTCCTGGACAACTCCAAGCTGGCCGACGTGCTGAACGGTAAAAGACCGCTTGAGCCACACGACCTGAGCGGTCCCCCAAGCGCGATCTGATCCCCTCGCATCCAGACGTCACTCGTAACGAAGACCCTCGACAGGACGCATGGCCGCCGCCTTGAAGGCCGGGTACAGCGCCGCCACGAAGCACAGGAGCAGGGTCCCAAGCACCATGGCCGCCACCTCGAGGTGATCCACCATCACGGGCAGGCGACTGATCAGGTACACCTTGGGGTCCAGTGGGAAGTCGAGCCGGCCGAGGCTGTGGCTCATTATCAGGCCGAAGCCGGCCCCGAGGACGCTCCCGAAGAAGCCGATGAGCAGGCTCACCATGAGGAACGCCCTGGCGATGCCCCCCGATGAGGCCCCCATGGAGCGCAGGATCGCGACCTCCCTCGTCTTGTCTATCACCATCATGGCCAGGGCCGCCAGGATGCAGAAGGCGGCCACCCCCAGCACCACGATGCCGATCACCACGAAGATGAGCCGCTGCATGCGCAGCGCCGAGAAGAGCGGCCTGTTGAGCTGCATCCAGGTGATAACCCTGTAGGGCTGCCCGCCGAGCTTCTGCTCGATCCGGGCGGCCACCTCTGGAGCCTCGTAGATGTCGCTCAGCTTGATCTCGACGCCCAGCACGGCGTCCTCGTCAGGGCTGCCTCTGGCGTAGAGGAACTGCTGGGCCGCCTCGAGGTGAACGAACACGAGCTTCTGGTCGTACTCCTCGAAGCCACAGTAGAAGATGCCCGCCACCCTGAAATCCCTGGCCTGGGGAGGGGCGCCCTGGCCGCTCGAGGCGCCTCGCATCTTCTGGATCTCCGCGGTGGGGGAGATGAGACGGACGATGTCTCCCTCCTTCGCAGCCAAGCGCTCGGCCAGGCGCTTCCCGATGACAACGCCAGGGAGCAGGCACTTGCCCCTGGACCCCGGTATGGGGTCTCCGTCCGGGTCGAACTTGGGCTCGCAGCCGCCGGGCTGGCCAGGCCCCACGCCTCCCTTGTCCAGGTGCAGCGACATGCGCTGGATCTTGGTCTCCAAATCCGCCGGGCCATCGGCGAGAATGTACTTCCTGAGATCCAGCACCTCTCCGACCGTCTTGGGCGGGACACCCTTCATGAGCACGTGGGTGTGCTCTCTGTCCTTGGCGATCAGCATGTCCGAGATCGTGAAGGGCGCCGCGCCGGTCACGTTCTCCATGCCCTTGACCTCCCGGATCACCTGCTTGTACTCGGTGAGGCCGTATCCCCACTTCATGACCAGCACGTGGGCGTTGAAGCCCAGCACCTTGTCCTTGAACTCCTGGCTGAAACCACTGGTGACCGCGCGGCCCATCACCATGGTCCCAACCGCGAAGAAGACCGCCAGGATCGACACGGTGGTGAACATGGTGAAGACGGTCCACAGGAGGGCGACGGACAAGGCCAGGAGCCCAGCTCCCAGGCCGAAGGCGCCCAGGTAGGTGACGGGCACCGCGCTCAGAGACACGAGCAGTAGCTGCGCCGCCCAGAAGCCGGCCGTGATCACGAGGAGGATGACGCGCCCTACCCTCCCCTTGCCACCTCGCAGGCCGAAGACGAGCCCGGCCGCGATCCAGCTCGCCGTGACCAGGGCCGCCACGACAATGGCGATGGGCCGCGTGGGCGAAGCCTGCTGTCCGAGGGCCCCAAAGGCAGTTGTGAGCAGCCCCCACAGGGCCAGGAGCAGCTTCTCGCCGCGGATCTCAGGCTTGAACAGGTAGCGCCAGGCAGTGACGATCTCGAACATCGCCACGGGGAATAACCGATCCTGGGCTCAAAGGCGAGCCTTATGCTCGTCCCCATGATGCCATGAGGGCTCCACGCCCGAGGAGGGGCCCCTCCTTGCCCGCGGTATGTGATTCAAGTAAGTTGACCGGCATGGCGAAGACCCCTAGGACCATCGTGGTGGCCAATCCCCAGAGCGGCGGCGGGGCGCTGGCGCGGCGGTGGGGCCAGGTAGCGGACCAGATCCGGTCGGCCTTCGGCCCCTTCGAGCATCGCTTCACCGAGGGCCCGGGACACGCCACGCAGCTCGCGAAGGCCGCGCTCCTCGCGGGCTACGACCAGGTGGTGGCGCTCGGGGGAGACGGCACCATCGGCCAGGTGGCCGCGGGCTTCATGGAAGGTGACCGCCCCATCAACCGCGAGGCGGTCCTGGGGGTCCTGCCCCATGGCACGGGAGGCGACTTCAGGCGCACCCTGCGGATCTCCAAGGACCTGAGAAGGAGCGCGTCGGCGCTGCGCGGCACCAAGACCGCGCCCCTGGATCTCGGCCGCATCAGGTACACGGCCCATGACGGCAGCCCGGCCGAAGGCTACTTCGTGAACATCGCCAGCTTCGGCATGGGGGGCCTGGTGGACCGCTTCGTAAACGAGTCCGGCAAGCGCCTGGGAGGCACCCTCTCCTTTCTCGCCTCCACCGTGCGGGCCGCGACCATGTACCGCAACGCAAGCGTCGAGCTGCGCCTCGACGGGGAGGAACCCTTCCAGATGAAGGTGGTGAACGTGGCCGTGGCCAACGGCCAGTTCTTCGGGGGGGGCATGCGGGTGGCGCCCTGGGCGAGAACCGACGACGGCCAGCTCGACGTAATAGCGATAGGAGACTTCTCTCCGAGCGAGATGCTGCGATTTGGATACCGGATCTACCTCGGGACCCACCTCGGCCACCCCAAGGTCAGACCTGGCAGAGGCCGCCACCTGGAGGCGAGGCCACTTCGCGAGGGCGCGGAGATCCTCCTGGACGTTGACGGAGAGGCGCCGGGCCGCCTCCCCGCGACCTTCGATGTCCTGCCAGGAGCGCTGAACCTCAAGGTGCCGGACTGAGACCACCATGTCTGAGAAGAAGAAGAAAGAAAAAGCCCCCCGACGCCCACCCAAGGCAATCCTTGTCGATATGGGCCTCTCGGTCCTCGCGGGAGTGATGTGGTTCACCGCCACGGCAGACATAGACCTCTGGCCCCTGGCCTGGTTGGCGATGGTCCCGCTCCTCTTCGTCATTCACGACAAGCGCCCGCGCAAGGCCTTCTGGTACGCGATGCTCGCCGGCACGGTCGCAAACTTCGGCGGCTTCTACTGGATCGCCGGCACGCTGGTGCGCTTCGCGAATCTTCCTCTGGCGCTGGCCCTCCTGCTCTGCCTCCTGTTGGCGTTCTACCAGGCCCTGGTCTTCGGCCTCTTCGCCGCCGGTGTGGCCGCCGTCCTCGAACGGCGGCCACGGATGGGCGCCACCTTCCTCGCTCCGACGGTGGTGGTGGCTGCCGAGCTGATCCTGCCCATGGAGTTCCCCTTCTTCCTCGCCATTACCCAGGCATGGATCCGCCCCGCCATCCAGATTGCCGATCTGGCGGGCCCGCTGGGGGTCTCCTTCGTGCTGGTGATGACGAGCGGCGCCCTGTTCGATCTCCTGCAGGCTCTCCGGCGAAAGGAGGCCCTGCCCCGCCGCCGCCTGGCCATCGCCGCGGGGATCCTAGTCTTCGTCTTCGCCTACGGCTTCATCCAGATCGCCAGGTACGACAAGAAGATCGCCTCGGCCCCCAAGATCCAGGTGGCCGTCATCCAGGCCAACCTCGGCATCAGGGTCAAGGGCCGGGCCGCCTTCGCCGAGCACCAGCTCGGGCTGCACCACCACCTGAGCCTCGAAGCAGAGCGGCTCGGGGCGGATCTGATCGTTTGGCCCGAGTCCACCCACCCCTTCCCCATGTCGCGGGATCACGAGCTCTGGGGCCGCGACTTCTTCGCCCTCCTGACGAGGGCCGGCCCAAGGGTGCTCCGGATGGGCCGCAACCCCGACGAGTCCATGCTGGACCCAGCCACCGTCGTGAAGACTCCGATGCTAGTGGGAGTCCAGACGAACCAGTGGGGCAAGGGAGTGGTGCTGGACGGGCGGCGCCACCCCGAGAAGATCTTCAACTCGGTGGCGCTGATCGACTCCTCGGGCCGCATCTCGGGCCTGTACGACAAGATGTACCTGGTGAAGTTCAGCGAACAGATCCCGTTTTACGACCTGCTCGTTCGCTTCAAGTCTCTCGAGCGCCAGTTCCGCAGCCGCCACATGTCCAACTTCAGCCCCGGCGCCGAAGCCAAGGCCCTGCCCTTCGGCAGCTACCGCCTGGGCCCCATGGTTTGTTTCGAGGACATCCTGCCCGAGCTCGGCCGGAGGATCGCCGCGGAGAAGCCCAACGCCTTCATCAACATCACGAACGACGCCTGGTTCGGCGAGACGGCCGAGCCATATCAGCACCTGGCGCTCGCCGTGTTCAGGACCATCGAGCACAGGCGTCCCATGGTCCGGGCGGTCAACACCGGCACCTCGACCTTCATAGACGCAACTGGGAGGATCACCGTCCAGACCCCGGCGGTGACCCCATTGCCCCCTCCAGAAGGTCTGGACAACCCTACCCCGGCGGTGGCCGCCGCGGGCCTGCACAAGCTCCGCAACGGCGTGTTCCAGAGCGAGGCTTGGCCCAAGCCCTACCTGCTCCTCGAGTCGGTCGCCATGATGCCCCACGTGACCACCCTCTACGCCGCCTTCGGTTGGCTTTTTGGCTGGGCCTGTCTCCTAGTCTCGCTGTATCTCGTCTTCCTGCACGGCCGCGGCCTGCGGAGGAAGCTGTTCCGCTATCGGGGCGACCCGCTTCCAGAGATGGATCGCCGCGGCCGCATCAGAGCGCCGGCGCCCGAGCCCGAGCCGAGCCCGTCTCGAAGGGCCCACAAGGGCAAGATGGAAGGCAACGGCTCGCCACCCGAGCGGAAGGACGAGCCTGGAGACAAGCCGAGCCGCCCCAGGGGCAAGACCAGAGTGAGACGCCGCGGAGGCAGGAAGCCCTGAGCGGCCCCTCGCCCTTTGCGCGCCCTCCCCGCCCGTGTCAGAATGGTGATCAATCCTCCCGAGGAGGGCCAACCATGAAGACCTGCCCAGACTGCGGACATTCAGTGAAGGACTCCCACGGGCGCTGTGTGAAGTGCGGCGCCGAGGTGCCGGAGCCGGGCCCGCCCGCTGCGGAGCCCCCTCGCGAGGGCCCTGTTGCCCGCGCGAGGGAGCGGGCCGCGGTGCTGCGGGAGCTCCTGCCCACGCGCAAGGCCCTCGATGCCCTGCTGCCTCCCCCGACGGGGTGGATCCTGGGCATCGGCTTGCCCGCCATAGTCGCACTCATGCTCGTCCATGGACTGGCCCTGCCCGAGACCCACGAGGAGGAGGCCGCCAAGGCGGCGGCTGGCCAGGACGCAGCCGTCGAGAGCCGCTTCCAGAGCTGTCTCTCCAGAGCCCGGGCCAAGGCAGAGCTAGAGTGCGGCGGCATCGTGGGCACCGCCGCGGGCATCCGGCGCATGACCTGCACCGCGGCGCGCCTGTCCGCAGACTACACGAGGTGCACAGCCAGCCACACTGGCCGTCTGGGCGCCTGTCTCGCTCGCTGCGGTCAGGAGGCCCGAAGCTGCTCCTCTGCTTGCGCCATCACCGGAGGCCCGGATCCGGACTGGACCGACACGGCGCGATGCTTGCTGCCCTGCTGGGCACAGCACCTCACGGGCTGCGCCTCCTCCTGCTTCCGCTCCGGCGGCGACGACCCAAGGCGTCCGCCTGACGACTCCACTCTCTGAGGGCTTGCCGCCGTACCCAGTTCTTAATAGGGGTCCGCCCTAATCGGGGATCCCCTTTTGGGTATCGGTTGGTTACAGGGGGCGGAGAGCAGGACGCCGCCGTTTTACGGGCGCCGCCACTTCACTCCGCAACGGCAGGTCTCGAGATGCGGGCCTCCCGTGGCACGGACAAGCGGCGCGAAAACTACTTCTTCGCTACCAGCTTCGCCGTGGTGGCCTTCTTCGGAGCGGCCTTCTTGGCCGGCTTCTTGGCTACCTTCTTGGCCGGCTTCTTGGCTACCTTCTTGGCCGGCTTCTTGGCTACCTTCTTGGCCGGCTTCTTCGCCACCTTCTTCTTCGCCACCTTCTTCTTGGCCGGCTTCTTGGCTACCTTCTTCTTCGCTACCTTCTTCACTGCCTTCTTCACTGTGCTCATGGTGTATCCCTCCCGTTGGGTTACATGCGGTTTGACACTCTTTCGAAGCCACAATTGGCTTCTATTGCCACGGGTGTCTCCCGATTGGGGTTGAAGACGCGCTCGGCTCGCAGCGTGCGACCACCGCTTGTCGCTCCATCGATCCTGCTCGCCTTTGCGCTCGTCATCATCTTCGTTCGTCTCAAGTTGCCAGCGATTCTGACACACGCGATCGTTTGATTCCAGTTCTTTGAGGACGCTCGATGATAAAAAATGAAAAATTTTTTCGCGCGCCACATAGAGGCAGCGGCGCAATATGCGCGCTACGGTGTTTTCCTATTCGTCCGCTTTAGGCCGCAGAACGTGCGAATTCGCATCTTTCAAAATCCATCACATCTCCTCTCGACTCGATCGCAGGCTCTCTGCACACCCAAAGAGCGCTGCGAGAGAGATCGCTTCGAGGCGATCCATCACGCTCTCGATGTCGCTCTCGACGACACTCTCGAGGCTCTCTCACCAGCCGCGCGATGGGCGCTCGGAGAATCTGAGCGGGAGCTGGTTCGAGAGCAGCAGGCCCTGCGCCGTCGGAGCGGCGCGATCGCACGAGACATCGAGAAGCCCCTCTGCGACGAGCCTGGAGAGGCTCAGGGCGCCCCCTCGAAGCGCCGAGAGGAAGGAGACCGGGAGGCCCTCGGAGCGACGAAAGCCCAGCATCAGCCGCTCGAGGCGAAGCTGGGCGTGGTCGAGGTGCTCACAGGATTCGACCCCGAGGCCGCCTACGGACAGAGCGCCTAGGTAGTCCTCGTATCGGCGGTGGTTCCACCATCGGCGCCGCATGGCGAAGGAGTGCGCCGCCGGCCCCAGCCCGAGGTAGGGCCGATGATCCCAGTACTTCTGGTTGTGACGGCTCCTCGACGCCGGGCCTCGCGCGTAGTTTGACACCTCGTACTGCTCGTATCCCGCAGACCCGAGGACGCTCCTCGCCATCAGGAAGAGCTCCATGAGGCGTTCCTCTTCCACGCAGACGATCTCGCCGGCCCTGCCGCGGGCGCCGAGCGGAGTGCCTGCCTCCACCGTGAGCTCGTAGCAGGAGATGTGCATTGGCTCGAGCTCGATTGCCCGCAGGAGCACCTCGCGCCAAGCGGAAGGCGAGGCCCGCGGGAGGCCGTACATAAGGTCAAGGGCGAGCGAGATCCCGCGCGCCCTGATCTCCCGCGCTGCAGTCACCGCCTGCTCGGCGCTGTGCCTCCTCCCCAGCCACAGGAGATCCTCCTGGCGCAGGGACTGCACCCCGAGGCTGACACGCGTCACCCCGGCGGCTGCCATGGCGTCGAGGAGCCTTGGCTGGACGTCGTCCGGGTTCGCCTCGGCCGTGACCTCGCAAAGGCCGCCGAGCGGCAGACGCTCCCCGAGCCCCGACAGCAGCTCGGCCCAGGCCTTGGGCGGGAGCAGACTGGGAGTCCCTCCTCCGAGGTAGAGCGTATCGAAGCTCGAGAAGCTCGACCGCCAGAGCTCGTCCTTCCTCTCGCCGTATAGCTCGGCCTCCCTGAGCACGGCGCCCACATATCCCTCGGGGACGGCCTCGCAGGCCTCCGTGGCGAAGTCACAGTACACGCAGCGAGTCCGGCAGAACGGGACGTGGACGTAGAGCCCCGCCGCCGCGGCGCCGCCACCCGTTGCCGACCGCTCAGCGCTCATGAAAAACTGCCACCAGCCGCAAAACTACTGCCTGCCTCAGCCGTCATCCGTCTTGAGCACCGCGACGAAGGCGCTCTGGGGGATCTCGACGTTGCCCACCATCTTCATGCGCTTCTTGCCCTTCTTCTGCTTCTCGAGGAGCTTGCGCTTCCGGCTGATGTCGCCCCCGTAGCACTTGGCGGTGACGTCCTTGCGGTAGGGGTTGATCGTGGTTCGCGCGATGATCTTGCCGCCGATGGCGCCCTGGATGGCGATCTTGAACTGCTGCCTTGGGATCTCGTCTCGAAGACGCTCGCAAGCATGGAGGGCCCTGGTCCTTGCGTTCTCTCGATGCACGATCAAGGAGAGGGCATCGACCCTCTCGCCGTTCACGAGGATGTCCACCTTCACCACGTCGCCCTTCCTGTAGCCGTAGAGGTCGTAGTCGAAGGAGCCGTACCCCTGGGTGTTGCTCTTGAGCTTGTCGTAGAAGTCGAAGAGCACCTCCGCGAGCGGCATC
>JAVEWA010000254.1:0-9146 GCA_034004785.1 Polyangia bacterium
TAGCCCTGGCCCGCCGCTCCTGTCCCGACCCCCGTCAGCTCACCCTACGATGGGTTGTGCCCTCCCTCGCAGACCTGCCCCTCGACCAGGAGGAAGCCCCGCTCCCCACAAGGCCGAGGGTCAGAGGCGACTGCGTCGGTGGCCCGCGCCCCTGCCCCTGGATCTCGTGTCGCTTCAACCTGCTCTGCCACGCAGATGAGGCCCGAGGTCGGCTCTACCTCGCCCCTGGTGTGCGCGATGGAGACCTCCCCGAGGACCGTCCCTCCTGTGCACTGGACGTTGCAGACGAGGGACCGCACAGCTTGCTGCAGGTGTCACGGCTCATCAGCAGCTGGAAAGGTGAGGTCCTGGTGATTCAGCGCCGGGCACTGGCGAAGATGAGAGAGGCGATGGAGGAGGATGAGTGAGCCCGCTTCCCCTTCCTCCCTTCGTTGATCTTCGACGTGTCCATGGTGACTTCCTTGCCCTTGCGCGTGAATGTCCTGATGTGTTGGTGATCGATTCGCTCACTAGATACCAACTCTCGCCTGATCAGGATCGCAGTTGAGATACTCACCCCAACGTGCCTCGCGATCTCCCGGTCGCTCCGGGTCACCCAGGAGGGCAGCATGAGCAGGGCGGTCACGGCGTTGCGCTTGGCCTGGTAAACCAGCGGCTCACTTACGTTCATGACCTTGGCCGCGTCAGGGACGGTCCTTCCAATGATCTCCAAATTTAGAGATCTATCCGTGCCAT
Source organism: Polyangia bacterium (assembly GCA_034004785.1). Lineage (GTDB taxonomy): Bacteria > Myxococcota_A > Polyangia > HGW-17 > JAJRWW01 > JAVEWA01. Next base: position 736 of record JAVEWA010000254.1, read on the forward strand.
GCGGCCTCGTTGTGACTCCTCTCTGCCTCTTCGCGAGTTGCGCCGCGATGGCTCCGCGTTGGCTGTCGCTCAGGTGGCGACGTTCGACACGAGGATAGGTTAGGGTGCCCTGCGAGCCCCGGCCCGCCTGTGAGCCCCTGGAGCCCTACCAGGGGCAGGGGGGGTACCTCCAAAAACGACTCGTTTTTGAGTACACCCGTTGGTCGCGCAACGCTCACGCTGGCCAAAATTCGGGGGTCAATCCACCAAAACGGCGACATGGACCGGGGGCCTGGTTGTGTGTCAAGCGGACACTATTTGTCCCCGGTCACGGGCTCGGTCACCAATTCCCGCAGGTGGAGGAGCGCCGCCTCGGGCGGTAGCTCCCGTCCGCCCGCCTCGACCAGGATCCGCCTCTCACGAACGTCAACAGCGGCGGCCCGCAGATCCCAGCAGAACGTGTACCGCCACCGCCGGGCTGACCGCCTCCAGCTCGGGAGCCTCCCCAGGGTCCGCGCCAGCTCCCGCAGGCTCCGCAGGTGGGGCGGAAGGCCAGCCCATGCGACGAACGCGCCGTAGGCCCGGCAGCTCTCGCCTTCGAAGGGTCGCAATTCGGGATGAAGCATGACCCGCAGAGTATCGCACCCCGCGCCCGTTAGGGACGGATGGCCGCTTCGACCGTAACTGTCCCCAGCGCCGCAAGGGCCGCTATGGTCGGGGCATGGAACACGACACCAAGGTCCGACGAATCCCCGTCCCCGAAGACATCGCCCGCCGCCTGAAGGCTGACGCCGCCCTGCGTGGCGAGAGCCTGGCCCGCGCCCTCGTGCGCCACCTGGAGGACTCCCTCCGGGACAAGACCAGCCCCGAGCCCCGCACGAAGGAGCAGGCCAGATGACCCAGCTCTTGAACAAGGGCACCGACCGCGCCACCGTGCCCCGCGATGGCTCGCCCCTCGGGATCCGCCGGGCGAAGCTCGAGCGCATCATCTTCCAGCTCGACAAGAAGATCCAGGACGCCTCCATCGTGCACAACGAGGGCTTTCGGAAGCGCATGACCGCCACCGAGATCGCGATCAAGGAGGGGCTCATGGCCGAGGCTGGGAAGCTGAAGGCCGAGTGCCAGCAGATGCTGGCCCAGACGGTCGAAGCGCAGAAGTCCAGCGCCCTCGCTCTGGCCGGACGCGCCGCTCGCCTGGCCCAGCGCGACGACCTGACGGACCAACAGCGTGGGCAGGTCCTCGTCGCCCTGCAGGCGGGAATCGACGCCGCGAAGTGAAACCCCGGCCCGGCAGACCAGCCGGACCTTTGCAAAGGGATCCCCCATGACGAAGTTGACCCCAGCCGAACGCCTCCAGACCCTCCGAGCCGAGGAGCAGGTCCTCACGAGTGCCGTGGAGCGCCTCGCCAGCGAGCAAAACGGCCTCACCCACCAGGCCCGCCGCCCGTGCCCGGACAGCGGCGTCGAGGGCCGCCTCCACCGAGTCCACCACGCGGCCCGCCGATGGGACGCTCCCCTTCACCGTGAGATGGGAGGCACGCCCGACCCCATGCCCGCCCTCGACCTCCTGACGCACGTCGTCGGCTACGGTTGGAGCCACGCCCGGAAGCGACTCCTCGACGAGGGAACCACCTTGATCGAGGAGGCCCAGGACCTGGAAGCGGCGGCCCGCGTCGAGATGGCGGAGGCCCAGACCTCCCAGGCCTTCGAGGCGGCCCGCGAACGCGCCGTGAAGGCCCATCGCCGGGCGGTAGCCCTAGAAGCGCAGCTCCTCCTGGTACGCGCCGCAGCCGACGAGGAACGCCAGCGGGCAACCGACACCGAAGCGTGGGCCGATTTGGCCCAGGCCGAGGCCGAGCGCCGCGAGCAGCTCGCCAGGGAGGCGGAGGAGCGCATCGAGCCCGCCTCGGAGAAGCTGACCCGCGTGCAGTCCCGGCTGGAGCAGCTCCGCTCGGAGCTTGCCACGGCCGAGAACCAGCTCGTAGAGGCCCTGTGATGGACCGCGCGTTCGTCCCCGGCGTCGGCCGCGTCCCCATGAGGGAGCACCGGACCCCTCCCCGGGTCTCCGAGGCGAAGGAGCTCCACCACCAGGCGGCCGAGGCACTCGCTCTGGCCGAGGCTGACCTCCAGACCGTGACTCGTGAGGTTGAAGCCCACGAGAGCCTGGGAGCCGTCCTGGCCCTCCGGCGCGCCAAGGCCGAGGAAGCCCGCGGAGAGGCCTTGCGGCACCTCCAGGAGGCCGTGGACCATCTCCGCAGCGCCCGGGCCGAGGCCGATTCACTGGTCGCCGGAGCCGAGGCAGGGGTCCGGGCCGTCGCCGTAGAGGCCGAGCAGCACGCACACCGCCGTCCCTCTGTGAACGGGGGCCGGGCTCACGAGAAGCAGCGGCATGCCCTGGCAGCGAGGCGCACCGAGGCCGAGGAGGCCGTCCCCCAGGCCCACCACGCCGCTGACGCCATCGTGCAGCTCGCCAGCGATGAGCACCGCCACGCCCTCCAGGATCTCGGGGTGACCGAGGCGGCCCTCGGGGAGGTGGACACCGAGATCGCGGCCCATGAGGCCGGACGTGCCCTCCTGGAGGCGAAGCGCGCCAAGTCCCAGGAGGCCTTCGGTCAGGCCCGCCAGGCCTTCGACGTGGCCCTCCAGACGCTCCGCAGCGCCCGAGGCAGGGAGGCCTAGCTGTGGACCAGCGGGGCACCACGAGGCCGCCTGAGAAGCTGGGAGACGCCTGGCGAGTCGGTGCCCTGGTCGGCGATGTACTTGAACGCCTGGCCCAGCAGGAATCCCAGCGACCACCCCTGCCCGCCTGTGAGCCCGAGGAGCGCCCCATCCCTCGCATCGGACGGAAAAGCGCATGACCACCACGCCCCTCGAGATCGTGCTCTTGAGGCAGCGGTTTCACTCGCTGGACCAGAACCCGAACGCCCGGCCCGAGGAGCGCAGCGAGGCAGCCAGGCGCCTGCTTGCGGCCGAGGTCAAGTGGTTCGAGAGCATGTGGCCCACCTGGCACCGGCCCGAGGACCGGCCCGTAAAAAAAGGCACCTGGAGAGGTCCCTCATGCCCATGATCACCATCAAGATCGAAGTCCCCGAGAACTGCACCGTGCGCCTGGAGGGTGCCTCCACAGGATGCAACTGCTCCCGGCCCTCCGGCTCCACCCCGGCGCCGAGCGCCCCGCCACGGGCCCCCAGCGGAGCCCAGGGGGAAGGCGACGGCTCGGCTAGCGAGAAGCAACGGAAGATGGTCTACGCGAAGTGCAAGGCGGCCGGGCTCGAGGTCGCTGACGTGGTACGCGCTCTGGGCATGGCCAGCTTGAACGACCTCGGCTGGAAGCAGGTTGAGCCCGCCCTCGAGATCATCGCCAGCGGCTCCCGGCCGCCCGAGTCAACGGAGCCCACCGTGGGCGCGGACGAGATTCCGTTCTGACCATGAAGCGCCGCGACTTACCGCTCAGGTGCGCCAGATGCGGAAAGGTGTTCCCCGAGGACCAGCACACGCCCCGGGGCAAGCGGGACCTGCCCTTGTGCCCCCGGTGCACCAGGGAGCTTCGACAGAGCACCCTGGCCCTCGGGGCAAGCAGGTGATCGGCGACGAAGGCGAGATCCTGGCCCTCGTGACCAGAACGGCCCACCACGACGCGCCACCCGGCGACGCGGGCCGCCTGCTCTCCTCGGCCGTGCAGCTCGCCACGGGGCTCCTACGAGCGCAGGGGAGGCCTGACCGCGACCTTCACCGTGTTCTCGCTGAGAGGCTGGCCATGGGGCGCCGGGTCTATGGCCCGCTGGACGCCCACGGGGATCCCCGTGACTGGCTGCAGGAGGCTTTCGAGGAGCTGGCGGACGCCTGCAACTACCTCGCGGCGGAGGCGATCCGGCGTCGTGGTCCCCGGGTGGCACCATGAGCCTGTTCTCCATCACCGACATCGCGGTCCCCACCTTCGAGCCCAGGAAGCGCACCAGGGCACGCAGGAAGCAGGGGAGGTCCACCCCGGGCACCGAAGGCGATGTACCCGTGAGGGTGCAGAGGGTCGCCGCGCTGCTACCAATGGAACTCCACCCGGGGCAGTCCCTCCACCTCGTGTCCGCTGGCGAGTGGAGCAACTACGATCTCATCGAAAGCCTGTTGCGCTACTTCCCCGAGCCACCGGCCCTGTACCTGGCCACCTGGAGCAGCTCCGACAGCGCCGTGAGGCAGCTCGCCAGGCTCCGCACCGAGGGCAGGGTGAGCGCCCTCCACAGCATCATGGACCACCACGCGGCCCAGCAGCGCACCGACGGCGCCGCCTACCTCCAGGGCGTGAGCGACACCTACGGCACCACCGGCATCCACGCGAAGGTCGCCGTGCTCATCAGCTCCACGGTGGGAATCACCGTGATCGGCTCGGCCAACCTCACCACGAACCCACGCATCGAGGCAGGCGTCATCACGCACGACCTGACCGTGGCCCGCTTCCATGCCCAGTGGATCACCGACGCCATCACCCAGGGAGGTCTGTTCGATGCCACGCAAGCCAGGTAACCCCGAGCCCGCCCTGACCCCCGAGCAGCTCCAGGAGGTGGAGCGCCTCGGAGCCCTCCAATTCCGCCCGGCAGAGGTAGCCCTCGTGCTGGGCATCAGCGGCGAGTGGCCCGAGCAGGGGCCGTGCTGGACCAGTTACCACCGTGGGCGCCTTCGAGCCGAGGCAGAGGTCAGGGCAGCGATCCACAAGGCAGCCCTGCAGGGCAGCGCACCGGCACAGAAGCAGTTTGGGGAACTCGCCACCGCGAACAGGCCCCGTGGGCGGTAGGGCACGCACTTGACCAGCTCGCCCCCTGTGGTAGCCTCTGAGGGTCCAGTACCACCACAGCAGCGAGTATCAGGGAGGCCACGGATTACGCCCCATTTTCCGTTGCCCCGGCGTTACCCGACTTTTTGACTCTGCCATGATACCGCCTGGTTAGGTGGCAATGCCGTATACTGCGCACCCATCGCGCCAGGTGCGCGGCTGCAAGCCCTGAGGCTTGGCAATGCTTCAGGTCCCTTCTTCCCATGAGATGAAATCATAAATCGGCGTGTCCGCAGGCTGGCACGATGGCTGCGCTTGTCCGGGGGCAAACGGCCCGGCGCCGCGCCTCGGGCCCAACCACGGAGGTCTCCCATGCCGAATCCAGCTTCCCGTACCCGTCAGCCCGATTCCGCTCGCCGGCTGGATGTCTACCAGGTGACCCTGGAGCTCATCGCCTCTTGCCAGGTCTTCCGGGGCCGCCTCGGTCGTTTCAACCGCCGTCTTGGATCCCAGCTCACCGAGTCGCTCTCTTCCACCGCTCAGAATCTTGCCGAGGCGATGCGCCGCACGGGCAAGGACCGGGCTCATCTGCTCACGGTGGCTTTGGGAAGCTGCGATGAGGTGCGAGCCCTTCTGGAGGCTGCGAAGGCATTCGGCGTGGTCACGCCTGCAGAGCAGCAGTCGGCCGATGCGCTGGCCGACCGGGTCTGCGCCATGACCTACCGGCTTCGCCAGCGCAGTGTCTAGCCGAAGATCGACGGATCGCCCGAGATGCGATAGGGCCAAAAGGAAGGTCGGCGCCGGGGCGGGTACCCACGACGCCGAAGGAAATGGCGTTGGCAAACGCCAACGTCAAGCAACGACCCCAAGCAGATCACGGAGGCCCATGAGACGTCAAGCCGCAACTGAAAGAGGCCTGACCCGGCGGGTCCATGACCTCGGGTTTGGGCAGGTCGGGGACCCACGAGTGAAAGGCAAGGTGCGCCACCATCTGGCCTCCATCCTGACGGGGCTCGTGGCCGCGATGGTGACCAAGGCGCGGTCGCTGCGCGAGGTCGAGCAACGGACCAGCGAGCTCACGGCGAGGCATGGCCGGTGGCAGGGCATCAAGGGTCGCATTGCCGACAACACCTTCGGCCGACTGCTCACCCGACTGAAGCTCAAGGAGCTGGTGGCGTGTCTGCATCGGCTGATCAAGGCCGAGCATCGGCGAGGCAACCTCAAGCCGACGGTGCTGCCGATGGGCACGATTGCCATCGACGGCAAGAATGTCGCCACGCTGCACTGGCACGAGCTGTGCCGTGTCCTCGAGCTCGACGCGGTGACGGCGACCCGCAGTCAGGTCGAGGCGCGGCTCCGCAAGGAGTACCCTGAAGCCCAGCTCTGCACGTCCGACCAGGAAAAGACATACGCGTTGATGCGGGTCCACACGGTCACCCTGGTCTCCTCGGCGGCCTCGGTGTGCATCCACCAGCGGCCCATCGCCGGATGCACCAACGAGCTCGGTTCCATGCCTGCGCTGCTCGATGAGCTGAAGGTGGCCTACGGCCGCACCGGGCTCTTCCGGCTGGTCACCATGGACACGGGCAATACCTCGCTTCGCGCCGCCACCAAGATCACCCGACTTGGTCTCGACTACTTTGGGCAGCTCAAGACTCCTCAGGGCGAGATCTACGCCGAGGCCGAACGGGAGCTGGGTCTTCGCCGCATGGGTCGCGCCCACGCGCACTACGCCGACCAACAGAACGGTCACACGGCAAAATACTACGCTTGGTGTCATGACCTCACCGAGGAAGGCTGGCTGGACTGGCATCACGCGCGGCAGCTGGTGCGTGTGAGGCGCGTCGTCACAGACCAGGCAACGGGCAAGAGCATCAGCAAGGGCGAGCGCTACTGCGTCACCAGTCTGCCGCCCGGCGAATTGTCAGCGCGAGACGCCCTGAAGGTCGCTCGGGCCCATTGGCGCTGTGAGAACGGCACCCACTGGACCGCCGACGCAGAAATGCAAGAAGACCGGCGCCAGCTCTCCTGGTCGCGGCATCCTCGCGGCATCCTCGCGGTCTCGCTGCTACGGATGATGGCGCTATCCATCCTGGCTATCGCCCGGCAGCTGAGCAGCATCGGCTACAGCAAAGAAACCCCGACCTGGGCACAGGTCGCAGGACACTTCCTGCTGCAACTCTGTGCAGGGGTCCTGGAGACTGGCGCCTTCAACGACGTTTGACCTCGCCCGCCCCGGCGTCGTCCCGGCCCAGTCATCGTGAACGCTTGAATCCTCGTCCTTGGAGGTCGGCGGAGCCGCGCCTGCCGGGAGGCGGCCGCGCCCCTGCGGGGCGCTCGCCGCCCGGCTCAGGCGTCGGAGGGGCCGAGAGGGATCGGTCCTGGGCAGCTGGGGAGCGGCGTTGACACCTCGTGGCCCGAGCAAGTAGCCTCCTCCCATGCGGCATCTCTCCATCGTCCTGCCTCTCCTCGGGGCCCTCGCGCTCGCGCTGGCGGGTTACGGGGCTCTCGGGCCGGGCTGCGGCCATGGGGACTCGGTGGAGAAGGGCTGCAAGACCCGCGAGGACTGTCCCAGGCCAGATCGGCAGATCTGCGAGGTCCAGACCGGAGTCTGCGTGGGCTTCACCAGCCTGCCAGGCAAGGTGGACGGGGGCGACGCCGAGGAGGCCGACGCCAGCTTCGACCGCGATGCCGGCGCCGACTCTGGCGGGCCCTAGGGCAGGGGCACCGCCAGCGCGGCCCCTTGGGTCGCTCAGACAGGTCTCTTGCGGCGCCGGGCGAGGATCAGCGCGAAGATCGCCAGGACCAGGGGGAAGAGCGAGCCCGCCGCGCGGGCGCCGCCCGGAGCGCCGCAGCCGCACCCGTCGCGGGCGCCCTGGTCTGGATCGGGATCCGGGTCAGGGAAGCCCTCGTCCCAGGGCGGCGTGGCGTCCGACTGGCCCGGGCCCGGACCCACCTCCAGGGTGAAGGGCGCGTCGGGATTGGCGGGGTCCAGCTCGATGGCGCCCCGGTCCAGGGCCGCGCCCAGCGCGCCATCCCCGAGGCCGAAGCGGTCGAGGAGCCCGAGGAGGGAGGCCGGCAGGGGGCCGCCCGTGTCCAGGGCGAGGGCGCTCTGGGCCGTGAGGCGCAGATCCTGGGCGCCTCCCTCGGGAGGGAAGGGATCGAAGCCAGCCAGGCGTGGGTCTCCCACGGCGCCCTCTGGCTCCAGCCCGAGGGCCTGCACGTCCTCGAGGGAAGGCATGGAGCGGAACCCCGAGCCGTCCACGTGGCCGGCGAGGATCCCGGGCGCCTGGCCGGGCCATGGCTCCCAGCCGGCCTCGTGAAAGAGGTCGAAGTCCATGCTCACGTCGCCCTCCAGGATCTGGGCCTGGCCCACGCTCAGGGCCCAGCGCTGCAGGTGGAGAAAGACGTTGTTCACGATGGCTAGCTGGGTGGTCTCGAGCCCCAGGGAGCCGCGGGTGCCCAGGGTATAGCCGAGGGGGCTCTGGGCGATGGTGTTGTTTGCGAGCACGACGCCCTGGTCCGGCCAGCTCCCGCTCGCCATGAAGCCCGCCAGGCCGTTGTCAGTGGCGAGGTTGCGGAAGAAGTGGATCCCGCCGGCGAAGTCGATGTAGAAGCCCATTCCCCCCTTGCCGTGGTAGGTCCAGTTCTGCCGCTCCTGGGAGAC
>JAVEWA010000255.1:0-9090 GCA_034004785.1 Polyangia bacterium
CGGCCCCTGCAAGCTGTTCAAGCCCAACTTCGAGAAGGCCTCGGACAAGCACAAGGACATCGTCTTCGCGAGCTGCGACACCGAGGCCCAGACCGAGGTGGCCGCGTCCTTTGGCGTCCGCTCCATCCCCACCCTGGCGATCTTCCGTCAGAAGACGCTGCTCTTCATGGAGGCCGGCGCCCTGCCCGAGCCCATGCTGGAGGAGCTGATCGGGAAGGTGCGGGAGCTCGACATGGACGAGGTCCACGCCAAGGTCGCCGAGGAGGAGGCCAAGGAAACCGCAAAGAAGAGCGGCAAGGGCACCGAAAAAGAGGGCGAAAAAGACCGCGGCAAGAGCTCGAACTGATCCGGGCCCGGCGGCTCAGAAGGGCATGAACCAGAGGGCGGTGACTCCGAAGTTCCAGGTGATGCCGTAAACGTCCTCGTCCGGGGGATCGTCGCAGCCGTGCCCCACGAGCTGGCCGTCCCAGCACTCGCTCGTGTAGGCGGGCTTGTAGAGCCAGAAGTCCAGCCCAATCGCAACGGAGCGGGTCACGTGGAGGAGGGCCCCGAAGCCCCATCCGAAGCCGAAGCCATCGTGCCAGGCGCTCCCGTCGTAGCAGGTCCAGGCTGTGCAGACCTCCCCGTCGCGCTGGTGCCTCATGTACCCGAGGGCGATGCCGGTCCACAGATCGAACCTTCCAAGGGGCAGGATGCCCCTCACCTCCAGCCCGATGAAGGTGTCCAGCACCACGTCGGTGTAGCGGTTGTCCGGGTCGTGGAAGCTCAGGCCGAGCTGGAGCCCCACCGCGAGGTGGTTGAAGATCCTCGCGAGGCCATGGAGCTTCAGGTACACGAGGGGATCCAGGTCGTCGCAAAGGTCGTCGGTGCAGCCCGACACGCCGAAGCCTCCCCCTAAAAGGAGCCCTCGCGCCCTCTGGGCATGTGGCGGCCACACCCTCGACTCCACTGGTCCGGCCTCCGCCGCCAGGGCCACGGGGGCCAGGGACGCAAGACAGAGCGAGATGACCAAGGCCGGCAAGGTGACTCTCCTCATGGCGTTCTCCTAGTTGGTCGTTGCCAAGGGCATTGCCCCTGTCACGAGATCTAATCCCCTTATGGCGCCCGGCGTCAAGAATGCCGCTTGGGCAGGGCCAGGACATTGGCAGCATCCCGCCCGCCCTCTCAGAATTCTGAGCGCAAATGGGCCCACTGCCCTTGGAATTGCCCCTCGCCCTGGCTTCACCAACCAGACAACAATCTGGAATCATAGAAGCTTCCCCAGAGGCACCCTTCTTGCAGTCCACGACGGATCAACTCGTCTGCCCCTCAAGAGGTCCTTGCGATGAACCCTTGCCACCATGCTCGGATCGGCTGCCCAAGGGCAGATTCGCTTGATCCGGTTTCCTTCGGGGAACGCCCGCTCACCCTGCCCAGCGCCCACTCCGGCCTGTCCAGCGACCTGCCCGCCATGCCCAGCGACCTGCCCGACCTGCCCAGCGACCTGCCCACCCTGTCCAGCGCCCGCTCCGGCCTGCCCATTGTCTTCCTCGGGCTCCTGCTCGGCGCCTGCGGCGCCAGGCCTGGGATGACTCCCTACCCGGACTCCTCCCAGGGCGCCCACGACGCAGGCCTTCCAGACTCACAGGCGCGAGACGCCCTCCCGCTGCCCGACGCGGCCCTCATCCCGGTCCACTGCACCTGGGCTCCGGGAGCCATGGTCCAGGTCACCGAGCCCCCGAACGACAAGGCCGTCCACTCCCTCGTGCTCTCCGAGGGCTCCATGCTCCTCGGCTACAAGACCACCAACCCCGACCCTCCCGCCGACAACAACCACTACCTCCAGCGCCTCGACCTGCTCGGCGCCCCCCAGGGGGAGAGGCAGGCCATCTTCCCTCCGCCGGGCGGCTGGAACCATGGCCACATGGGCCTGGCCGCAGGCCTTGGCCACCAGGGTGCGGTGGTGTGGGACGATGCCAGGGGCTGCCGCTTCCGGCTCCTCGACGCCATGGGCACGCCAGTCGCCGAGACGCGAGGCGCGGGCGCGGACCGCTGCGCCTCCCTGAGAGCCACCGAGACTGGCTTCTCCTTCTTCGCCGTGTCCATGTCGGCCGCCGGCACGAACGAGTGGCGCCTCGTGAACCTGGACGCCCAGGGTGCGATCTCGAGCGAGAGCGCCCCCATCCCGGCGGTGAGCAACGGCGCCTTCTGGTGGGCCTCGGTGAGGCTCCAGGACGGCTCCTTCGTGGTGGCCGGCATGGACAAGGACCTCGAGCCCACGGTGATCCGCTCCCAGCACATCGACGCCCTCGGGGCGCCGCTATCCGAGCCCGCGGTCCTCGCCCAGCTCACGACGTCCTCGAGCGCCGTCGCCCTGGAAGAGGCCGGGGACGGCCTCCTCGTGGGCTGGCTGTCCTCGGACCAGGCGAACGACTCCACGCAGCGACGAAGGCTCACCCTTCAGCGCCTGGATCTACAGGGCCGTCCCGTCTCCGAGCCCTTCCAGCCCCTTGGCTCGATCTTCTACCGCGACGCGAGCTGGTCCATGAGGCGCAGGGGAGAGCAGATCCTGGCCTCCCTCGTGGCGGCCGACGAGCTCGTTGACCCTTACGGCGACGCCACCTCGGTGGTGCTCCTGCCCCTCGGCCTCTCGGGAGCTCTGGACGATCCTCCGGTGACCCTCGGGAGCCTGCGCTTTGCACGCCGCCCCGCCCTGCGCGTGACTCCCCACGGGATCCTCGTGGCCTTCACCGGGATCCTTGGGGTTACCCCGCACCAGATCTTCGCGGTGCCCGCCGCCTGCCTGCCGGATCACCCGGCCGAGTAGTACATCTCCCAGGTCTCGTTCAGGCAGCCCGTGAAGGCAGTGGTGTCGAGGCACCCGCCAAAGAGCACGACTCGGCCCCAGGCGGAGTCGAAGGCCCCGGCGCCTGGCGCCCTCGGGGCCGAGGCCGGGTTGGTGTTCTGCCAGATCACGCCGTCGTGCTCCCAGGTGTCGAGCAGCGGCTCGAGCCCGGCGCCCCTCGCTCCGCCGAACATCACGATGACGCCGCGCCACTCGTGAAAGACCATCATGGCCCCTGACCTCCCGGGCGGAGTGGCGACGGTGAGGACATCGTCCCAGACGCCCTCCACCCGCTGCCAGGTGTCCTGGAGATAGGTCACCGTGCTCCCGTCCGAGACCGAGCCACCGAAGATCACCAGGGCGTCCCTGCCCTGGTCGTAGCCCGCGGCGGGATACCCACGGGCAGGAGGGTTCTCCACGGTGGTGGTGTCGGTCCAGGTGGAGCCGTCGAAGGAGTAGGTGTCCGTCCTGCCGGTGCCCATGAAGTCCGAGCCCACGAAGACCACCTGGCCCGCCGCCTGGTCCCAGACCAGGCGATGGCCAGCCCGGGGCGCGGGCGCCGAGGTGGGCGAGCGCTCCGTCCAGGTGAGGCCGTCGTACTCCCAGGTGTCGCCCAGGAACTGGGTGCTGCCGCCGCTCGTGGCGGCGCCGCCAAAGAGCACCACGCGCTGCCTCGTGGCGTCATAGGCCATGGCGTGGCCGAACCGAGGAGGGGGAGATGCCGCCGGGCTCGCCTCGGCCCAGTCGAGGCCGTCGTACTCCCAGGTGTCGCCTAGCTGGCTCTGCCCCTGGTTCGCCGTGCCGCCGAAGAGCACGACGCGCTCGCGGGCGACGTCGAAAACCATTGCGTGCTCTCCCCTCGCGGGCGGGGAGTGATCGGTCCCCACCTGGATCCACATGGGCGCCTCCAGGCGGCAGTCCGACGAGCAGCCGTCCCCGGAGCGGTTGTTGCCGTCGTCGCAGGCCTCGCCGGTCTCCTTGGTGCCGTTGCCGCAGGGGTTGTCGTGGCACCCGGTCTCGTCCAAGGTGCAGGAGAAGTAGCAGCCGAGGACGCCTCCCACGTGCCCCCTTGTCTGACAGGTGGCCCCCCGCAGATCAGGGCCGTCGCACTCCTCGCTCCCCTCGGCCACGAAGTTCCCGCAGAGCTGGCTCGCGTTGCCGTTGCCGTTGTTGCCGTTCCCCTGGTTGTTGTTCGAGCCCTCCCCGCCGCCGGCGCACCCCGATCCCGAGAAAAAACCGAGCATGGCTATCCAGGTGAGGGTTCTCATGGGGCCTCCGCTTCGCACGAGTCCTTACGAGTGTATCACCCCTTTCGCCGCGAGAGGCGATGGAGGATGAGGCAGGGTTCGGGCAGGGAACAGACAGGGAACAGGCATGCTCACACAGGGGCCAGGCTGGAGTCCGGGGCGAGGAGCTAGAGAGCTGCAAAGATGCCGAGGGGTCTGAACACGCGATCTGCCCAGGCCGCCTCGTTGTGGAGCGCCCCGGCCTCGTGCCAGTGCCAGAGGTCGACGTCGAAGACGTAGCCCGCAGCCTGGAGGACGTCCCTGAGCTGGACGTTCTCGCAGTAGTTGTCCTCGTTCGAGGGATCGTCGTCGCTCACGCCGTCGCCGTCGGTGTCGGCGCAGGTGGAGCCCCCTCCCCCGGAGTCGAGGTAGAGCGCCGTCTGGCCGTGTCCCGCGGCGGCGTAGCGCTCGATGATCGTCTCGTTCGTGACGCCCTGGCCGATGGAGCCCCAGCCCATGGTGCCCGACAGGCTCGCCGCGAAGACGAAGACCCCTGCGAGCCGCTGGGCTGCGTGAAAGGAGATGAGGCCGCCGAGAGAGGACCCCATGACGCCCTTCTTGGGCGCCTCGCCGTAGTGGCGGGCGATGAGCGGCCGCACGGCGCCCTGAAGAAAGTCCACGTAGGCGTCCCCCAGCCCCCCCACCGGGCCCGAGCCCAGGTCGTCCTGGACGTGGGTGTACTCGTCCATGCGCGCCGGGGTGTTGTCGATGCCCACCAGCATCATGGCGTCGGGCGCGCTCTCCTGAAGGCGCCAGCCTCCCCAGATGGCCTCCGGGTCGAAGAGGTTCTGCCCGTCCTGCACGTAGAGCAGGTGGCTCGGAGCCCCATCTGGCACCCACACCCTGACCGTGCGGGCGGCCAGGCCCTCGCCCGCCACCCTGAAGTGCCGCTCGAGGTGGGCCTCGTCGGGAATGACCATGCTCATCACCCCGTACTGGTCGTGCTCGAAGGCGCGCGACCAGGGATCCGCGGCCCAGGTGGTGAGATCGGTCAGCTTGTAGCGGGTGCCCGCCGCCACGTCGAGCACCACCCAGCAGAACCCCGCGTCCTGGTTCATGGCAGTGCCCGACCAGCCGTCGTGGTCTCCGGCCACCCTGCCAAGGGCGGTGTTGGTGGACACGAAGAGCCAGCCTCCCTCCACCGGCGCGGGCCAGCCCTCCTGGTCGGACTGGGCGTACATCGCGCCGTCCAGGTCTGCCCTCAGGGCCGCGAGCAGCGCCTCCAGCCTCGAGGTGTTCCCCCCGTCCTGCCCCGCGTCGTCCGCGCCCCCGTCCCCCGGCCCGGCGTCCGACCGGGCGTCGGTCGCCACCCGTCCGTCCCCGGCGTCGGGACCCCCGGCGTCTCCGTCGCCGCAGCCCGCTCCCATGAGCAGGAGCGAGACCGACAGGAGCGAGACCGACAGGAGCGAGACCATCAGGACCGAGACCGACAGGCGCGAGCCTCGGAAACCCTGGGTGGATGCCATCTGCGATGTCATGCGTCGTCCTGTCTGCTCTTGGCCCGCGAGCCAGGCCAGAGCCCTGCAAATCCCAAGGGCCCCCTTCGCGGGCCCTGCGATGAGCGGGCCCTGCGAGAGCGCGGGCCCTGCGAGAGCGCGGGCCCTGCGGGAGTATGGCTGAGGCCCGCATGGCGTCAAGGCCAGCAAGACTGCCCATCGTCGGGAAGCAGCATATTGGCCGTTGCTTGCGACACACCGCAAGGATGTCGCTGAAGTCGATCTTGGGCTGGATCCGCAGGGGATAGAGCCGCGGCATCCGTGCCGCGCCGTATTGCAATGGATTAGACTTGACCCATAACTGAGTTTCCGAAGACTATACCTTGACGCCACAATCGAAGAGAACGGCAGCAACAACGGACGAAAGGAGTCTGCTCATGCGTTTTTTCTTTGTCTCGAGTGTCTTGCTCACCTTCGCGCTCGTCTCCCTGCCTGCCTGCGACAAGATCAAGGGCAAGGCTAAGGAGGCCATGGCCAGAGACAAGTGCGAGCGGGGGCGCAAGGCATTGGCCACATGTTTCCCCAAAGAATACAAGAAGGTTGACAAGACCGCCCAAGAGCAGGACGCGGAGTGCATCAAGAACATCGAGGAGAAGGTGACCCACCGCATCGAGACCCTGGACTGCATCCTCGCTGCCAAGGAGAACTGCGCCGACGTGGAGAAGTGCATCAAGAAGGGCATGAAGGCGGAGATGGAGTACCGATCGGCGCAAAAGAAGGATCGGCCCTGATGGCCGCAGTGGACACCACCTCGCTTGTCTCCACCCTGACGCGGGCGAAGTTCTGCTTCGCATCTCGACCGCGACTCCGTCGGTGACATAATCTGCCTACCCTGGGTTTCTCCAGCCCTCTCAGGGCACAGGCAGGCATCACATCCGCCTTGCCCGGGCGCGAACCGGCATCCTACCGGCAACACACCCGCCTTGCCCAGGTGCTAACCGGCATTCCAGCAGCCTCGTCCGCTTCCCGCTCGCTCCTCCTGTTAGCCTTTGCTCTGTTAGCAGTCGGGATAGGGGAGGCGACCCGCCCCCGGAATGAGGCAGGTCGCTCCCCCCCCCCACAGATCCGGACATGCGGAATTACACGCATCCGGCTCCTCTGGTCACGCCTTCGCTGAGCGACGCAGGCACGAGTGGACGGTGATGGCCGGAGGCAGCAGGTAGATGGACACGATCCGATTGAATCGGCTCCAGTCCATTTGACGCCGCTGTCCGCGCCGTCGAAGCCACTTGTACCAGATCCGTCCGACCTCGTTGCGGAAGCGGCCGAGGGCCAACGAGTTCCCGGTGATCCCGTAGTACCCGTAGTGCCCCTGCAGCTTCCTCGTCAAGGCCGCATGCTGCTTCGCCAGTGGCTCATGGCGGCTCGACCGGCAGAAGTCTGCGATCCGCTTGAGTGATCGCGTGACTCGGCTGCTGGCCGTCTTCCGCTTCACGATCCAGCTCCCCTTGCGCGACTTCCCCCAGTAATGGGTGAAGCCGAGGAAGTCGAAGCTCCCTGGGCCTGGACCGTCGGGCGGTCGCGGTGGCCCGAAGCGCACCAGCCGCGTCTTGTCGGGGTGAAGGGTCAGGCCAAAGCGACCGAAGCGTTTCGGCAGCACCTCCAGGACCCGGCGAGCGTCTGCCTCGTGCTCGAAGACCAGGACCGCGTCGTCCGCATAGCGGATCATGAAGCCGTGGCCTCGCAGCCGTGGCTTCACGTCGCGCTCAAACCACACGTCCAGGACCTCATGCAGGTAGATGTTCGCCATCAGCGGCGAGATCACGCCGCCCTGGGGTGTACCCGCTTCTGGATACGACAGTTGGCCTCTTTCTATGACCCCGGCGTTGAGCCACTTCCCGATGAGTCGAAGCAGCATTCCGTCGCGCACCCGCTGGTTCAGTAACGTCCGAAGGTGGCTGTGGGACACCGTGTCGAAGTACTTCCGGATGTCCAACTCCACCGCCCATCCTCCCATCATCGACATGGTCTGCTTCCAGAGCGCATCCAGGGCCTGATGCGCGCTGCGGCCTGGCCGGAAGCCATACGAGCATGGCAAGAAGTCCTGCTCGTAGATGCATTCCAGGATCATGACCACGGCGCGCTGCAGCACCTTGTCCTCGAAGGCCGGGATCCCAATGGGGCGGGTCTCGGACCCATCCCCTTTCGGGATGTGAACCCGGCGGACGGGAGGCGCGAAGTAGCGGCCAGTCTTCGCGCGGTCGAGCAGGGACTGGAGGTTTTCCTCCAACATCGCTGCGTACTCGCGCGCGCTCTGGCCGTCTACCCCGACGGCTCCGTCCTTCCTCGTGAGGCGATAGGCTTCCTTCAACCAGTCCAGGTCGAGATAGTGGTTCAGGGAGGTGAATGCCATCTCGGGCGCGTTCCTCGCCAGTTCCGCTATCCGCTCGCGTTTCGTGAAGATCGTCTTGGAGCTTGGCATCTCCAGTCTCTTTCCCGCGGACGGTGTCGTGACCAGGCGCCCGCCTTTCCTCCACGGGGTCCTCCGGGTCGAGTTCCCCCGCTTCTCGGGTACTACTCGGGCGCTCCGACTCCCCGTCGTCCATCCCGCAACGCTCCGGTCTTCCCTTGCGCTGCGGTATCACGCCGCGCCCCCGGTTTGCTCCGGATGGCGTGGGACGCGACGCCTTCCGGCCTGGGGTTGGTCTCGATGTCCCCGACACCGGTTCCAACGTGAAGACGACGGGGCCTCCCAGGTTCCTGGGGAGCCCTTCTGCGGACGTGCCCTGCTCCTTGACCCCGGTGGACCGACGAAATCTTGCCATGTCGATTTCGTCTATGCTGCCTTCCGGATAACCCACGCCGTCGGCATCCACGAGTGATTCCTTTCGAGGCTGACTCACACGGCCCGTCCGCTCGCTGTCTACGCTTCGCAGCCTGGGTTGCCCCAGACCACGCAAGACTCGCTACCGGTCTGCTGGCTAGGCTTTGACCGGGCGGGATTTGCACCCGCTGGGCTCCAATCTCGGATTTCAAGGTGACATCGGGTTCTCCTTTCCTTCCGAGCCAGGCTTTCCTGGCGCACGGGTGATCGAGTTCTCCCCGTAGGTAGTGGATTGTTCAGGGCGCCTCGCCGCCCTTCGGGCGGCGACCGGGCTGCTCCGGGCTCCGCACAGCGAAGGTCCCGCCTGCGGCGGGACTGCTTCGCACCCTCCGCATCCCTGGCGCGAGGAATCTGACATGCAGGCCGGTGGTGATCAGGCGCGCGCGCCGCCCGCCGCCGGCTCTTTTGGGGGCCACGGCGGCCGGCGCGCGCTGCACTTTGGTGTGAAGAGGGGCTGCGGAAGGCGCCGCCGGCTTGCCGCCTTTCATCTCTTGAGGCCGCTCACGCTCCTGTGAGCAGCTCGATGAGGTAGCTCCGGTCCCAGCCGGCCCGCTTGCGGGTGTTGGCCACGCCGAGCTTGCGCTTCTTGTCGGACTTGATGATGTCCAAGGCGAAGTGCCGAAGGGTCGTCATGTTCTCGGCGGTGTTCCTGGCCCGGTG
>JAVEWA010000256.1:0-9085 GCA_034004785.1 Polyangia bacterium
CGCCATCTTCGTGGCCCTGCCCCTCGTCGCCGGGTATCTGTCGCGGCGCTGGCTCATCGCGGCCAAGGGCGAGAAGTGGTTCAAGGAGAAGTTCCTGCACCTGCTCACGCCGGTCACGATCATCGCCCTTCTGACCACCCTGGTGCTGCTCTTCAGCTTCAAGGGCGAGGTGATCCTGGGTAACCCCCTCACCATCCTGTGGATCGCGATCCCGCTCTTCATCCAGACCATGCTGATCTTCTGGCTCGGCTACGGCCTTGCCAAGGTCCTCAAGCTCAAGTACGCCGACGCGGCACCTGCGGCCATGATCGGCGCCTCCAACCACTTCGAGGTGGCCATCGCAACCTCCACCATGCTCTTCGGCCTGTCCTCGGGCGCGGCCCTCGCCACGGTGGTGGGGGTCCTCATCGAGGTGCCGGTGATGCTCTGGCTGGTGAGGATCTGCCTGAGGACGACCCACTGGTTCGACGGACCGGCCAAGGCCGAGGAGGAAGCGCAGTCATGAGCCGCCCAGACGACATCAGGAAGAGCGTATCCGAGGCCTACAGCCTCGCGGTGCTCCAGACCCAGGCGCCCGCGGCCAGCTCGTGCTGCGCCGCCCCCTCCCCTCCCGAGAGCATGCTCGCGTCCCTTGCCGGCTACAGCAGGGAGGCCCTGGCATCCCTGCCCGCGGACGCGGTTGCGAGCTCCTTCGGGTGCGGCAACCCGGTGGTCCTCGCTGAGATCCGCGAGGGGGACCGGGTGCTCGACCTCGGCTCCGGCGCGGGGATCGACATCCTGCTGGCGGCCAAGCTCGTAGGCCCAAAGGGCAAGGTGATCGGCGTGGACATGACCCCGGCCATGATCGAGCGCGCCAGGTCGAACGCCGCCGCCGCGGGCCTCGGCAACGTCGAGGTGCGCGAGGGCATAATCGAGGAGCTGCCCGTGGAGGCGGGCTCGGTGGATCTCGTGCTCTCGAACTGCGTGATCAACCTCTCACCCGAGAAGAAGCGCGTCTTTTCCGAGATCCACCGGGTGCTCAGGGCCGGCGGCCGCTTCTCCATCTCGGACATCGTGGCCGAGCCCATGCCTGCCTGGATCACCGAGGTGAGCGCCCTCTACTCGGCTTGCATCTCGGGCGCAATTCCAGAGGCGGAGTACCTGGCGGGCCTCGCGAACGCGGGCCTGGTGGATGTTGCCGTGCGTGACCGCCTCACCTACGACCGGGATCAGCTCTCCGGTCTCCTCGGCATCGAGGAGGGCGGCTCCTGCTGCTGCGGTTCGGCAGGGGGGGGCCAGGGAGGGGGCGGCTCCACGGGCTGCGGCCCGGTGGGGCTCCCGAGGACGGCCGCCCTTCGAATGGCCAAGGAGCTCGCGGGCAAGGTCTCGAGCGTCCGGATCACCGGCCGAAAGCCCTAGGAGCCAAAAGCAATGAAGCCAAGGGGAATCCTCTTTCTATGCGTGGCCAACTCAGCAAGAAGCCAGATGGCCGAGGGCCTGGCCCGCGCCATGCTGCCCCCGGGTTTCCCGTTGTGGTCGGCCGGCTCCCGCCCCACCAGGGTCCGCCCCGAGGCAATCGCCGTGCTCGCGGAGCTCGGCATGGACATCTCGCGCCACAGGTCCAAGGACGTCGCCGAGATCCCCGTCTCCGAGGTGGGCACCGTCATCACCCTCTGCGCCGAGGAGGAGTGCCCGCTCTTCCTCGGCCAGGCGACCCGGCTCCACTGGGGCCTGCCAGATCCCGCCGCTCACGAGGGCTCGGAAGGAGAACGCCTCCAGGCCTTTCGCGAGACCCGCGACGAGCTGCTCCGGAGGCTCGAGACGTTCTTCGCCGAGGAGATCAAAGCATCTGCTCCGTGATGAGCCTGGATCGGAGCGGCTTCTCGCGACCTCATCCTGCACGAGCCGGTGGGCGCGAGGGCGTCAGAAGGACCGGCCCTGGAGCCGGGACAGCTCGTGCTGCAGGGCGTCCGTGACCACCTTGCACACCGAGGCGATGGCCTGGACACAGGGAGATTCCTAGGGAGAGAAGTTCTGCACGGCCCAGACGGCGCCGCCGGGGGTGGTGTAGAAGCCGCAGGCGACCTTGGTGTAAGAGGGGTTCGTCATGTTGATGTAGTGGCCGTGCTCGGAGTAGGGCTCTCCGGGGCCCTCGTCCCACATCATCTGCAGGCAACCGCTGACGACCTGGCTCACCGAGCCCCAACCGGGGCACTCGTTCTGGGCCGAGCCCCGAGGTGAGCAGATGTTGTCGGTGAACCCGGCGTGGTATCGGTCCTCCTCGAAGTCGTACTGAGCCTGCGCGTCGGCGCAGGCCTCGGCCTCGGTCCACCGCTCCAGCGGCGGCAGGCACTGACATTCGGACCGCAGCTGGTTTATTCGGGCCACGCAGTCGACGTAAGGGTCGCCGGTGCTCGTGGGGACCACGGGCGCGCAGCTCGGGATGGGGGCGGACAGTGGCTGCTTGCAGGAGCCGTCACCTCCACCGTCGTCCTGGCAGCCGCAAAGCAAGAGCGCCCACCCGAGCAGGCATGCGGCGGCCATCAGGGGCGGGGCCGAGCCTCGGATGGGCCGTCTGTTTCGCCATCTTGCCGCCTCAACCAGAGAGATGTCCGGGGTCGGTGGGTAGCGCATGGATGTCCTCGGTTTGGTGTGGTTGTCAGGGCATGATACCGCAGAGGCTGTGTGGCGGTAACCTCCCAAGAGCAGTGGGATGGAAAGTAGGCGCTTAGGATACTGATTCCAAATTGACTTATCTGGACCACCGTCGAATAGTAGCGCCGGTTGTACGCTTTGATCCTTCTACAAGTGAGAAAGGAAACTGCGATGCGAACTGCCTTTTTGACGATGATGGTCGGGTTGGCGGCGTGTGTACTTCATACCAATGCCGCTGTCGCTCAGGCCGCCCAGGAGGACATCAAGTGTGGCCCACCGAGCTGGCGGAATCCGATCTGCAAGGTGTGCAAGGAGGGGGGCAAGTCCTATGTTGTCTCCAAGTTCGTCGAGGGTGCGATATCCATCGTGTTGGAGTCGATCAAGGCCCCGAACTCCTCCAAGCCGGTGGCCGACGCCATCAGCACGGTCATTGGGGCGAAGGCGGTGTCGGCGAAGCGCTATCAGGAAGGTGGGGTGGCCAATCCGGAAACCACGGACACCTATTGCTGGAAGCCGGTGAAGGCAGAGGAGATCAAACCGCTCAAGACCAAAAGCTATCTCCTTGGAACATTCTACGATGGTCACTGCACAGTGGAGGCCGGAACCTGCTACCACGTCACCATGGAGTGCCGCAAAGACCGCGATGCGAACGTGTTTAGCTGCGTTCCCAAGTTGCAGGAGTTCAAGGCGACGAACGGCAAATGCGTCAACTCCCCGACTGCCACTACCTGCGACTGCAAGCCCAACGCCTACTTCAAGTGCGGCCTTGGCGCCGTCAAGGGACCAGCGACGCGAGGAGGCAAGGCAGGGGGCATGAGGAGGTGATCTCGTGCCGGTGGAGACGCTGTGTCCTCGCCATTCCCCCCCCTCAGCCTCAGCCTCAGCCTCTTCCTCATCCATAGCCTCTTCCTCATCCATAGCCTCTTCCTCATCCACATAAGCAGCAGCGGCGCACCGATCAGCCAGACCAACGGGACAGGCTCCCCCTGCGAGCTCCGGCAGCCGCAGCCCTTGTCGCGCGCCTCCTTGCCTGGGATGGCGATGGTGAAGGCGCGCAGGTCGGTGGCCGAGGCGGAGTCCTCCACCTGGACCGAGAAGCTGTAGAGCCCGGTCGCGGACGGAGTCCCTGAAAGGAGGCCGCTCGCGGGGTCCAGGGTGACGCCTGGCGGCAGGGCGCCCCGAGCCAGGGACCAGGAGTAGGGGGCGGCGCCGCCGCTGGCCCGAAGGGTCGCCGCGTACTCCAACCCTCGGGCGCCGCCCGGCAGGGTCAAGGTCACGATCCGGAGGGGAGGCGCGTCGCTGTGCTCGTAGGCGCCGATGTCCCAGGCCGGGCCCTGGGGCCGAGCCAGCCCGTCGAGATCGACGGTCAGCTCCGCGATGGCAGTGCCCGCATCCACCGCTGGCGAGCCTGACAGGAGGTGGAAGTCGTCTGCCTGGGCATCGACGAAGCCTGGATCCAGATCCAAAAGATCGTGCGCCCCTGGGGCGCCGGGGCTGCCCGCGTCGAAGATCAAGTTGTAGTCGCCCGTGACCTCGCCCCCGTCGTCCGCCCAGTAGCTCGAGCTGATACCGTAGAAGATGTTGTTCCGGACGAGGTTTCCCACCGAGGCCCCGCGGAACCCGGCCCCGTGGTAGGCGATGAGGGCGAAGGTGTTGTTCTCCACGAGGATGCCCGAGACGTCGTGTACGCAGAGCCCCCAGGCGTGGCCGTGGGCGAAGAGGTTGTTCCGGAAGGTGAAGTCGCGCGTGTCCGTGCCCGAGACGTTCGAGGCCATCAGGGCCTGGTGGAAGTCGAAGCAGACGTTGCCCTCGAAGAGGATGTTCCGGGTCTCCTCCCCGTTGTTCGTGAAGGTCTGGAAGCAGTCCACGTGGGCAGCGCCGATCTCGTCGAAGTCGGTGCCGTGAAAGAGGTTGCCCCTGATGACGTGGTCCTGGCCGAAGAAGCGGCTGTAGTCGCAGTCGCCGCCCCCGTACTGGTAGAGCCGGCGCACCTCGTTGCCCTCCACGGTCCAGCGCTGGCCGCTGATTGTGATCCCCATCTGGACGCGGTAGATGGTGTTGTCCCGCACCAGCACGTCCTCGGGAAAGGGCTCGTGCCAGTAGCCCACAACGCCCGTGGAGGAGAGATCGTGGATGTAGTTGTCCACTATCTCCAACTGGTTCCCCCTCACGAAGAAGCCCGCCGTCTCGTCCCAGCCCGTGATGTGCGGCGAGCTCGAGATGTCGAACCCCTCGATCCTCAGGTGGCTCGCGTCCGCCACGGTGAAGCCGTGCATGGCGGCGGCGCGCCTCGGCTCGGACAGGAGGACGATGGGGAGCCCTGGCTCGCCAGACTCCCTGAGCCGGACCCGCTCCGGGTAGTAGCCACCCCGCACGATCACCCGGTCCCCTGCCTGCGCGACCTCGGCCCCGCGCCCGATGGTCGCGAAGGGCGCCTCAGCGGTGCCCGGGTTGTCGTCCCTCGCCAGAGGGTGCTCCCCATCCACCACGTACTCGGCCCCCATGGCACTGCCAGGCATCATGGCGAGGGCAACCCCGAGGCCCCAGAGTGACCAGATGACACATCGCCTCCGCTTCGTTTGATGGCTCATGCTGCTCCAGCCTGCCTAACGCCACTACCCGAGGAGCCAGGACGAAAACCTGCTATTTCCATTGGCTGCTTTCACCCAGGATGGCGAAGGCCTCGCGATAGGTGGAGGGAGACTGGTAGCCACGATCAGCGATCAGGTGCTGCGCGAGATCCAAGGCGCACTCGGCGACGAGGTGCAGCCAGCGCTCCATCTGGGCCTTCAGCCCCACGTCAGAGAAGATGGCCTGGCGCTCGGTGGCGGCCAGCCCCCGCAGGAGGCCTAGGAGCTCCTCGAGACGAGCGAGCCGCGCCTCGAACACCTCACGGTCTACCATAGGTCCCTGCCTCCAGCCGTGCTCTGCGCTCGGTAGCGTGGATCTGCCGATAGTAGGCTTGGTCTGCGGACTCTCGGATTGTCTTCACGAAGTATCGCACCCAGACCGACCGATCTCGAACGAAGAGCCTCGTCCCCATCAGGGCCTGGTGGCCAAGAAGCGCCGGCGCATCGTTCAGCACGGTCACGTCCGCCACACCCAGATCCGCCAGGTCACCAGCCACGTCCAGCCTGAGATCCAGCCTCTGCCGAGCCGAAAGCGACGCATCCACGAACACCGCGATGTCGATGTCCGAGTGGGCATGCGGCTGCCCGCTGGCCTGTGAGCCGAAGAGCAGCGCGAACAGCACCTCCGGCCGCTTCTCGAGCCGCGCGGTGAGCTCACCTGCCAAGCTGCATGCGTTCTCCGGCATGCCGAGGACTATAGCACAACGGGTTTCCGGACGACTCCGGACCCTCTGTGTCGAGCCCGGTTCCCATCGCCGCTCCCCCATCGCCGCTCCCCCATCGCCGCTCCCCCATCGCCGCTCCCCTGTCGCCGCTCCCCTGTCGCCGCTCCCCTTGCCCGTCAGCCCCTATACTGGGTATGCTCTCGAATGGATCGAGCGGCTCAGCCCCAAGGAGAGGGAATTGAGCAGCTTGGAGATGAACGCAATGGACTATTTCAATAAGAACATATCGTTCGTCATCGGAGCCCTGGGGATGATCCTCTGGGTTGGCTGCGACAGAGAGCACCCGTCCCCCAAGCCCTTCTGCGGCGACCAGAGGCTCGATCCTGGTGAGGTCTGCGACGGAGAGGAGCTGGGCGGCCAGAGCTGCCTGGGTCTCGGCTACATCGGAGGAGGCAGCCTGAGCTGCACCTCCGACTGCGAGCTGGACGTCTCTGGTTGCCGTGACTCCCTCTGCGGCAACGGCCAGCGCGATCCTGGAGAGACCTGCGACCAGGACGACCTCGGAGGCGCCACATGCGAGGGTCTGGGCTACTACGACGGAGGGGAGCTGGCCTGCGCCGCGAACTGCACCCTGGACGCCTCCGGGTGCCTGGGCGGGTTCTGCGGCGACCTGATCATCAACGGCCCAGAGGTCTGCGACGGCCCTGACATGAGCGCGGTTACCTGCGTGGTCACCTGCGAGGACTACGGCTTCTACGGCGGGGCGCTCTCCTGCACCGACAGTTGCACGCTGGATCCATCCACCTGCGAGGAGTTCTGCGGCGACGGGATCATAAATGGCCCCGAGGTCTGTGACGGCACCGAGCTAGGGGGCGATAGCTGCGACAGCCTTGGCTACCACGGCGGCGGGGACCTGGCCTGCGCGTCGGACTGCCTGGCCCTCGACCTCTCGGGCTGCATGGGCGGGCGGTGCGGTGACGGAGAGATAGACAGCGGCGAGGAGTGCGAGGAAGGCCTCCTCGGGGGCCTCACCTGTGAGCTGCTCGGGCACGTGGGCGGCGAGATCGTCTGCGGGTCCGACTGCATGCTGGACCTCTCGGGCTGCCACGACGATCTCTGTGGCGACGAGGTGAGGACCGGCGCCGAGGCCTGCGACTCGACCGACCTCGGGGGCGCCACCTGCGAGGGCCTGGGCTACTACGGAGGGGGCGAGCTCGACTGCATGTCAGACTGCACATTGGACGTTTCGGGGTGCATGGGCGGATTCTGCGGCGACGGAGAGCTGAACGGCGCCGAGGCCTGCGACTCGAGCGACCTCGGGGGCGCCACCTGCGAGGACTTCGGGCTGGCGAGCGGCAACCTGGGCTGCGATGCGAGCTGCCAGCTCGACACCTCCGCCTGCCTGACGAACTGGATCTGCGGCGATCAGCTCGTGGACGACCGGGACGGCCAGAGCTACCCGACCCTGGCCATCGGGGGGCTCTGCTGGATGGGCGCGAACCTCGACGTGGGGACGAGGATCGACACCTCGGTGCAGCAGACCAACAACGCCCTGATCGAGAAGTACTGCTTCCAGAACAACCAGGCCATGTGCGACACCTACGCCGGGCTCTATCAGTGGGACGAGGCCATGGACTACTCGACCGCTGACGGGGCCCCGGGGATCTGCCCCCAGGGCTGGCGCATGCCCACAGACCAGGAGTGGAAGGCCCTGGAGATCGCCGCCGGAATGGACCCCGCCGTGGCCGACCTGGACCAGTGGCGCGGACCGCCCGCGGGCACGGTGCTGCAAGTGGGCGGAACGAGTGGCTTCGACATGCTGCTCGGGGGCATGGTCTCGCCCACCGGGGTCTCCTACAACTACCCGACCTACGGCTACCTCTGGACCTCCACCATGGGATACTGGGGGCCCTGGCGCCGCTGCTTCACCTCGGGCCCTGGATACCCGCCGGACACCATCGGACGCTGGGACACCTGGAGCCGGACCTACGCCCTCCACGTTCGCTGCGTCACCAACCTCTAATCAAGCCGACCCACAGGCCAATACCCCCGTGGACGCAGGCCTTACGCCTTTGCAAAATGGCGCCTTGACTAGTTATGGGCATATGTTCATAATTACTCGTGGAGGTTCAACAGGATGCCTCGACCCTTCTGCCGCCGCCGAATCGCTGGCCGCCCGGGCGCGCCAGTGTTCAAGCCCATCGGCATTCCCGTGCTAGAGCTCGAAGAGGTCGTCATGAGCCTCGACGAGTTCGAGGCCATGCGCCTGGCGGACCTGGACAGGCTCTACCAGGAGCAGGCGGCGTCCGAGATGGGCGTCTCCCGCACGACCTTCAGCCGGATCATCGACTCGGCTCACAGGAAGATGGCGGACGCCCTGGTGCACGGAAAGGCGCTTCGCATCGAGGGAGGACCTGTGCAGCTGAGCGGGAGCCGCTGCTGCCGACTGCACGACGAGGTCGCAAAATGACGGACCAAGGAACCGGCGCGAGCAGGAGTGGGGAAACGAAACCCTCACGCCTCACCCGCTCATTCGAGCTGCTCCCCGACGGCAGCCTCCTGCTGCGACTTGGCGAGCACTGCATCCAGACGGCGGCCAGGATAGCCCACCGCGAGGTCACGTCCCTGCTGATGGATGCGTCCCATGTCGAGCAGGTGGACGACGCGAACACAGCGCTGGAACCCGTGGCGAACACCCTCGCCCTGTTCCTCAACAACACCGACTTCCCCGCCCTCAGGGCAGAGCACCCCGCCCTCGCCGGCGGCGCGCCCTCGCTGGTCAGGCTCAGGCTCACCAAGGACGGCGAAGCGCTCTGGGAGCTCGTAGTGCCCAAATGACCCGCAAACGGAAAAGCACCCGCGTCCCGGCCCTGCAGGTCGCCACGGAGGCGATCCTGGAGAGCATCTCGGACGGAGTCTTCACGGTGGACGAGAGCTGGCGCGTGCTCTCCTTCAACAGGGCCGCAGAGCAGATCACCGGGGTCCCTCGCGAGGAGGCCCTGGGCCGGCGCTGCTCCGACGTCTTCAGGGCCAGCATGTGCGAGAGCGACTGCGCTCTCAGACGCACCATGGAGACAGGGACGCCCCTGGTGAACAAGGCCGCCTTCTTCGTGAACGCAGATGGATAGCGGATCCCGATCAGCGTCTCCTCCGCCC